>CAKNRV010000008.1 GCA_930991035.1 uncultured Clostridium sp. | reverse complement strand
AAAAAAAATTAGTGTAAAATAATATTAAATATTAAATATAAAAAATACAATATAAAATTAATTAAAATTTATGAATAATTTTAAAAAAAATATATAAATTAAACAAAAAAAATAAAATATAAATAATAAAAATATAAAATAAAAAATAATAAATTAAAAAAAGTCAAAGATATAAAATAAAAACATATACAAAATATCGGTTTAATAAATAGCATAAAGAAAAGTATTATAAATAGACTAAAAGCTTGTCAAAAAGTAAAATAAGATTATGTTATAAAAAAATTTTCATATAAAAATTAGGCCAAAATATAAAAGAAAAAGACATATAAGAATATAGCTCACAAGAAAAAAACGTCTTAAAAAGCAAAATAAGAGGTTAAAAAATAAGAGAAAAAAATCGAAAAAAACAACGGAATGGCGGAAAACGATAAAATTATTTAAAATTTCATAAGATTAAGAGACGGTAAACATAAATCCGGGAAAAGTAACAAGTAAGCTAGCTAACAATAATAATTATTGAGATTAATAAGACATCTAAGAATATAAAATTTTTAATTCTAGTCTTAAAGACAAAAAAACAAATATTGAAATTATGTAAAACTATAAAAAATTACTATTAAAAATAATATAAAGTAATAAAAAATTATGTTGAAGAAAATAAAAAAACATAAAATATAATAAATGTACAATATAAATAAATGAAAATTGGAAATTAAATAAAAATAAAAATTAATTTTAAAATTATTTCAAGAATTATTTTAATAGTCATAAAAAATAAATTAAATAAAATTATAAAAAATGAATAAATAATAAATAATAAAAAACTAAAAAATTAAAAAAATAATAACTAAAAATAATAAATATTAATAATCCATAAATAAGACAATAAATATAAAAGTAGTATAAAAAATAGTAGTGATTATAATTTCACTACTATTTTTTATTTATATTGTGATATTTTCTTTTTTATTTTCTTTTATTTCTTCCTTATTTTCATTTTCTACTGCTTTTCTTTCTTGTTGTTTCTTTTTCAAATTATCTTTTGCAACAGTCATAAGTAATTTAATTCTATTTGTTTGGTTAGCTTCACTTGCACCTGGATCATAATCTATTGCAGATATATTGGCTTCAGGGAATTTGCTTCTAATTGTTTTAATTACACCTTTTCCAACAACATGGTTTGGAAGACATGCAAATGGCTGTACACAAGCTATATTTGGTATTCCATTTTCTATGTATTCTATCATTTCAGCTGTAAGGAACCATCCTTCACCTGTTTGATTTCCTATCGATAAAATATCTTTTACTTTATCTTCTAATTCCCATATGTCGGCTGGTAGTAAATATCCTTTTTTAGAATTTGATAATGCTATTTTGGAATCCTTTTCTAATATATCAATTAATTTTATTGCTGTTTTAAATAATTTTGCTTTCATTTTGTCTGTTTTTATTAATTGATTAAATGTAATTTTATGAGTTGCAATAAATTTAATAAATCCCATAAAGTCTGGTAATATTACTTCAGCACCTTCTTCTTCTAACTTATTTGCAATAAAGTTGTTTCCAAATGGGTGGTATTTAATCAATACTTCACCAACGATACCTACTTTAGGTTTTTCTACAGATGTATCAAGTTCAATTTTTTCAAAGTCGTTTACCATATCGTAAATACTTTGTTTAAATTCTTTCATTGTAGATTTTTCAAGTAATTTTTTGCATTTTTCCATCCATTCATCAAATAGTTTTTGGGTTTCGCCTGTATTTACTTCATAAGCTCTATTTTTTGTAAGCATTTTTTGCAATAAATCTGCATATACTACCATCTTTAAAAGTCTTTCTATTAATGGTAATGTTATTTTAAATCCTGGCATTTTTTCCATTCCAACAACATTAAATGAAATTACTGGAATGTTCTCAAAACCTGCATCTTTTAATGCTTTACGAATGAATCCTATGTAATTTGTTGCTCTACATCCACCACCAGTTTGAGACATAATTAATGCTGTTTTATTTAAGTCATATTTTCCAGATTGTAATGCCTCTATCATTTGACCTGTAACTAATATTGATGGGTAGCAAGCATCATTATTTACATATTTTAGACCTGTTTCTACTGTATGGTCTGTACAATCACGTAATAATTCTACTTTATATCCAGATTGACGAACTGCTGCTTCTAATAGTTCAAAGTGAATTGGTGCCATTTGAGGGATTAATATTGTGTAATCATCCTTCATATCTTTTGTAAATATTTTTTTATGTACTTCGTAATTTCCATCACCTTTTAATTCTTCTTTATTTGCTAAACGTTTATTCATACTAGCAAGTAGTGAACGAATACGAATACGTACAGCACCTAAGTTATTTATTTCGTCTATCTTTATTAGTGTATACATTTTTCCATAACTTGTTAATATTTCTTCTACTTGGTCTGTTGTAACAGCGTCTACACCACAACCAAATGAATTTAATTGTACTAATTCTAGGTTATCGTGTTTTCCAACATAGTCTGCTGCTGCATAAAGTCTTGCATGGAATACCCATTGGTCAACAACTCTAATTGGTCTTTTTACTTCTGTCTGGTTAGAAATGCTATCTTCAGTAAGTACGCATAAACCTAAACTTGTAATTAGTGTGTCTATACCATGGTTTACTTCTGGGTCTACGTGATATGGACGTCCAGCTAGCACAATTCCTTTTAAGTTATTCTTTTCTATGTATTCTACTGTTTCTTGACCTTTTTTCTGAATATCTGCTTTACATTTTTGATATTCAGCTTCAGCTTTTTCGGCAGCTTCTATCAATTCTTTTTTAGTAAAGTTATATTCTTTAAATTCTGGTAATTCTAATATTGTTTTTGCCAAATTCTTAGCGTCAAATGGTAAGAATGGGTTTAAGAATTTTATATTCTTTTCTTTTATTTCTTCAACGTTATTTTTTAATACTTCTGAATATGAAATTACGATAGGACAGTTGTAGTGGTTATCTGCTTTTTCATATTCTTTTCTTGAATATGGCATACAAGGATAGAAAATTGTTTTTATTCCTTGATTAATTAATCCTATAATGTGTCCGTGTGATAATTTAGCAGGGAAACATACTGATTCTGAAGGCATTGATTCCATACCTTTTTCGTATGTTTTTCTGTTACTTTTTTCAGAAAGTATTACTCTAAATCCTAACTTAGTTAAGAATGTAAACCAGAAAGGATAATCTTCATACATATTAAGAACTCTTGGTATACCTATAGTTCCTCTTGGAGCATCTTTTTTTTCTAATGGAGTATATCCAAAGATTCTTTCATATTTATATTTTACTAGGTTAGGTAATTCTGTTTTTTCGTGAGCAATTCCAGCACCTTTTTCACAACGGTTTCCTGAAATATGTCTTGCACCGTTGCTAAATTTATTTATTGTAAGTAAACAGTGGTTTTCGCATCCATTACAACGTACATGTGATGTCTCTATTTGTAATTTATCTAAGTCCTCTAATTTAGTTAAATGACTTCTATATTCCATATCTAAATTTGCTTCATATTGTTCTTTAGCAAGTAATGCAACACCATAAGCACCCATAAGTCCAGCAATATCAGGTCTTACAACATTTCTACCTACTATCAACTCGAAAGCTCTTAAAACGGCATCATTATAGAAAGTACCACCTTGTACTACTATATGAGCACCTAGTTTTTTTACGTCTCTTACTTTCATAACTTTTTGAATAGCATTTTTTATTACAGAATATGAAAGTCCAGCAGAGATATCTCCTACAGAATAACCTTCTTTTTGAGCTTGTTTAATTTTTGAGTTCATAAATACAGTACATCTTGAACCTAAGTCAACTGGTCTTCTTGCTTCTAATGCTGCTTTTACGAAATCTTCTATTGATAAATTCAAGCTTTTTGCAAATGTTTCAATAAAAGAGCCACAACCAGAAGAACAAGCTTCATTAAGCATAATGTTATCTATTGCACCATTTTTCATTTTTATGTATTTCATATCTTGCCCACCAATGTCGACAATACTTGTAACATTTGGCATAAACTTTTTAGCAGCTGTATAGTGTGCAATGGTTTCTATTTCATTTAGATCCACATTTAATGCTGTTTGAATTAGTTTTTCACCATATCCTGTAACACCACTAAAGCGTATTACAGCTTTTTCTGGAAGTTCTGCATATAATTGTTTTAACATTTTTATAACACTTTGTAGTGGATTTCCTTCATTACTTCCATATAAAGAATATAGAAGTCTTCCTTCATTATCAATTAGTGTTAATTTTGTTGTTGTAGAACCTGCATCAATACCTACATAACAGTCTCCTTCAAATGTTTTTAAATCTGCTCTTTCTACTTTATCTTTATCATGTCTTGCTTTAAATTCTTCATAATCTGCTTCGATTGAGAAAAGAGGGGCAAGAGGGTTTGAAGTATCATCATGAGATACTTTTAAAACTCCAATTTTGCTTCTTAATTTTTCTACTGTGATAGGTTTTGCTTCTTGGACAGAGTCTAAAGCAGCACCTTTAGCAACTAACAAATGTGCCTCTTCTGGAACGATTACTTGTTCTGGTGTTAAGTTTAAAGTTTCGATAAATCTTTTTCTTAATTCAGATAAATAGTTAAGCGGACCTCCTAAAAATGCAACATTTCCTCTAATTGGTCTACCACAAGCTAAGCCCGAAATAGTTTGATTTACTACTGCTTGGAAAATAGACACTGCAATATCCTCTTTTGCAGCACCTTCATTTAAAAGTGGTTGCACATCAGTTTTGGCAAAAACACCACAACGAGATGCAATAGGGTATATAGTTTGATAATTTTTAGCAAGTTCATTTAATCCTGTTGGGTCCGTATTTAGTAGTGATGCCATTTGGTCTATAAATGCACCAGTACCACCTGCACAAGAACCATTCATACGTTGTTCTATTGATTTATCAAAATATATTATTTTAGCATCTTCTCCACCAAGCTCTATTACAACATCTGTTTCTGGTATATATTTTTCTACTGCTCTTTTACAAGATACAACTTCTTGAATAAAAGGTAAGTCCAAAAACTTAGAAGCAGACATAGCACCAGAACCTGTCAAAGCTATTGTAAACTCTGAATCTGGATATTTTTCAGCGAGTCCTTCTAGAACATTACATACAGTATTTTTTGTATCTGAATAATGTCTTTGATAATCTCTATATATTGTATTTAATTTGTCGTCCATTACAACTATTTTTACAGTTGTAGAACCTACATCTAATCCTACATGTAATAAGTTACTCATTTATATTCATCCTTTCGATATGCATTAAAACTTGTCTTTTTTAATATATGCATAAGTCTAATAATACATTCTTTATTGTATACGGAAATGGGTCATTTGTCAAATGGAAAATATGTAAAAAATGTGGATTTTTGCTAGAAAAAACTGAATAAAAGTGGAATTATGAAATATTTGTAAAAATGTCGAATTTTGTCAAACATTTTTTTTATTCTGATTTTTGATGGATTATAAAAATTAGGACAAAAATAGTTCTAAAAATAACTTGTCTATCATAACAATGAAATATCAAAAAAAGAGAGGAGAATGTATATGAATAAAAAAATAATTTTATTAATTATTATTGCTTTAATTCTAATAGGGCTGGGAGTTTGGTATTTTTTCTTTTATAATTTAGGAGAACAAACTAGTGTAAATGAAATAATACCTGAAGAAGAAATTTCTGAAGAACAAATGAGGCAAACCATAGTTTCTTTATATTTCTATAATGAATCAACACAAAGTTTAGTACCTGAAGGAAGATTAATCGATGTAAAAGAATTGGTTGAAGAGCCATATAAGAAATTGATGGAATTACTAATAGAAGGACCACAAAACTCAAGTTTAACTAAAACAATACCAGATGGAACTAAAATAAATAAAATAGAATTAAAAGGGGATATACTTTATATTGATTTATCAAAAGAATTTATAGAAAATCATAGCGGTGGAGAAACAAAAGAGAGCAGCACAATATATTCTATTGTAAATACAATGACTAATCTTACAGAAGTAAATTCCGTAAAACTATTAATTGATGGAGAAGAAAATAAAGCTTTTAAAGATAATTTGATAAAATTTGATGATCCATTTGTTGTTATAGAAGAGGAAGAAAATTCAGAAGCTAACAGTAATACAACAGTATAAAATAAAAAATCAAAAAAAGAATAATATAAAAATAAAATAATAAATTAAATTTTTATTTTAATATTTTATATAAGCAGATTGTATTACAAATTTTTTTGAAATCACAAAGAAAATGCTCAACTTCAAAAAGAGAGTTTATAGCATTTTCTTTTTTGCGTTTAAAATCAAATTTGTGTTTTTCACTATTTCTATTAGGCTTATTTTCCATTTTATTATCATTCCTTTCCTAAAACACCAACCTGCCAAAAAATTAATTATAAAAAAAATTAATAAATATAAAATTAATCAATAAATAAAAATAAAATATAAATTATAAAAATAAATTAATTAAATAATTATACAATATATTATATGAAAAAATAATAAAATTGTACTATTTATAAATTAAATATATAATATTTATGTAAAAAAACGTAGATTATTAATGATATGAACTTAAAATAAATTTATGTAAATCTTGCCAAATAATAAAAAGTAATATATAATTAGTATATTGAAGATAATAAAAAGAAAAAATTAAAAAAGAAATAATAGATAAAAAAGAAAAAATAAAAAATATTAAAAATAAAAACAGGAGTAATTATGCAATTAAAAGAAAATGAAAGAATAGACGAATTACAATATAAAAATTTAAAAATAATTCAAAACGAAGATGGCTTTTGTTTTGGAATTGATAGTGTACTTTTATCAGATTTTGCAAAAGATATAAAAAATAATTCGGCTGGTGTAGATTTGGGAAGTGGGACAGGGATTATTAGTATTTTGCTATCTGCTAAAACTAAATTAGAAAAAATAATTGGGGTAGAAATTCAAGAAGATGTAGCAGAGATGGCTAATAGGAGTGTAATATTAAATAATATACAAGATAAAATTGAAATCTTAAATTTGGATATTAAAGATATTATACAAAATAAATCTAATAATAAAGAAAATATAAATAAATTAATTGAAAATAAATTGCAAAGGGAGAAATTTGATTTTGTAGTAACTAATCCACCATATAAAAAGCTTGACACCGGTAAAGTAAATGCAAATGAAAATAAATATATTTCTAGACATGAACTTACTGCTAATTTAGAGGATTTTTTGAACGTATCAAAATATTTATTAAAAGATAAAGGGGCATTTTATATGGTGCATAGACCAGATAGATTAGTAGATATAATAGAACTTATGAGAAAGTATAAAATAGAGCCAAAAAAAATAAGATTTGTATATTCTTCAATTGAAAAAGAACCAAGCTTAATTCTAATCAAAGGAATAAAAAATGCGAATCCATTTTTAAAAATAGATAGACCATTAATAATATACAATGAAAATGGCGAATATACAGAAGAAATTTATGAAATATATGGAGAATAATTAAGAGGAGCATAGTAAAATGATAGGAAAGTTATATTTAGTTGCAACGCCAATAGGAAATCTTGAGGATATTACATTTAGAGCTATAAATACATTAAAAAGTGTAGATCTGATTGCAGCAGAAGATACAAGACATACTTTAAAGTTGCTAAATCATTTTCAAATAAGTAAACCATTAATTAGTTATCATAGACATAATGAGGATGTAAAATCTGATATTCTGATTACTAAATTACAAGAAGGGCAAAATATAGCTGTTGTGACAGATGCAGGAACGCCTGGAATTTCTGACCCTGGAGAAGAAATAGTAAAAGAAGCAATAAAGAATAAAATAGAAGTTATACCAATACCAGGTGCTTGTGCTTTTGTAAATGCATTAATAGCTTCAGGATTAAATACAAAAGAATTTGCTTTCTATGGTTTTTTACCTTTAAATAAGAAAAACAGAAAAAATATATTAGAAAAAATAAAAAAAGAAAATAAGACTGTAATTTTGTATGAAGCACCACATAAATTAGTAAAAACACTAGAAGACATTATGAAAAATATTGGCGATATAAATTGCGTGTTAGCAAAAGAGCTTACAAAAATATACGAAGAATTTGTAAGAAATAAAATAAGTTATATTTTAGAAAATTTAAAAACAAAAAATGAAATAAAAGGTGAATATATTATTTTATTGGATTTAAATTCAAATGAAATACAAGCTGAAAATGATACTTTAAATAAATCAATAGAAGAGCAATATGAATTTTATTTATCTCAGGGGATGAGCAAAAAAGAAATAATAAAACAAATTGCGAAAAATGAAAAAGTAGAAAAAAATAAAATTTATCAAATATTTATTGACAAATAATGAAAAAAATACATAGTAATTAAAATAATAAAAAACAAAAAATAAAATAAATAGTAGCAGTTAAAAATAAATTAATAAAAACAAAAAAACTTTTAAGTAGATTATCTGCTTAAAAGTTTTTTCATTATTCAGCTTCTTTATTTTCGAAATTTGAACTATTCTTAGCAATTTGTTCAGCACATTTATCACAAAGTAATTTCCCTTTATATTCTGACAAATTTTTTGTATTACCGCAAAAAATACAATTCTCTTCAAATTTTTTTAGTACAATGTTTGTTCCATCTACAAATATTTCTATTGGATCTTTTTCAACAATTCCAAATTTGTTACGTATTTCAATTGGAATAACAACTCTACCAAGCTCGTCCACTCTTCTAACAATCCCTGTTGACTTCATAACAACCTCCCCAACTTACAAAATTCGACAAAAAAATCTATATTCATAATAGCATAATTTTAACAAAAAGGCAACAAAAAGAAGAAACAAAGTTAGAAAATCGTTCGACAAAATAAGACAAAGTAAAATAAATTAATAACGAATAAACAGAAAACTTAAGAATAGTATTTAATAGGTGAAAACTATGTTAAATATATTATGGCCAGCTTTTATAATTTTATCTTATATTTATTCGATAATTTCAGGAAAAATTGATGAAATAAATAATGGATTATTTGAATCTTTATCAGACACAGTAGAATTAACTTTGACTTTTTTAGGGACAATATGTTTATGGAATGGAATAATGCAAATAGCAAAAAACACATCACTTATTGAAAAGATGAGTAAATTCTTGCAACCAGTAATTAATTTTTTATTTCCAGATTTGAAGAAGAATAAAGCTGCAAAAAATGAAATATCGATGAATATGATTGCAAATATTTTGGGATTAGGAAATGCAGCCACGCCATTAGGAATTAAGGCGATGCAAACTATGCAAAAAGAAAATACCAAAAAAGATACTCTATCAAATTCTATGATGATGTTTATAGTTATAAATACAGCTTCTATACAATTAATCCCAACAAATGTCATAGCTATTAGGACTTCTTTAAATTCGCAAAATCCTACATCTATAATCTTGCCAGTATGGATAGCAACGATTGTAGCAGCTGTGGTAGGAATTGTATTAACAAAAATTTTAATAAAAAGGGTGAAATAAATGACAAGTGTTATAAATTATATTTCGAGTATTGCGATTCCAGCAGTAATACTTTTTATAGTAGCCTATGGGGTAAAGGAAAAAACAAAAGTGTTTGACAATTTTTTAGATGGAGCAAAAGAAGGAATGGAAATAGTTTTAAAAATGTTTCCAACATTATTAGGAATTTTTGTAGCAGTAAGTGCATTAAGAAATTCTGGGATAATAGATTTATTATGTAATTTAATTTCTCCGATTATAAATTTATTAGAAATACCTAGTCAAATTATGCCACTGGCAATACTTAGACCTATTTCTGGAAGTGCATCAATGGCTGTGGCAGTAGATATTATGCAAAATTATGGTGTAGACACTTTAACTGGTATAATTACATCAACAATTATGGGTTCAACAGAAACAACTTTTTATACAATTGCAATTTATACAAGTGCGGTCGGAATAAAGAAAACTAGAGGAATTTTGCTTGCTGCTTTAGCAGCTGATGTGGCAGGAATACTATGTTCTACGGTCATTTGTCGAATTTTGTCGTAAAGTTTTTCTTGACATTACATAAAAAAGAGAGTAATATAGTATCATAGTTTAATTCAATTAGATTTTGTAATTTATTTTTTATTATAAAAGATTTCTAATATGTATATTATAAAAAATTAATCTATTTAACATATAAATAATTAAATTCTTAAAAATATTATTCCAAAAAATTGATTAAACAAAAATGATTTTAATTTTGTAGAGGAAATAACTTTTTAATTATTTCGCCCCCGAAAACGAAATTTTAAAAAAGTAAATAATTAAAATAATCAAAAGAATTAACAAATGATAGAAAAATTATCTGAAATAAAACATTCGTGAATAAAATAATTTATGTCTCAATGAGTTTTAAATAAAACTAAGTCTGTACTCATTGAAAAATAATTAATTCTCTCAACTAATAACTTTTGATTTTACATTTCCTCTACATTCTATATAATAAAAACAAAAGAAGAACAATAAAAAAATTAATATAAAATTTTGGTATTACTTACCATACAATTGGCAAATAACATAAGAAAAAGATAATATAAGATTATCTATGGTATGTTTCATTATTGGAAATTTTAAAAGCTCTAAAAATTTGTTCTAACAAAAACAAACGAATTAACTGATGGGGAAAAGTCATTTTAGAAAAACAGATTAATTCATTTGATTTATTAATAACTTCATTAGATAATCCCAAAGACCCTCCTATAATAAATGAAATGCTACTATTATTTAAGCTAAGTTTTTCTAATTTATCAGAAAATTCTTCAGAAGTATATTGTTTACCTTTTAAATCTAATGAAATAACATAGCTGTTTTTTACAAAAGATAATATTTTATTTCCTTCTGCTTGCTTTATACTTTCAGATAATTTGTCATTCAAATTAGAAGGAATAGGTTCATCTGGTACCTCAACAATATTTATTTTACAATATTTAGATAAGCGTTTAGCATATTCATTTATAGCATCTTTTAAATAGGTTTCTTTTAACTTTCCAACGCAAATAACATTAATATGTATCATAAAATCTCATTCCTTTTAATTTTCTAAACTAAGTTTTGAAAGTTTGTATGAAACATCTTTCTAAGCAAGTTTTATAGTTGGACTAGGTGCAAATCTACTAGCTACATCAATTTTAATTTTGCTACAATCTAATTTGTCGTCTATTAAAGTATCTACTACTGTTTTGTATGCTAGCTCTGGAAAATTATTTTCCCTGCTTAAATGGCCAAGCATTACACTTTTAAGCCCGCTATTCATTAAAAAAGAAACTATTTTTCCAGCATCAGAATTTGGCAAATGTCCATTTGGACCTGCAATTCTCCTTTTTAGTAAATATGGATATGCAGAACATTTTAAAATTTCTGGGTCATAATTAGATTCCAGTAAAATAAATTTGCTATCTTCTAATTTATGAGCAATATTAGAAGTAATGTGACCTAAATCTGTGGCTATACTTATTTTAGTATCATTATAAAAAATATTAAAACCACAAGGATTAGCAGCATCGTGAGGAATTTTAAAAGGATGTATTTTTAAATCACCAATTTCAAAGTTCTCTTCAATAGTAAACTTTTTCATATTATTTTCGCTAATTTTGCTACTCTGCTCAGGCATTGCATCCCAAGTTTTAGAATTTGCAAATACAGGAATATCATATTTTTTAGAAAAAGTGCCTAATCCCCTTACGTGGTCAGAATGCTCGTGTGTTACTAAAATTGCATCTATTTGTGTTGGGTCTATATCCATAGAAGAAAGCGCAGTAGAAATTTTCTTTGCACTTTCACCAGCATCTATTAAAATTTTAGTATCAGAAGTCTGAATTAATAAACAATTCCCAGAACTTCCACTATATAAACTACAAAAATTAAACATAATAACTCCGTTTCTTTTAGCCCAAAAGCTAATCTTTTGTTTGGAATTTGTAAACTTTATTCGCTAACTCTTTCTATGTTTGCGCCTAAATTCCTAAATTTTTGCTCAATATGCTCATAACCTCTGTCTATATGATTAATGTTATATAATTCAGTGGTTCCTTTAGCAACAATACCAGCTATTAATAGGGCAGCACCAGCTCTTAAATCACTTGCATATACAGGTGCACCAGATAGTTCTTTTACACCTTCAAAAATAGCTGTTTTGCCTTGAGCAGTAATATGAGCTCCCATTTTATTTAGCTCATTTGTATATTGAAACCTAGATTCCCAAATGCTTTCATTTATTATACTTGTACCATCTGCAATAGAAAGTACAACACCCATTTGAGGTTGCATATCAGTTGGAAAACCTGGATATGGAAGAGTTTTAATATTGGCCTTATTTGGTCTTTTGTTTGTCCAAACTCTAATAGTATCACCTAAATCTTCTACATTTCCACCAATTTCCAATATTTTAGCTGTAATACAATCTAAATGCTCAGATATACAGTTTTTTATTAAAATATCACCTTTAGTAGCAATAGCAGCAAGCATAAATGTACCAGCTTCTATTTGGTCAGGAACAACAGAATACGTACCTTCGCTTTTTAATTCTTTTACACCATTTATTTTTATAACATCAGTTCCAGCACCACGAATATCAGCACCCATTGTATTTAAAAAGTTAGCTACATCGACTATATGAGGTTCTTTTGCAGCATTATCAATAGTCGTAGTTCCTTCAGCTAAAACGCTTGCAAGCATTACATTTATTGTTGCACCAACAGATACAACATCCATATATATAGGAGCACCAACTAATTTTTTTGCTTTAGCAGAAATTTTACCTTGTCCAACTTCTACTTTGGCACCCAATAGTTCAAATCCTTTTATATGTTGATCTATTGGTCTAGCACCTAAATTACAGCCACCAGGAAGACCTACTTCTATTTGACCACGTCTACCAAGCATAGCACCAATTAGATAATATGATGCTCTAAACTTACTTGTTTTATCTAAAGGTGCTTCATTACCATCAATTTCTCTAGTATCAATTGTAATTTCGTTAGGCGTGTTCCAAGTGATTTTGGCACCTAAATCTTGCAGAATATCACAAGTAATCTTTACATCACTTATATTAGGAAGATTATTAATGGTATATATTCCCTTTAGTAATAGTGTGGCAGGTAGTATTGCGACAGCAGCATTTTTTGCACCACTTATTGTAACTTCTCCTTTTAATCTTGTTCCTCCAGATATGACTAATTTTTCCAACTTAATACCCCCAATGTTATTTTTATATGCTTCTTAAAAGAAAAATAGAGTCTAAACTATTTAAACTCTATCTATAATTTATAACACAGATTTCATTAAAATACAATAGTAATTATAACAATTAATTAGAAGCCTTTGCAAAGTTTATGTTTTTAAAGAATTCGATTAAACTGAATTTGAATTGTATTCCTGCATCTTCTTTGTCACTTATTATGCTATATTCTTCGTCATTGTTTAAATTTTCTTTAATGATTTCTTTGGATTCATTAGGTACAACACCAGATGTTACATCTACAAAACATAAAGGAGGAAACATTACGCACCACCAATTTTGACCAGATGCTTCTCCAATTTTTACTCTTACAGCATCATAGTAACCAGCAGGTAATGAAATATCTCCATATTGTTTAGTTGGAAATTCGAAATTTCCTATTTCTATTGAAACATCGTAATCATAACCATTGGCAGAAATTGTTTCTTTAGCAACATTGCACATTTCTTCTTTATGTTCATTAGCTAAGCTAATGACTTCTTCTTTAGAAGTACAATTTGCGGTTATATCGTCCATATAATCTAAAATAGCATCACGTACTTTATATTTTAGTGCTTGGTCTTCGTCAGAATCACTATTTGCGATTACGTGTAATCTAAACACACTATCTGATATATCTTCCGAAACAGCATTTACATATGATAAAGCTGATATAAAAATAAAAGCGGAAAATAAGATTAGTACGACAAAAAATCTCTTTATAAAACTAAAATTAATAAAATTTAATATTTTTTTCATATAACTCCTCCAATAGAAAAAATTTGCTTGTACTAAAATTATTTACTGTTTTAAAAATTTTATACATTCCTTCCAAAAATTTTACAAAAAATCATTGTCGAAATAAAGCCTACGATTTAGCTTGACTTACGGAAATACAAATGGTAAAATTTACCATATTAAGAACGAAGGAGGTTTTCCTTATGGAAATTTTAAATAATAACATTGAAAAATTATGTAGTTTTTATGTAAGTGATTGGCACTTAGTTACAATGTTACTTCCTTATATAAATAAAGAAATAAATGAAAATGCAAATATTATAACAATATTAGAAAATAATATAGAAGAAAATATAAAAACCTTAATAAAAAAATTAAACTTAAAAAATGAGCAAAAGATATTAAATATAAATTGGAGAAATACAAATGGACTAAAATATTCAGAAATACAAAAAGAACTAAAAAAATTAAATAAGCAAGAAAGCTTAAACGTAGTGTTTATAAATGGCAGTAAAAATTATATTGATATTGCAAATAAAAATATAGAAAAATTTTTGAAAGAAAATTCAAAAAATTATAAAGAAATAAAAGTAAAAATCATTGATTGTTTTGAAGTAGGAGAATTTAATGTAAATATAAAAGAAATATTAGATGCTCACGATAAAATTTTAAATACATCAGGAGAAAAAGAAATAAACGAAGTTTTTGAAGGATATGCCAAAAATGCTTGATTTTTTATATGAAATAATATAGAATAACTGTATTCTATATTATTTTTTTTAGAAAGGATGATTTAATAATGAGCGTAAGAAAAGCCGTTATACCTGTTGCAGGTTTTGCAACAAGATTTTTGCCAGCGTGCAAAAGTGTTCCTAAATGTATGCTTACAATAGTGGACAAACCAATAATCCAATATTTAGTAGACGAAGCAGTAGCTGCGGGAATTGAAGAAATACTACTTGTAGTAGGAAGAAAAAAGGAAGTTATAGAAGACTATTTTTCAGAAGATAAAGAATTAGAAGATTTCTTAGTAGAAAGAGGAAAAGAAAGCTTTTTACCATTAGTTACAAATATGTCTGGAAAAGCTAAAATACATTTCATAGAAGAAGAAGGCGGAGCAAAAGGACTTGGACACGCAATACTTATGGCAAAAGATTTTGTTGGAAATGAACCATTCGCTATTATGTATGGAGACGTAATTATGCAAGGAGAAAAACCTTGTATAAAAGAAATGATAGAACAATATGAAAAATTAGGAGCATCTGTTATAGGTGTAGAAAAAGTAGAGTGGAAAGACGTTCCAAAATACGGAAATGTATCAGGAGAAGAAATTTCTGATAGATTATACAAAGTAGAAAAAATGCAAGAAAAACCAAAAGTAGAAGAAACTAAATCAAATTTAGCAATATCAGATAGACACGTTGTGTTACCAGAAATATTTGGTTTCTTAGAGAAAACAAAACCAGGAAAAGGTGGAGAAATACAAGTAACAGATGCATATAACAGTATGGTAAATACAAAAGAAGGCGTATATGCATATGATTACAAAGCTACAAGATTTGATTCTGGAGATAAACTAGGATTTGTTAAAGCATCAATAGACGAAACATTAAGAAGACCAGAATTAAGGGACGATTTAATAAGCTTTATAAAGAGCTTAGATATTTAAAAACCAAATAAAACTAATAAGAAGAGGTAGTGATTAAATGAAGTTGTATGAAGAAAAATACGAGCAATGGCTTCAAGATCCTGCTATTGACGAGGAAAGCAAAAAAGATTTAAGAGCAATTAAAGACAACGAAGCAGAAAAAGAAGATAGATTTTATAAAGATCTAGAATTTGGAACAGCCGGTTTAAGAGGAATAATTGGTGTTGGAACAAACAGAATGAATAAATATACTGTAACAAAGGCAACACAAGGTTTAGCAAACTACATAATAAAACAAGGTGGGCAAGATAGAGGTGTAGCTATTGCTTACGATTGCAGAATAATGTCAAACGAATTTAGTGAAGAAACAGCACTTTGCTTAAATGCAAATGGCATAAAAACATATAGATTTGACGAATTAAGACCTACTCCAGAATTATCTTATGCAGTAAGACAATTAGGATGTATAGCAGGTATAGTAATTACAGCAAGCCACAACCCCCCAGAATATAACGGATACAAAGTTTACTGGGAAGATGGTGCTCAAATTGTAGCTCCACACGATAAAGCTATTATAGAAGAAGTAAATAGCATAACAGATTTTGGAACAATAAAAACAATGGATAAAGAAGAAGCGATAGAAAAAGGATTATACAACGTAATTGGAAAAGAAATAGACGATAAATATATAGCAGAGTTGAAAAAATTAGTTGTAAATAGCGACGCAATAAAAGAAATGCAAAAAGACATAAAAATAGTATACTCTCCACTACACGGAACAGGTGGAAAACTAGTAAAAAGAATCTTAAATGAAGTTGGATTTGAAAATGTTTATATTGTACCAGAACAGGAAAAACCAGATGGAAACTTCCCAACAGTAAGTTATCCAAACCCAGAAGACCCAAAAGCATTTGTGCTTGCATTGGAATTAGCAAAAAAAGTAGATGCAGATATAATATTAGCAAATGACCCAGATGCAGATAGATTGGGTATTTATGTAAAAGATACAAAAACATTAGAATATATTCAATTTAACGGAAATATGACAGGAAATCTAGTTGCAGAATATATACTTTCTCAAAAGAAAGCAAATGGAACATTACCATCTAATGGTGCTGTTATAAAAACAATAGTATCTTCTAATATGACAGAAGCAATAGCAGATGCGTACAGCGTAAAATGCTTTGCTACATTAACAGGATTTAAAAATATAGCAAAAATTATAAGAGGATTTGAAGAAGATAACACATATCAATGCCTATTCTCTTATGAAGAAAGCTATGGTTGCATTATAGGAACACACGCAAGAGATAAAGATGGAATTGTTGCTGTAATGACTGTATGCGAAGCAGTAGCTTACTATAAAAAACAAGGTCTAACTTTATGGGATCAAATGAATAAAATGTATGAAAAATATGGTTACTATAAAGAAAAGCAAATGTCTATTACATTAAAAGGCATTGAAGGTGCAGAAGAAATCAAAAAAATGATGGAAAATATGAGAAATAATCCAGCAAAAGAAATAGCAGGACTAAAAGTAAAATCATTTGGAGATTATAGTAAGCAAGAAATAACAGACGAAAATGGAAAGAAAAAAACAACTGGACTTGATAAATCAAACGTATTATACTTCGATTTAGAAAAAAATGCGTGGGTATGCGTACGTCCTTCTGGAACAGAACCAAAAATTAAGTTCTATATGGGAGTATGTGAATCAAGTGCAGAAAATGCAGAGAAACAAATGCAAAAATTAGAACAAGCTATAAAAGAAATGGCAGAAAATGCTAAAAAATAATACTTGATTAATTTAGTAAAACAATTTAAAATAAAATAGTGACCAAAATATGTTTCAGTAGCTCAGTAGGATAGAGCGTTCCCCTCCTAAGGGAAAGGTCGCAGGTTCGATTCCTGTCTGGAACACCACTTTGGTCACTATTTTTTATTCCTTCCACCCATTTATTCCTGCACGTTTTATAGCTCCAATTAAATTAGCTCTTACATTAGGAATTTTAACACTTAGTTTATACAACATTTTCTTCATATCCTCTCTTTTAGAAACACCGTCCATTGGGCAATTTTTAGGCATTACTTGTATGTTTTCTCTTTTTATAAATTTTCTAATTTCTTTTTCTGGAGCGTAAATCAATGGACGTATTAAAGTAATCTTAGACCTATCCATATAACTTACAGGTGCAAAGGTAGACAAATTACCAGCATAAAACATATTTAGAAAAAATGTTTCCAAAACATCGTCCTCATTATGACCAAGTGCAAGTTTGTTACAACCGTGTTCGATAGCGGTAGAGTTAAGAATTCCTCTACGCAAATTAGCACAAAGTGAACAAGGACTTCTTTCTTTTCTAATATCAAAAACTATTTCTTTAATATGGCTTTCTGCTTCTACAAACTCAATACCTAGATTAGAGCATAATTCCTTTAAAAAACTGGTATCAAAAAATTCAAATCCAGGGTTTACACTAATTGCAATAAGCTCAAAATGTTTTGGGTAAAACCTTTGAAGAGCTTTTAGCCCCATCAAAAGAGTAATAGAATCCTTGCCACCAGAAAGTGCGACAGCTATTTTGTCTCCTTCGTCAATCATATTATAATGTTCAATTGCTTTTCTTAAATATCCTAATATTTTTTGCATAAATACTCCTTATATAGTTTTTATTAATATTGCTTAAGTAAAAATTCATTTCATATTTGTTGCAGTATTATTATAGCATCTGTGTCAAGTCAACTATAATATTAATTGTAGTGTATATAGTCTTACTTTTCCTACTTGCAAAAAAATTAAAAGTATGTAATAATAAATAAGCACATATAATTTAATGGAGGCATAATAACAATGCAAGAAGAATTTATGCAAGAAGCTTTAAAAGAAGCAAAAAAAGCATATAAAAAATTGGAAATTCCAGTTGGTGTAGTTATTGTTAAAGATGGACAAATAATTGCAAGAGCACATAATATGAAAGAAGAAAAGAAAGACACAACAAAACACGCAGAGATAATTGCAATACAAAGAGCAAGCAAAAAGCTAAACAGCTGGAGACTAAATGATTGCGAAATGTATGTTACTTTAGAACCTTGTCCTATGTGTGCAGGAGCAGTAATTCAATCAAGAATAAAAAAGGTATATATAGGTGCAAAGGACGAAAAAACAGGCGCTTGTGGTTCGGTTTTAAACTTATTGGAAGACTACAAATTCAACCATCAAGTGGAAATAGAAAATGACGTTTTGTCAAAAGAATGCGAAGAAATTCTCAAAAAATTCTTTAAAGAATTAAGAGAAATAAAAAAGAAAAAATAGTTTTTATGGAGTGGTATCGAAGTGGTCATAACGAGGCTGACTCGAAATCAGTTGGGTGCAGAAATGTGCCACGTGGGTTCGAATCCCACCCATTCCGCCAATATAGGAGGAAACCGTGGATAAGGATAAAAAGAAACAAACAATTAAATTATGGGTTGCAATATTTGTTTTAGTCATAATTATACTTCTAGTTATCTCAATAATGATACGCTATGAAGTAGAAGGAGACAAAAATATGCCTTTTAATTTGAGCAAAATTATTGTGGTAAGTACAGCAGAGGGAGAAGAAACAGAAGGAAAAAATAAATGGAATTTTGATGTACACCAAAATAATGATGTATACATATATATAGATAAAAACGAAGATTATCTAGGAGATAGACAGAAAACTATTGATAGTATAAAAATAGAAAATATTAACTTTACAAAAACTCCAGCAAAAGGAACAATAGAAACATATATGCCAAATAGTGTAGAAGGTAGACTGTTTACTAATGAAGCAGAATATTTAGTTGATGGCAGTTTGGAATATAAATCAGCAGAAGAAAGCAATCCGCAAACTTTAGAAATTGGAGCTAATGGTGGATACGCAGTAATAAGATTTAGTAATAGCGGTTTGGGCAGTTATAGTTCTGACGATGACGACGAAATAATACACGATGGCTCACTTTTAGAAAAAATAGAAGTAAGCAATGAAGATGTGCAATTTGACGTATCATTTGATTTGGTTATAACCGTAGATGGCATTAATTACCGTGGAACATTAACTCTTAATTTGCCTTGTGGTAACATAATAGAAGAAGGAACATCTAGCTTAGAAATAGCAGACTTGAGCAGTGTTGTTTTTAAAAGGGAGTAGAGTATAAATTTTTTCCAATTAACTATTGATAAATTGCATAAAAAAGTATATAATACAGATGGTATGAGAAATTTAACTATTGTATGGAGGGGACCAACAAGAATCTGTGAACCTTGTCAGGTCCGGAAGGAAGCAGCAATAAGCAGTAATTCTTGTGTGGAAACTTCCATAGAGTAGTTAAGTTGCTCACACCATTTTTACAATATAGGGGTGATAAAATTGGCATATACGGCATTATATAGGAAATTTAGGCCTCTTAGATTTGAAGAAATAGTAGGACAAGAACATATAACAAGAACTTTAAGAAATCAAATTATTGCAGGAAGAGTAGGTCACGCATATTTATTTAATGGTGGTAGAGGTACTGGTAAAACCTCTGCTGCAAAAGTGCTAGCGAGAGCAGTAAATTGCCTTAATCCGCAAGATGGAGAACCTTGTAATGAATGCGAAATTTGCAAGGCTGCACTTTCTGGCTCATTGACAGACATTGTGGAAATGGATGCTGCTTCTAACAATAGTGTAGAAGATATTCGTTCTATAAGGGAAGAAGTAAACTTTTTACCAACTCTTGCAAAATATAGGGTATATATCATAGACGAGGTTCATATGCTATCAACTGGCGCATTTAACGCATTATTAAAAACACTAGAAGAACCACCAGAACACGTAAAATTTATTTTGGCAACAACAGAGCCACAAAAATTACCCGCAACAATCCTTTCAAGATGTCAAAGATTTGATTTCAAGAAAATTTCTAATCAAGATATTGTAAGAAGATTAAATTATATAGTAAAAGAAAGTAACATAGAAATTACAGAAGATGCATTGAACTTAATAGCAACACTTTCAGAAGGAGCTATGAGGGATGCGCTTAGCATTTTGGAAAGATGTATTCAAGATGGAGATAGCAATATAAATGAAGACAAAATAAAGGAATTAGTTGGAATTCCAAAATTAACATACATACATTCAATTGTTAAAGCATTTTTAGAATATAATGTGGAAGAAGCTATAAAAGCAGTTGATGTTGTTTTAAATGAAGGAAAAGATTTAAGTAATCTGCTATGGGAAATTATAAAATATGTCAAAGATATTTTGGTTTTTAAGGCAACGGGAAAATTGCAAATATATAGTGCAGACGAAATTGAGCAAATTAAGCAATTAGCAGAAACAGTTTCAAAGGAAAGATTGCTATATATTATTACAGATTTATCAAAACTTGAAAATGATATGAAATGGTCTTCACAAAAGAGCATTTTATTCCAAGTAGAGATTATAAAATTGTGTAGTGAAAATATATTGCAAGTGCCTGTGGAAACTGTGAATAACGGTACTACAAAACAAGCCAAAACTGTAAATAATGCAAGTATAGCCAATGCTCCGAGTAATGTAAGTACAACAGGTGCTACTTCAAATACAGCAAGTGTGTCACCACAAAAAAGTGCAAATGATGCATTAAAAGAAGCAATTTCTGGATATGGAGAGGCAAAAGGTTGGACCAATGTTTTAGGAGACTTAAGACAAAATGGAAAAATAATGCTATACTCTAATTTGTTAAAGTCAAAAGCCATAGAATTAAATGATATGACAATTGGTATTAGCTTCCCAGATGGAATAAATGCATTTGGTAAATCAATATTAGAAAAACCAGAAAATATTACGGAGCTATCAAAAGCAGTTTCTATGGAATATGGCAAAGATATGAAGGTAAGAATTATTGAAAATGTAAATTCTTTACCTAAAAAAGAAGAAAACCCAATAAAAGATATGGCAGATAGCTTGGATATACCACTTAATGTTATTGAAGAGTAGAGAAAGGAGAATGATTAAAATGGCAAAAAGAGGAGGATTCCCAGGAATGGGAGGATTTGGTGGAATGAATATAAACCAATTAATGAAACAAGCAAAACAAATGCAATCAGATATGGAAAAATCACAAGAGGAGCTTGCTGCAAAAGAGTTTGAAGCAACAGCAGGTGGAGGAGCAATATATGTAAAGGTATCTGGTAGTAAAGAATTAAAAGAAATAAAAATCCAAAAAGAAGTTGTAGACCCAGAAGATGTAGAAATGCTACAAGATTTAATTTTAACTTCTGTAAATGAAGCCTTAAGAAAAGTTGACAGTGAGCAAGCTGCATCACTTGGAAAATACAACATTCCAGGGCTAATGTAGAGATATAAGTTATAATTTGAAAGATACATATTAAGTAATATAATAAATTGCAACTTATGATTATATAAAACAGAAGGAAGGAAATCTATGTCATATTATTCACCATCAATAGAAAAACTAATAGAAGCATTTGAAAGATTGCCAAGTATTGGTAGTAAAACAGCGGCAAGATTAGCATTTTATATTTTAAATGCCAGCAAAGAAGAAACAGACGAATTTATATCAGCAATACAAAAAGCAAAAAACAATCTAAAATATTGTTCAAAATGTTTTAATATATCAGATACTGATCCGTGTGAGATATGTTCTAATCCAACAAGGGACAATTCTGTAATATGTGTTGTAGAAGATGTAAAAGATGTTGTGGCAATGGAAAGAACACATGAATTTAAGGGGTTGTATCACGTATTGCACGGAAGTATTTCACCAATGAATGGCGTTGGACCAGACGATATAAAAATAAAGGAATTATTATCAAGACTAATGGGTGGAGAAGTTAAAGAAATAATTTTAGCTACAAACCCAAGAGTTGAAGGTGAAGCAACAGCGATGTATATATCTAAACTTGTTAAGCCATTAGGTGTTAAAGTTACTAGAATTGCAAATGGAATACCTGTTGGAGGAGACTTAGAATATACTGACGAAGTAACTCTTTGCAAAGCGTTAGAAGGAAGAAGAGAATTATAAATCTTCTATATTGTTATTAACTTTATCAATAACTAAAAGAGATAAAACATCAGCAATGGACATAAAAAATGACACAAGCTTAGCAATATCAGCCACTGAATAATTATTATTAATGAATATAGCAATAGAATTTGCAAGAGCAGCAAGGTCTGCACCAGAAATATTAGACAAACAATCCATAATAGCCTCCATACATTATAATATGCAGGAGGCTATTGGATTGATAAAAATATATAATTGTAATTGCTTTAATAATATTCATAGAGTAGGTAGCTTAGATAAATGAGCCAATGTAGTGAAGATAGGGCTTAGCAGTCTTGAAATTTAAATCAATTCCATAATTTTTTCACAAATATCTTTTGTAGAGTTCTTTTTTGCAAGTAACTTGGCATTCTTTTTCATATTTTCCAACTTTTCCGGACTATTAAACAAGTTTTGTATTATAACATTTGGGTCCTCTTCTTTTTTTATCCATATAGCAACATTGTGAAGTTCCAAAAATCTTGCATTTTCTTCTTCTTGACCAGGAATTGGATTTATAACAAGAATTGGCAAATCAGAAGCCAAACTTTCGCTAGTTGTGAGTCCTCCAGGCTTTGTTACAACCAATGTAGAAATATTCATAAGCTCTGGAACTTTATTTGTATATTCTAAAACTCTAACTCTTTGAGCAGAATTAGTTTCTGCTACTAAGTCAATAAACTTTTGATTCATTTTTTTATTTTTTCCAGAAATAGCTACTATCTGATATGTTGGTAAATTGTGGATAATTGCTTCTAAAATTCTTAATGTAGCGTCTTTACCCAAGCCAAATTCACCACCACCAAAGAATAATATAACTGGTTTTGAGCTATCTAGGTCAAATTCTTTAAAAATAGCTTCTTTATCAAAGTTTTCAAAAAATCTATCAGATAAAGGAATTCCAGTAACAAAAACTTTTGAGGAATCCACACCATATTCACATAATGCATCTTTCATTTGAGAATTTGAAACAAAAAATGCATCAGTATATTCATTGCCAATAAGCCACTGCTCGTGAGGTGCGAAATCTGTAAGCACAGTTACTAATTTAGTAGAAATCTTTCCTTTTCTTCTTAAGTAGCTAACCATTTGACTACTAAAAGGATGAGTAGAAACTACTAAATCTGGATTTTTTTCCTTTATTAAATTTTTTAATTTGATAGCCATCATTTTGTTGGTTCTTGAACTGACGTGGCCAAGCAATCCTTTTTGTGAATTAGAGTAAACTTTCCCCCATAAATTTGGAGCTTTTCTAGCCATCTCCTTATATGCACCAGTAGTAACTCTATTTAAAACCTTATTAATATATTCAATACAATCAATTATTTCGGTCTCTACTTCATAATTATTATCTAAAAATTCTTTTATTGACTTTGCAGCAGAATAATGACCACCGCCATAAGCTGCATATAAAATTAATATTTTTTTCATATAAAAATGCACATTCCCCTCATAAATATATTGTTCGATATTTCAATTACACAATAAAAACATAAATAATATTAAAATTTTTATGAAAATTGCTATGATTTATTTTAGCATAAAAAAATATAAAAGTCTAAACTTTAAGAATATTTTAACAAATTTTACACAAAATATGAGAAAACAAACAAGAAAGGATTGATTTTGTGGGAAAGATTAAAGACAAATTAATTGATTGGAAAAATAGGTTAAAGGATAGACATATGCTTAGTATTATAGTAGTGCTATTTTCCATAATAGTTATATTAGGTATATATACGTATAAAAAACAAACAGAATACAGACAGGCATCAGAGAACGCATATAATATGGCCTTTTATGAAGTAGTAGATTATGTACAGAATGTAGAGGTGTATTTGGCAAAATCTTTAATATCTAGTTCACCAGAAAGTGGAGCAGAGAGTCTAGCGAATGTATGGAGAGAAGCAAACTTGGCGCAGGCGTATTTGTCACAGTTGCCAATAAGTAGTCACGAGCTTGAAAATACTGCAAAATTTCTGAACCAAGTAAGTGATTATAGCTACTCATTATATACAAAAAATCTAAAAGATACAGAGTTAACTGACGAAGATATGAAAAATTTAAAAGAATTGCACCAATATAGCGTGGAATTAGAAAACACATTAAACCAACTTTCAGCAGATATAAATGATGGAAGAATAAGTTGGGGAGAATTAACAGACGAAGGAACAGTCGCATTTGCTCAGCAAGTAAGCAATATTTCTCAGGACAGTTTCGATAACCTAGAACAAACCTTCCACGAATATTCTGGACTAATATATGATGGAGCATTTTCAGAACACATTACAAAAGCAGAAAAAGTAGGACTAACAGGAGAAAATATAGACGAAGAAACAGCAAAAAACAAAGCAAAAGAATTATTTGACCAAAATAATATAAAGGAAATTACATCTTATGGAAAGAGCGAAGGAGATATAAATTCATATAATTTTGGAATAACTTTTAACGATGACACCGTTGCAACTGTATCTGTATCAGAAAAAGGTGGACATATAATTTATATGGACAAAAATAGAAATGTAGCAGCAGAAGTAATATCACAGGAAGAAGCAGACCAAAAAGCAAAAGAATATTTAGAAAAAAATGGATTTAGCAATATGAAAGAAACCTACTATTTAAAACAAAGCGGAATAGTAACAATAAACTATGCATATGAGCAAGATGACGTAATAATGTACCCAGATTTAATAAAAGTAAAGGTAGCATTGGATAATGGCGAAATACTTGGAATAGAAACAACAGGATATTTAAATTCACATACAACCAGAAAACTAGAAGAGCCAAAAGTTACAGTAGAAGAAGCAAAAGAAAGCTTAAATGACGATTTAAGCATAGAAAGCGAAGCACTAGCAATAATTCCAACAGAATGGAAAACAGAGGTGCTATGCTGGGAATTCGAAGGAAATATAGATGGACTAGACTTTATAGTATATGTAAATGCAGAAACAGGAAAAGAAGAGGATATATTAATTATTACAAACACACCTAATGGAACATTAACACATTAGAAGTTGGCACAAGTTGCTAGATAATTAAAATTTACTAAAACCATTATCTAGCAACTTGTGCCAACCTTTTTTCTAAGTTCCTACTTGTAAAAAAAACTAATCTGTCATATAATATCATTGTCAAAATAAAATATAATATACTATATGGAAGGAGGATATGATATAAACTCTATATCATAATCATAAATGAAAAATATTTTGGTAAGTGACGTTATAAAAATATGCAATGGAAAACTAGTGCTGGGAGACGAAAAAGAAGAACTTAGATTTTTTACAAACAGTACAAATAAACTAGAAAATGGAGACACTTATGTAGGTTTTGTAGGAGAACACAATGATGGAAATTTGTTTTATGAGGCAGCAATTGAAAAGGGAGCAAAGGCGTGTATTTTGCAAAGAACAAGTGTAGAAACAAAGATAGATGTGGAAAAAATAAAGCAAAAATATCCAAATGCAATAATTATTTTAGTTGAAGATACAATAAAAGCAATTCAGCAACTAGCGACATATAAAAGAAGTCTATATGATATTCCAGTAATAGGCATAACTGGTAGTGTAGGAAAGACTAGTACTAAGGATATAATTGCAAGTGTAATGTCAAAAAAATATAATGTTTTAAAAACAATGGGCAACTATAATAGCCAAACAGGTTTGCCACTTACAGTTTTAAGATTAGAAGACCACAATGCAATGGTGGTAGAAATGGGAATGAGTGAATTAGGAGAAATAAGTAATTTAACTAAAATTGCTAAACCTACGGTTGCAGTTATAACAAATGTTGGAACAGCCCATATAGGTAAACTAGGCTCAAGGGAAAATATTTTAAAGGCTAAAATGGAAATATTAGATGGACTTCAAAAAGATGGAATACTTGTAATAAATAATGATAATGATATGTTACATAAATGGTATGAAGAATATAAAAAAAGTGATAATAAAGAATTCAAAGTTTTAACATTTGGAATGGAAAATAAAAGCGATATAATGCCAAGAGACATAATATTATCAGAAAATGGAAGTACATATAAAATAGATTTGGATGGGAAGACATATAATGTTAATGTGGCTGTTGGAGGAAATCATTTTGTATTAAATAGCTTATGTGCAATAGCAATTGGAAGAATTTTTGATATTGAGATGAAAGACGTTCTAGAAGGAGTTGCAAATTTTGAACTTACAAAAAGTAGAATGCAAGTAGAAAAGAACAAGTCTGGAATTACTGTAATAAATGATAGCTATAATGCAAATTATGACTCTATGAAAGCAGCACTAGAGTATTTAGGAAAAATAAATGCCAATAAAAAAATAGCAGTTTTAGGAGATATGCTAGAATTAGGAGAATATTCAGAAAATTTGCACGAAAAAGTTGGAGAAGAAGTAAAAAAGAATAACATAGATATATTAATTACAGTGGGAGAAATGTCTAAGTATATTGCAAATAAAGCAATAGAATGTGGATTTGAAAAAAATAATTTGTATGAATGTGTAAACAATCAAGAGGCGATAGAAACAATAGAAAGAGTGGCAAAAAAAGGAGATGCTGTATTATTAAAGGCGTCAAATGGATTAAATTTTCAAGAAATTTTTAAAAATATTTGCGAAAAATAAAGAAGGAGGAGTAAGAAGATGGAAAAAATTAAAATAGCAGTTATTTTTGGAGGAATATCAACAGAACACGATGTTTCAATTACATCTGGAACATCAGTTATAAAAAATTTAGATAAAGGAAAATATGAAATATATCCAATATATATTGATAAAGATGGAAATTGGTTTGAATATACAAAAAAAATAGAAGAAATAAAAGTTTTAGATGTTGGAGAGCAAATAGAAGAAAAAGCGAAAATAGACTATCCAATAGAATATTTACAAGAATGTGAAGTGGTATTTCCAGTATTACATGGACTTTATGGAGAAGATGGAACAATACAAGGAATGCTAGAATTACTACAAAAACCTTATGTTGGATGTAAAGTGCTAAGCTCTAGTATTTGTATGGATAAAGCCTATGCAAAGGTGATATTTGATAAAGCAAAACTAAATCAAGCAAAGTATTTGTACTTTAAAAGAGTTGGAGCAGATTTTGTATATGTGGATGAAGAATTTAATGAGCAAGAGTGCACATTAGAAGAAGTGGCAAAAAAAGTAGAAAACGAAATTTCTTACCCTGTATTTGTTAAACCATCAAATTCGGGTTCTTCAGTAGGAATAAAAAAAGCAACTAATGAACAAGAGCTTAAAGATGCTGTGGAATATGCTTCAACATTTGATAACAAAATTTTAATAGAAGAGGGAATAAAAGGAAGAGAAGTAGAAACAGCAGTTTTAGGAAATAATCATTTAAAGGTTGCCTGCGTAGGAGAAATTTTGCCAGCAGAAGAATTTTATACTTTTGATGCTAAGTACAAAAATGAAGAATCAAGAGTGGTAATACCAGCGCAAATACCAGAAGAAATTTCAGAAGAAATTAGAAATACAGCAATGAAAGCATTTAAAGCTGTTGACGGAAGCGGCTTAGCAAGAGTAGATTTCTTTATAGAAGAAGGTACAAATAGAGTAATAATAAACGAAATCAATACAATGCCTGGATTTACTCAAATAAGTATGTACCCTAAACTATGGGAACAAATGGGATTAAGTTATACTAAATTATTAGATGCATTAATTGAACTAGCTTTTGTAAAGTAGGAAAGGATGTATAATAAAAATGGAGAAAGACGGCAGTACTGTACATAAAAATAGTATATATATGAACAGTGAGCAAGCGGAAAATTTGCTAGTAAAAATAGATGCAGATGTCAAGCAAGCACTTTCTGAGAAAAGATATAAGCACTCTGTTGGAGTTATGAAAAAAGCAGAGGAACTAGCAAAAATATATGACATAGATGTAAACACTGCAAAACTTGTGGGATTAGCGCATGATATAGGAAAAGAACTTACAAAGGAAGAAAAACTCGCCTATGTAGAACAAAACAATATAGAAATAGACGAAATAGAAAAAATAAATGTAGGTTTATTGCACGGGAAAATAGGAGCTGATATTTGCAAAAAAAGATACGGATTTACTGCGCAAATGCAAGATGCAATAAAATATCATACAACGGGAAATGAGAAAATGGATTTATTGGCAAAGATAATATTTGTGGCAGATAAAATTGAAGAAAATAGGAACTACGAAAATGAAGAAAAACAAAAAAGTTTGGAATATGCTAGACAATTGGCAAAAGAAGATATAAACAAAGCAGTGCTTCTAGAAATAGACGAATCTTTAGTATATACAATAAAAAAGCAGGAGTTAATCCATACAGACAGCGTGCTTGCTAGAAATAAGTTATTAGAAATTGTTCGCTAAACCTTTATTTCTTTGTCAATATATGGTATAATGGTGTTGCTTTTAGGGGGAAAACTTATGGTATTCAAAGACTATTATAAAATACTCGGCTTGGAAACCAACAAAGTAACACCAGAAGAGATAAAAACAGCATATAGAGAACAAGCCAAAAAATATCACCCAGACATCAATGCAGAAAGAAATTATTCAGAAGAAAGAATTAAAGATATAAACGAGGCGTACAGAACTTTATCGGAACCAAATTCAAAAAGAAAGTACGACAGAATGTGGAACTCTAACATTGGAAGAAAGAAGAAGAAAAAAGAAGAGGAAAGCAAAAGAGAGGAAGGTTCTGTATTTAATAATTTCTTTAATATGTTTTTAGGAGAGCAAGCAGTAGAAAAGAAAACAGAGACCAACAAAAAGAAAGAAAAGGTTGCTAAAAAGGGAGAAAATATTGAAACAGAAATAGATGTTTCAATAGAAGAAGCTTTTTATGGACAAGACAAAAAAATTTCTTTAAGGGCTCAAAATGGTAAACTAAAAACATTTACGATTAAAATACCAGCAGGTATTAGAAATGGCGAAAAAGTAAGATTAATTGGGCAAGGTAAAAAGGGTGAAAACGGAGGAAAAAATGGAGATTTACTTATAAGAATCAACATAAAAGACGATAAAAAATTTGCTTTAAGAGGAATAGATATATATACAGATTTAAAAATAGCACCTTGGGAAGCAGTTTTAGGAACTAAAGTATCAGTTGATACAATAGGTGAGACAATTTTTTTGCATATACCTAAGGGAATTGAAAGTGGTGAGAAAATTAAAATTCCTGGAAAAGGCTATAAAGATGGCAAAGGCGGAAGAGGAGAGCTAATTGCCGATGTCAAAATAATGATACCTAAGGTACTAACAAAAGAAGAAATAGGTTTTTTCGAGAAGCTAAATCAAGTATCGAAATTCAACCCAAGAAGTAATATAGAATGAGATATGTAACAGTAACTGATAGTTTGTTGACATAAAAATCACCCAAAATATTGACTTATACAGAAATTTCCTTTATAATTAATATGTAGTGATTCTAACAGAAGACAAACTATGGCAGTGAAGATTCATAGAAAGAGGGTAAATGTGTTATGGAGATTGTACAAGGTAAAAACTTTAGTATAACAGATCCACAAGGGGTAAATACAGTAATATATAAAATAAACGAAACAGAAAAAGAATATTTAAAAGAATCACCTAAATTTACAATAGAAAGATTAGACTACACAGAAGAATTAAGAGGAGATGTAAAGAAAAAAACTTTTTTTGTTGAAGATCCAAAACCAGAAGAAGAATTAGTAATACTATCTTTTGGAAAAGATAGAGTAGTAGTAAATATGGGAGTTTTAGAAGAAGACAAAGTTTTAATTTCTAAAAGACCATCATCATTAAAATTTAAAACTCTTTATTCAGAAAAAGAAGAAGAATTTAAAGAGTTTAAATATACACCAAATTTAAAAAGACCAATAACAATTATAGACCCAGAAACAACGGAAGAAGTAAAGCCAGTACTTTACTTTGATAAAGATACCAATGAAGTAAAAGGAAAATGCAAATTAAAACCATATAAATCATATTTTGCTTTTGAAATTAAGGAAGATAAAAACTAAATTAAACCAGAAAGGGGAACTTTAAATGAGTCGTACGAATGTAGATTCAAGCAAAACATTTCACACAATTAATTCAACAATTATATTCGAGGATAAAGAACAAAATAAATTTGAAAGTCCAGTAGGAGGAATAAATACAAGAGGAAAAAATACAATGGCTGATAATATTGAAATTCCTTTACAAGATGTGGCTAAATTAAAAGATGATAACGGAAATATAATTTTTGAAGGAACTCTAGAGGAAGTTAAAGCAAAGAAAGCTGAAATGGAAGCTAAGAATAAGAAAACAGCTAGAAAAGAGGAAAGGTAGATAATATAACAAAAGCGAAGGTGGAAATATATGAATTATAAAGTTAGTAAAACATTAAAAGACAACAAAAAAAACATAATAATAATAGCCGTATTATGGGTTATTCTAGCCATAATTTTAGTAGCACCGATAGGATATTCTATTGGTGTTTCTTGCCAGAGTGGAACATTTAACTTTGAAGCTTTTTTAGAGACAGTATTTACAGAATTAGCAAGTTTTACATCAATAACCAGAGCATTTAATTCTGCATATATTGGATACTTTGGAAAGACATTATTATACTTTACTATTATTTACTTAATTGTAGCATTTATTGGGCTATTTAAGTCTAGACCAAAGCACGAGTATACAGATATTGAACACGGTTCAAGTGATTGGAGCGAAGGTGGAGAACAATATAGTATACTAAGCAAAAATAAAGGAATAATTCTTTCAAAACATAATTTCTTACCAACAGATAAAAGAGGAAACGTAAACGTATTGGTAGTTGGACGGTTCGGGTTCTGGTAAATCTGCATCATATTCAATACCAAATGCATATCAAATGTTAGGTTCTTATGTTTTTACAGACCCAAAGGGAGAATTATATGATAAAACAGCAGGATATTTAAGGAAAAATGGCTATGAAATAAAAGTTTTAAATTTAGTAAATCCGGCTAATAGTGATGGATATAATCCATTGTTACATATAAGAAGTGAAATAGATGTTGACGTTATAGCAAATACAATTGTAAAAGGACAAAAATCTGAAGCAGGTGGAAATGACCCATACTGGGATGATATGGCAGAGATGCTTTTAAAAGCATTAATATACTATTTAATGGCAACAAGACCAGAAGAAGAGCAAAACTTAGCAAGTTGTTCAGAACTTGTAAGAGCAGCAAATACCAATGGTGGAAGTAACTTACTAACTGAACTTATGAACCAATTGCCTTATGACCACCCAGCAAGAATGAACTATAAATCTATTGAAATAGCGCCAGAAAAAACTTATGGCTCTATACTAAGTTCATTGCAATCAAAATTAGGTAAATTCGATTCAAAAGAGATAGCAGAAGTTACCTCAACAGATACAATAGATTTTGAAGAAATAGGTTCAAGAAAAACAGCCGTATATGTAATATCTTCTGATACACATAAAGCCTATGATTTCTTGCTTACAATATTCTTCTCACAAATGATACAACAATTATACGATTTCGCAGACAAAAATGGAGGAAGATTAAGAACACCAACATTCTTTATACTAGACGAGTTTGCAAACATTGGTCAAATACCAGACTTTGATAAAAAAATATCTACATCAAGAAGTAGAGGAATATCATTTAGTGTTATACTTCAAAACCTAGACCAATTAGAGGCAGTTTATGAAAAATCTTATGAAACTATTATGGGTAACTGTGATACACATGTATTTTTAGGAAGTAACTCATATAAAACAGTAGAATATTTTTCAAAAGCACTGGGAGAAAAAACAATATCAAGAGAAAGTTTATCTGTAAACAGGGATAAACAATTCCATAGACAAGGATATAGTGACTCTGACCAAGTTATGGCAAGGGCATTAATGACACCTGACGAATTAAGAAGAATGGACAACGATTTATGTATTATTTATGAAAAAGGATTAAAACCTATTAAAGACGAAAAATATTACTACTTTGAAACACCAATGGCTAAAAAATTAGACGAAGTAAGATTAAACCACTTAGAATTTGATGTTGGAAATAGAGGAAAATGGAGAAAATTTAACCCATACAATCCTTATGTAGAAAGCGAAACAGAAAGAGCACCAGACTTAAAGGTAGAATCTTTAGACGATTTATTTGAAGACGACGACAAAGAAGAAACAGGAACAAATTCTGAAAATACAATAAATACTGCAAAAAATAATGTGGATTCAAATAATACATCGGAACAGATAGATATTAATGCAGAACAAATTAATAGCAATGTCGATGGCTCAAATAATAATCAAACTAATAAAGAGAAGAAGAATATACATAATAATACAAAAGAGATGGATAATGCACCAGTTCTACCTTTGGAAGAAGAGGAAGAAACAAACGGAGACGACATAATGTCAATGGATGTTCAAAAGGAATTGGAAGCAAAATTCGACGAGTTATTTGGTTCATTCAACGACGATAACAATTAATTGAATAAAATAAGGCTATGAATCGTAATTTGTAACATAAAAATTAGCAAAAAAAGTTAAAAACGAATAATAGATGACTATAAAAAAATTGAAAATTGTTTGACAGAATTAAAAAGATGTGCTATTATATAGGTACATTAAACAATATACTCTAGTTCGGCTGTGTTATATTGTTTACCCGTATGTGTACCTGTAATGCACATACTTTTTTTTATAAAAAAAGCAGGAGAGTACCTGTAATACTTTCCCACTTTCGACTATGTATGACATATTCTAGTCTTTACTCTTTTTTGTTTCTTCTAATTTTGATTGAAGATTATTGTTCTTATCTCTTTCTGTTAAAAGTTTTTCAACCAATTTTAGAATAAGTTCGGCTTGTGTCATATCATATACCCCCTTTCCGTTCTTATGTAAAAAACTGCCTTCTGACATTGAAAGGTTGGTAATATCTTATAATATTTTTCTACATTATTCAAGCGAACATCTAAAATTTTATAATAAATAGCAAAAGACTGATCAATCATATAAACAAAACAAATGTTCACAAAAGTATTGACTATTTAAGTTTAGTAATATAAAATAATGTAATACAAAATTCAAATAAAAAGCGGAGGAAAAAATAAAAATGAAATTTATACATATTGCAGATATGCATTTTGATGTACCTTTTACAGTATTAAATAATAGAAATAAATTAGGAGAAAAACGCAGATTAGAGCAAAGAGAGGCTTTAAGAAAAGTAATAAATTATATAAAAGAAAATAATATAGAATATTTATTTATAGCAGGGGATTTATACGAAAATGAATATATACGTCAAAGAACAATAGAATATATAAATAATTTATTTAAAGAAATTCCAAACACAAAAATTTATATTACACCAGGAAATCACGACCCATATCTTCAAGACTCATATTACAAAAATTTCAATTGGAATAATAATGTACATATTTTTACAGAAAAATTAGAATTAGTAGAAAACGAAGAATGTGATATTTATGGATATGGTTTTAATGATTTTTATCGTAGAAGTTCAGAATTGGACGATTTTTCTATAAAAAATAAAGAAAAAATAAATATATTAATAACACACGGAAGTTTAAATGGTGGAACTTTAGAAGATATGGAATATAATCCATTAAATAAAAATAAATTAATGAAAATTGGATTTGATTATGTTGCATTAGGACATATCCATAAATTAGACTATAACACAGAAGAAAATCAAAGAATAGTATATCCAAGTTCAACAGTAGCATTGGGATTTGACGAAATAGGCAAACACGGAATGATATTGGGAGATATAGAAAAAGATAAAATAGATTTAAAATTTATTCCAATAGATACAAAAGAATTTAAAGAATTAGAATTAGACATTAGTCAAATAAATTCTGAAGAGGAATTAATAGAAAAAATAAATAGTTTAGAATTAGAAGAAAATATATTTTATAAAATTATTCTAATTGGTGACAAAAATTTTGAAATAAATATATATAATTTATTTAAATTTATTTCAAAAGAAAATATTATAAAAATAAAAAATAATACAAAATTAAAAATTAATTTAGAAGAAATATCTAAAAATAATAATTTAAAGGGATTATTTGTAAAAGAAATTTTAGAAGAATTAAATAAAAATAATTACGAAAAAGAATTATTAGAAAATATATTAGAAATAGGATTAGATGTTTTAGATAAAAAATAATTAAAAAATAAATTAAAAATAAAAAAGGAGAAAATTAATTTGAAAATTAAAAATATAAAAATAAATAATTATGGAAATTTAGAAAATAAAGAAATTAATTTAGAAAATAAAATAAATATTATTTATGGAAAAAATGAAAGTGGAAAATCTACTTTATTAAATTATATAAAAAATATTTTTTATGGAATTTCTAAAAATAAAAATGGAAAAAATATTTCTGATTATGAAAAATATAAACCTTGGGGCAAAGAAGATTTTTCTGGAAAGTTAAAATATGAATTAGACGATGGAGAAGAATTTGAAATTTTTAGAGACTTTAATAAAAAGAATCCAAAGATTTTTAACAAGGACTTTGACGACGTTTCAAAAGATTTCAATATTGTCAAAAAGGATGGGGTACAATTTTTTTATGACCAGACAAATGTGGATGAAGGTATGTTTACTTCGACAGTAGTAGCTATGCAAGAGGAGGTAAAACTAGATAAACAGGAGCAAAGCATATTGATACAAAAGCTTGCAAACCTTGCGGGAACGGGAGATGACAGTTTGTCATATAAAAAGGTTATGGATAGGCTAAACAAAATGCAGATAGAAGAGATAGGTAGTGACAGGTCACAAGGAAGACCTATGAATATTGTCAAAGATAGAATGAAAAACATCGAAGTTGTCTTAAAGGAGTTGGTGGTATACCAAAAAGACAAACACATAAACGAAGACAAGAAGAGAGAATTAGAAGAAAAAATAAGAAGCTTAGAACAAGAACTTGACTTCTGGAAGAAGGTAAACATAATATTATTATGCAAACAAACAGAGGAAGACAAGGTAAATATAAAAGAAAATTACAAAAACGAAAAAAAATCAAAAATTGAAGAATTAAATTCAGAAAAAAATAATTTAAAAAATAAAATAAATGAAATTAAATCAGAAAAAAATAATTTTAAAGAAAATTATTATAAAAAATATATTTTAATTTTATTTTTAATTTTAATAATTAATATTTTAATTTTTATTTTTAATAATAATTATTTAAAAAATAATTTAATTAATATTTTAAATTTTTTAATTATTCCAATTTATTTAATAATTATTTTTATTTTAGAAAAAAATAATAAAATAAAAATAAAAAATAAAATAAATTTAGAAATAGAAAAAATAAATAATGAAATTAATTTAATTAATAAACAAATAGAAATATTAGAAGAAGAAAAAAATAAACAAGAAAAAGAAATAGAACAAGAACAACAAAATATAGATAATAAATTTGAAATGGATTTAGAAAATCTAAAGTTTGAATTTAAAAATAAATTAGATGTAAATTATTATTTAGAAAAAATAGAAAATAATAATATAACTTCTTTAATTAATGAATTGCAAGAAAAATTAAATAAAAATAAATTAGAATTACAAACATTAAAAATAAAAGAAGAAAATATTTCAGATAAATTAGAAAATATGGTTAATTTAAAAGAAGAATACGACGAGCTTCAAGAACAATTACAAGATTTAGAAAAAAGAAATAATGCTATAAATTTAACTAAAGATTTTTTAACAAAAGCATATATAAATATGAAAAATAATATTACACCTAAATTTACAGAAAATTTATCTAATAATATTTCAAAAATTTCTGATGGAAAATATACAAAAGTAAAAGTAAGTGACGACAAAGGATTAATAATAGAAAATAAATATGGTGAATATATTCCAGCAGAATTATTGAGCATTGGAACAATTGACCAGTTATATTTATCATTAAGACTTTCAATGATAGACGATTTATCAACAGAAAAAATGCCAATTATATTAGACGAAGCATTTGCATATTATGATGACGAAAGATTGCAAAATATATTAAAATTTTTAAATGAAAATATGAAAGAACATCAAGTAATTATATTTACTTGTACAAAAAGAGAACAAGAAATTTTAAATAAATTAGATATACAGTATAATCTAGTTGAAATCTAACAAAAAATAATGTATAATATTAATGTTCTTTATAAAAGATTTTGTTAGAAAGGGAAGATATTATGTTTCAAAAATTAGAGGCAGTAGAAAAAAGATTTGAAGAGTTGACAGAAAAAATTAGTGATCCAAATGTTATAGCCAATCAAAATGAATGGCGAGAATATATGAAAGAGCACGCAGAATTAGAGCCAATCGTAGAAAAATATAGAGAATATAAAAAAGTACAAAAACAATATGACGATGCAAAAGAAATGACAGAAGATGCATCCATGGATAAGGAATTAAAAGATTTAGCAGAAATGGAAATGATGGAAGCTAAAGAAAAATTACCACAAATAGAAGAAGAAATAAAAATACTTTTAATTCCAAAAGATAAGGATGACGACAAAAACGTAATCTGTGAAATTAGAGCAGGTGCAGGAGGAGAAGAGGCAGCACTATTTGCAGGAACACTATTTAGAATGTATTCAATGTATGCAGAAAGAAAACATTGGAAATTAGAAATATTAAATGAAAATGAAACAGGACTTGGTGGATATAAAGAAATTTCATTTATGATTAGTGGAAAAGGAGCATATAGTAGATTAAAATTTGAAAGTGGTGTACATAGAGTACAAAGAGTTCCAGACACTGAATCAAGCGGTAGAATTCATACATCAACTGCAACTGTTGCAGTACTTCCAGTAGTTGAAGATGTAGAAATAGAAATTAATCCAGCAGATATAAAAATGGAGGTATTTAGATCTTCGGGTGCTGGAGGACAACACATAAACAAAACATCGTCAGCCGTAAGATTAATACACGAACCAACAGGAATAGTTGTTGAATGTCAAACAGAACGTTCACAATTCCAAAACAAAGATAACGCAATGAGAATGTTAAAAACAAAATTATATGACATAGAAAAACAAAAACAAGATAGCGCAGTAGCAAATGCTAGAAAATCACAAGTAGGTAGCGGAGATAGAAGCGAAAAGATAAGAACATATAATTATCCTCAAGGACGTATAACAGACCATAGAATAGGACTTTCAATTTATCAAATGGAAGATTTCTTAAATGGCGATTTGGACGAAATGATAGATAACTTAATTGCTGCAGATAGAGCAGAAAAGCTAAAAGGTGATGAAGAATAAGGAATTTGATTATAAAATGAAGGAAATTATTTAATACCAATTGATTATATTTAAAGAATAAAAATAGACCTATAAAAATAGATATAATAGTAAACAAAAAGAAAGGAAGAAAATATGGAAACTATTATAAAAACTACTTTAATAGGTCTATTTTTTGGCACATTTGGAACCACACTAGGAGGAATTATTGGAATAAAACTAAAAAGAACATCTAATAAATTTTTAAGTTTTATATTATCATTTGCATCAGGGCTTATGACAGCAATTATATGTTTTGAATTAGTGCCAGAAGCTTTAGAAATAGCAAGCTTGCCAACAGTAATTTTAGGAATAATAGTTGGAATAATCATAATGATTATATGTGATATATTTGTGGATAAAAGGTTTAATAAAAAAGAAAAAATTGCGGATAAATCGTATGTAAATTCTAAAAATAAAATGGGAAAAACAAATAGTAGTGATATGTCAGCATTGAGAAATAGAAGGCAAGACACAAAAAATAATTTATTAAAAACAGGAATTATAGTAAGCATAGGTTTAGCAATACATAACTTCCCGGAAGGCTTAGCAATAGGCTCTGGCTTTGAGGCATCTCTTAAACTTGGACTTTCCCTAGCAATTGCAATTTGCTTCCACGATATACCAGAAGGGATATTCCAAAGTAGACACTGGTGGAAATGTGCTTGATAAAATGATTGGAATTCGAATATTTTAGAAATCAATACCCTATTGTATAAAAAATCAATAGGGTATTGACAAAAAAGTCAAAGAAAATAATATAAAGATTAATAATATAAATATGAATATTATAAATAATAATAAGAGGAGGATTTTTTTATTTTATTTATATAGAAAGTAAAAAATTTAACTTTCTAATTTATCTTCAATGCCAGCAAATAATTCATCATAAGATATATTAAGTACTTTTATAAAACCCCATACTTCATAATCTTTAACACTTCTTTTATTATTTTCAATCATATAAACATCATTTTTATGAAGATTTATTCCGAGTAAATTTAATTCCATTGTCAAATCAGCTTGAGATAAATGTTTTTCTTTTCTATAATTTCTTAAATTCTCTCCAATTACATTTAGATTATTATTTAATTTTCTAACTGCCATGATTTATACCACCTTTTTTACAATTTATATTGATTTTACCCCGATGTTTGTGACAATATGACATTAAGCAATGGGTAAAGAGGTAATAATGAAAAAGAGCAATAAAACAGAAACAGATATGAAAATTTTTAGTGATACTATGAATCAATTAATTAGAGAGAAAAAGATTGAGTTTGGTTTTTATGATAACAAGCTAATAAAATTGGAGTTATTGCAAATTTGTTATGATAAGAGTAAAGACAGATTAGAAATAGAATTTAGAGATGTTATTGGTGATTATTTAAGTGAATTGAAAGAGGCAACTGATGAAATTAAAAGTTAATAAATATTATAAAATCTATTGATGAAAAAATAAAAAAATGGTATATAATTAGCAAGAGGTGAAAATAATGCGAGATATAAGAATAAAAAAATTAGCAAGTAATTTATTAAACCATTCTGTTAATTTACAAAAAGGTGAGAAAATATTAATAGAAATAATAGGAATGGATGCAATTCCTTTAGGAAAAGAATTAATAAGGCAAGCAGAAAATATAGGCGCTCTTCCATTTTTTAATATAATAGATTATGAAATAATAAGAGAAATGCTTATGAATGGAACGGAAGAACAAATGCAAATTTATGCAAAACATGATTTACAAACAATGAAAGACATGGACGCATATATTGGGGTTAGGGCAAGTACAAACACAGCAGAGTTAAATGGAGTTCCAACAGAACAAATGGAAATGTATAATAAATATTACACTCTGCCTGTACATTTTGAAGAAAGAGTAAAACATACAAAATGGTGTATTTTAAGATATCCAAATGCAT
>CAKNRV010000007.1 GCA_930991035.1 uncultured Clostridium sp. | reverse complement strand
TAATTCTACGTGATACATATTTTACAATTGATTTTTTGTTACCAGTATAATATAATTATGTTGTAGACAAAATATATGATTTTTCGACCCTTTTTAATATGCAATATGCAAAACTTAATTTTGCTAGATATACAAAGTAATTTATAACTACCATAACTGAAAGGAGATTCTTTATGAGAACTGATGTAGAGCTTTTATCTCCTGTTGGAGATTTTGAATGTTTAAAAGCTGCTGTGCAAAATGGCGCAAACAGTGTATATTTTGGTGCAAATTTATTTAATGCTAGGGCTGCCGCTTCTAACTTTGATTACGACGGTCTAGAAAAAGTTGTAAATTATTGTGCATTACGAAACGTGCGCACTCATTTAACTCTAAATATCCTTATAAAAGATTCTGAATTTTCGGATGCTGTCGAACTTGCCAAACAAGCATATGAACTTGGCGTTGATGCTTTAATTGTTCAAGATATTGGTCTTGCCCAATACTTAAGAAAGCTTTTTCCAGATTTTCCAATACACGCAAGTACCCAAATGACTATCCACAATCTAGAAGGTGTTCAAGAGCTAGAAAAGCTTGGCTATTCAAGAGCTGTGCTTTCTCGTGAGCTTTCTATTGCAGAAATTGAATTTATCTGCCGTAATTCTAATATAGAGATAGAAACTTTTATACACGGTGCTCTTTGTATTTCGTATTCTGGTCAATGCTTATTTTCTAGTATGATTGGCGGACGTTCTGGCAATCGTGGCAAATGCGCACAGCCTTGCCGTTTACCTTATGACTTAATTGAAGAGAAGAATGCCAATGGTAAAATTACTGACAGAACTATTGACAAGGGGTATTTAATTAGTCCTCGTGACTTATGTTCTTTGGAATTTTTACCTCAATTGATTCATTCTGGTGTTAAATGCTTTAAAATAGAAGGAAGACTGAAGTCTCCAGAATATGTTGCTACCGTTACTAGAATTTACAGAAAATACATTGATATGGTTCTTAGCGATAGTGAATACAAAGTTGACGACAAAGATGTATTAGAACTAAAGCAAATATTTAACAGAGGTGGTTTTTCTAATGGTCACCTTGCAACCTCCGCTAACCATAACTTAGTATTTAAAGAAAAACCAAATAATATGGGGCTTTATGTTGGTAATGTTGCCGGTTATAATAAAGCTAAAGGTCATATAAAGTTGTTGCTTAATGAAAAACTTGCTATCGGAGATAGTATTAATTTTGAAAATGAAAATACTAAATATACAATTTCTGAAATGATGCTTAATAACGGAAATGTTCCAAGTGCTAACATTGGTAGCAAGGTAATAATTGGCAGAATGAAGGGTAATATAAAGGTTGGAGATAAGATTTATAAACTATCTAGCAAATCTCAACTTGATTTAGCTCAAAAGTCGTATAGTAGCGAAAATATAAAAATAGATTTAAACAGCTCTATTTCAATAAAAGCTGGCGAACCAATTGTTATGACTACTTCTATTGCTCATTCAAAAAATGTGCATTTGGACGAAAGGTACAAGAATATTAAAATAGTAGTTAAATCTACTACTATTCCAGAAATTGCTGTAAACTCGCCAATCACGTCTGAAAGGATTGTAGCCCAATTGTCCAAAACAACCGATACTCCATTTAATTTTAGCAGTATAAATGTTGAAATGACGGACAAGGTGTTTATCAATATTAAGGTTTTGAACGATTTAAGAAGACTTACTTTAGCTAAGTTAGAAGATACAATAATTACTAGAACAAAAAGAAGTGTTGATGTAGTTGCTAAAGATAGCATTACTAACACATCTGGTCATAAAATTAATAAAAGCAGTAGTTCTAAAAAGAGCATAGCTCTTTACTTGAATATTTTAAATACTGATTTTGATTATAGCAAATTATCTAAAAAATACATTTCGGAGGTGTACATTCCTCTTAGATATTTTATGAGGAAAACTTACGAAAAATCATTAGCTGAAATCACCTCCAACTTTAAAACATATATTTATATGCCAGCCATTGTAAAGGCAAATTACAAAAATGTTATTAAGCATAGCTTGGAAGATTTATTAAAGCAATATAATATAGCAGGATTCGTTGTTGCGAGCCTTGGCGATTTTGTATTGCTTGACCAATATGTAGGTAAGTATGAGTTTATAGGCAATTTTACTTTTAATGTTTTTAATATGCATACTATTAACACTCTAAAATCTCTTGGTTTAAGTAAAATTACATTGTCTCCAGAATTAAATTTAAGTGACATTCAAGAAATAGTACAAAGCAATAATGATTTTAATGTGGTAAAAAGTACTAACACAAATGTAAATTTAAAAGAAATATCTAACACACAAAATACAATTGATTTAGAGCTTATTGTCTATGGCAATACACCTGTTATGAAAATGAATTATTGCGTATTAGGAGTTTCTAACAAGTGCTATCCTCAATGTAAAATGAGGTGTCAAACCCAAAACAAATATTTTTTACGTGATAGATTAGGATTTAATTTTAGAATTTTACCAGATAATGTACAAACTGTTACAACTATTTTTAATAGTAAAGCAACTTGCAATACAGATATTGATTTTGGAATTAACAATCTTAGAATTGATATGCTGGATGAAGATATAGACACGATTAACTTGATTGCAAAAGCTGCACTTAATGGTACTAAATTAGAAGGAAAGCAATATACAAGAGGTAGTTTGAATAGAGAAGTATAAAATACAGCACAGCAAATTAATGCTGTGCTGTTAGTTTTATTATCAAATCCATATTGTCATCTTTTGCTGCCTTATTTCTTCTAATCGCTCCACATTTTTTACACTTAAAAATAATCACATATCCCTTTTTGCTATCTATTTCTGCCCCAATTGGTTCTAATATTCCTTGGCAAGTTTCTGCCCTATCTCCTGGATTTATATCCAAATGCTTAGAATGTAAGCAATATGGGCAATGATTCCTACAAGAATAACCAAGCGGCTTTACTTTTTTTCCACAATTTTCACAAACAAATTCCTCGTCAATTTCTGTAAACTTTCTTCCCATTTTCATTCCTTTCAACTGAAAACTATTAATATAAAAGAATGCGAAGAATTGTTATTTGGGCTAGGCAAACGAACAAAAAAACCGGAGGCGTACTTTGTGTACGTCGAGGATTTTCGAAGTGAAGTTTAACAACGCCAAAATACAATTATTCGCATTCTTCCTATACATTAAATATGCTTCCACCAATAAACTCCCTAAGCAACGAATTCTTAGGAATATACTCATCTTGAATATCATCAAAATATTTCAAAAGCTCGTAAATGCTTTTTGCTTCTGAGTATTCTGGGTGAGTATTATCAATTGCTTTAAGAAGTGGCATTGCATATTTTTTAAGTACACATAGTTCATATATTAATGATGTGTTAAACATACTATCTGCATCTTCTTGGAATAGGAATATGTAATTTTCTTCTCCTCTATTTACCATATCCCAATTTTGCAATGTATGTAGTGCTTCATATCCTCTAAAGTTATAGTCTCTTACTAATCTTCTAATCAATCTAGTATCTGTTGTAGAAATTCTGTTATAGTAGTCTATATTTAAAACAGTTAATGCACTAATGTAGATTTTGTATTTTTGCTCTTTTGGAATCGCCGCTGTTAGCTTATCATTTAGGCAATGGATTCCTTCTATAACAAGAACTTCATTGCTCCTCATTTTCATTTTTTCTCCATTATAATGCTTTGTTCCTGTTTTAAAATCAAATGTAGGTAGGCTTACTTCTTCTCCTCTTAACAATTTACTTAAATGGTCATTGAATAAATTCAAATCAATTGCTTCTAATCTTTCAAAGTCGTATTTTCCGTTTTCGTCCCTAGGTGTTTCACTTCTTTCTACAAAGTAATTATCAACAGATATTGTAAGTGGCTTTATTCCATTTAGCTTTAATTGTATGCCCAGTCTTTGTGCAAATGTTGTTTTTCCAGAAGAAGATGGTCCTGCAATCAAGATTATTTTTACGCCTTTTCTTTTAACTATTTTATCTGCTATATCAGAAATCTTTTTTTCGTGCAAAGCTTCTGCTAGAAGTATTAACTCTTTTTCTCCACCTTGTTCTATTTTTTTGTTTAATTTATATATTGTATTAATATCCAATACATTGTGTATATCTTCATATTCTTCCAACGTATGTAGCAATTTTTTTGTTTCTACATACTTATCTATTCTGTCTGGTGTTCTTTTATCTGGATATCTTAGTAAAAATCCATCGTGATATTTTACTACATCAAACAAATTTATATATCCTGTTGAAATAGGCATTACACCATAAAAATAGTTATAATAGTTCTCGCAAAAATACAAAGATACCTCATTTTTGTATTTATTATCTAGTTGCAATCTTCCTCTTAAAGTTTTCTCTTTTTGGTAAAACTTCTCCGCTTCTTCTTTTGTCATTTCTATTTTCTTTATTGGAAGATTGCTATTAACTATATCTTGCATTTCTTTTTTTATATTATTTATCATTTCTGTCGTCACTTTCATATTTTCTACACTACAAAATATAGAATTTGAAAGTTGGCAATTTACAGTAAGAAGAGCTTTTGGATATACCCTATTAAAAGCCATTCCCATTACATAAAGAATCCCTCTTTGATACACTCTTCTTCCATCTCTTGTTGTTATATCTATTGGAACAACTTCATCCAAATTATCAACTTCAGTTTCTAAAGATCTTACTTCATTTTTGTATTTACAAGCAAGAACCTTCTTTTTAGAATCATCCTTAAACTTCTCTAGTGCCTTCATTAGCTCCTCCTTTTTATTGTTCTTCCGGTTGTACTTATATATTTTAAATTTTCATTGTAGTCTTAAGGTGGGGACCGAATCTCCCTACGCCATTTTTCCCTTTAACTTAACCAACGTATTTAACGCCTCTATTGGTGTAAGTTCGTTTACATCTACTTTGTCTAACTCGTGTGCAATCTCTGCCAATTTAAAGTTAAACATTGTAAGTTGCCCTGCTGCTTCCTGTTTATTTTCTTTTTCTATTTTTTTATTATTAAGTACATTTTTTCTTTCTATTGATTTTAGTATTTCGTTAGCTCTTTTTGTAACAACTTGTGGGACACCTGCTAATTTTGCAACGTGAACTCCATAACTTTCGTCAGTTCCACCTTTTACTATTTTTCTTAAAAAGATTATGTCTTCTCCCTTTTCTTTTACTGCTATTGAGTAATTTTTTACACCATCTAGTTTGTTTTCCAAGTCAGTTAGCTCGTGATAGTGTGTTGCAAATAATGTTTTTGCTCCACATTTTTCTTTATTTGAAATATATTCCGCAACTGCCCACGCAATTGAAAGTCCATCATAGGTTGATGTTCCTCTTCCTATTTCGTCCAATATTACTAAGCTATTTGCTGTTGCTTCTTTTAGTATTTGTGCTACTTCCATCATTTCCACCATAAACGTACTTTGTCCCATACTTAAATCGTCAGAAGCTCCAACTCTTGTGAAAATTTTATCTACTATTCCTATTTTAGCAGTTTCTGCTGGTACAAAAGAGCCACATTGTGCCATTAATGTAATAAGTGCCACTTGTCTCATATATGTAGATTTTCCAGCCATATTTGGTCCTGTTATAATAGCTAATCTATTCTGGTCTTTATCCAAATATGTATCGTTTTGAACAAATCCTCCACTTGGCAATATTTTTTCTATTACAGGGTGTCTTCCTTCTTTAATGTCTATTATTCCTTCATTATCAACAGTTGGTCTTACATAGTTTTGGTCTTCTGCAACTATTGCAAATGAACATAATGCATCAAGTGTTGCAATAATTTGTGCTGATTTTTGCAATCTTTCTACCTGTGCTTCTATTTTATCTCTTACCTCTACAAACACATTGTATTCCAAGTTTACTACTTTTTCTTCTGCTCCAAGTATTTGGTTCTCTAAGTTTTTTAGCTCTTCTGTAATATATCTTTCACCATTTGTTAGAGTTTGCTTTCTAATGTATCTGTCTGGTACTAATGACATATTTGATTTTGTAACTTCTATATAATATCCAAATACTTTGTTAAAGCCTACCTTTAATCCTTTTATTCCTGTTTGTTCTCTTTCTCTTACTTCTAGTTGTATAATCCAGTTTTTGCCTTCTGTTGTAGCCTTTTTTAGTTGGTCTATTTCGCTATTATATCCCTTCTTTATTAGTCCGCCTTCTTTAACACTAATTGGTGGTTCTTCAACAATAGTTTTGTTTATTATATCGTATACATCCTTTAAGGTGTCCAAATTTTTATGTAATTCTTTTAATAGTTCAGAATTAGCATTTAAAAGTATTTTCTTTATTTCTGGCAATTGCTTTGCAGAATTCTTAAGTGAAATTAAATCTCTACCATTAGCACTTCCATAAGAAATTTTACTTGCTAACCTTTCTATATCATAAACCTTTTTTAAACTTTCTGCAATATCCCCTCTTAGTATAATGTTATCCTTTAGTTCTTGAACTGCGTCAAGCCTTTTGTTAATTTGTTTAACATTTAATAGTGGGTTGTTAAGCCATCTTCTAATAAGTCTTCCACCCATAGATGTGCAAGATTTATCAAGTACCCATAATAGTGTACCTTTTTTTGATTTGTCTCTTAGTTTTTCTGTTATTTCAAGATTTCTTCTTGCATTTATGTCTAATGCCATATATTTTGTTGTGTTATATATAACTAATTTATTTATGTGGTCTAAATTATTTTTTTGAGTCTCTCGCAAATATGCAAGAAGTGCATTTGTAGCAGCTACTGCTAATATATAGCTGTCTAAGTTTGCTACTTCGTTATCGTCGTCATCAACTATTTTATATTTTTCGCTTAATTTTTCGTAATCTTCTGTAAATAAATTCTCTTCTAATTTTGTTATATATATTTCAAATCTTTCTTTTATTTTGTCTATTTCTTCTTTGCTATCAAACATTAGCTGATTTACAACAAGTTCTGCTGGAGAATATTTTGATATTTCGTCTAATAGCATAGAAAAATTATTATTCTCTTTTATTTCGGTAGTTCTAAAGTCACCTGTTGTTATATCACAAACTGTTAAACCAAAATATATTCCATTTTTGTAAATACACATAATATAATTATTTTTCTTGTCGTCTAAAAGGTTGGCTTCCATAACAGTTCCAGGTGTAACAACTCTTATGACATCTCTTTTTACCATACCTTTAGCAAATTTTGGATCCTCTAACTGCTCGCAAATAGCTACTTTATATCCTTTTGAGATAAGTCTAGAAATATATATTTCTGCTGCGTGGAATGGAACGCCACACATTGGTGCCCTTTCTTCTTGTCCACATTCTTTTCCTGTTAAAGTAAGTTCCAATTCTCTTGATACAGTTATTGCATCGTCAAAGAACATCTCATAGAAGTCTCCTAATCTGTAAAATAGTATACAGTCCTTATATTGCTCCTTCATACTCAAATAATGTTGCATCATTGGTGAATATTCTGACATATTTAATCACAATCCTTTCCTAAAGCCCAATTATTTTCAACGTTTTTTTCTATATTTCCTCTTAAGTACCACAAATGTTCAGATTCTATTTTTACTGGCACAGTTGTTCCAATTAAATTTTCGTTTCCTTTAAAAATAACAACCTTATTTGAATCAGTTCTTCCTGTTAGATAATCATTATTTGTTTTGCTAAATCCTTCTACTAAAATATCCTGCATAGTTCCGACATATTCTTTGTTGTTATTTGCTAAAATCTCTTCATATAGTTTTTTTAGCCTATCAAATCTTTTATGTTTAATTTCTTCCGGAATTTGATTTTCCATTTTATCTGCTGGCGTTCCAACTCTTCTAGAATATATGAACATAAAAATCTGTTCAAATTTAACTTTTCTTACAACATCCAAAGTGTCTTCAAAATCTTCTTCTGTCTCTCCTGGGAATCCTACAATTATGTCAGTAGAAAATTTAACATTTGGAATTTTATTTTTCATTTTATCAACTAAGCTCAAATATTGTTCCTTAGTATACACTCTATTCATAGCCTTTAGAACGCTTGTGCTTCCTGATTGTAACGGCAAATGAATTAATTTTGAAACCTTGTCGCATTTCTTTATAGCTTCTATCACATCGTCTGTAAAGTCCTTTGGGTGAGGTGATGTAAATCTAATTTTTTCTATTCCTTCAATTTGGTTTACTGCTCTCAAGAGTTTTGCAAATGAGTCAATTTTAGTTGTATTGTTATTTTTTTCTGTATCTACTAAGCTTATTTCTTCTTGTTTATTTTCTACTATGCTGTCATTTTCTATTTTACCATCTTTATCTACTGAATCGTCATTTCTTATTACATTGGCAATTGGTAAATCGTTGTTGGTTTCTAACTTATTTGCATTAAGCAATTTCTCTTTTTCTCGCTCCACACGCATATATGAATTCACATTTTGTCCCAAAAGTGTGATTTCCTTATATCCTTCTTTTGCCAATTGCTCCACTTCTTTAAGTATATCTTCTGGATCTCTACTTCTTTCTCTGCCTCTTACATAAGGAACTATACAATATGTACAAAAATTATTGCATCCATTCATTATTGTTACAGAAGCTCTTATGTTATCGTCTCTTCTTATTGGTAATCCTTCAATTATTTCTCCATCAATATCTAATATGTCTGTGATTTTTTTATTTTCTATAATTGCATTATATAAGTCCTGTGGAAACTTGTGTAAAGTATGTGTTCCAAAAATAACATCATAGTTATAACTCTTTTTAATTTTATCTACAATATGTTGCTCTTGCATCATACATCCACCAATAGCTATAATAATACCTTTGGCTTCTTTTAATTTCTTTACTTCACCTAATTTTCCAAATAGCTTTTCTTCTGCATTTTCTCTAACACAACAAGTATTGTATATGACTAAATCTGCATCTAAAATATTGTCCGTTCTTGTATATCCCATAGATTCAGCTAAACCACTAATTTTTTCCGAATCATTTTCATTTAATTGACATCCCATTGTCAAAATATAATATTTTACATCTTTTCCTTCATTTATCTTTTTTACTTTGTCTATATATTGCAATTCTGTATCTATATCTTTTTTTACCATTTTGCTCCCATCTTTTCTTCTTATTTTTTTACTTCAGCAGTCCTTATATTACTCTTAGAGTAAAAACCACTCATATCTTATGTTTCACGGCTTTTATAACTACTATATTTTACACGAAAAAAGCACTTTTTTCAAGTGCTTTTAGGTAACAATTAACTGTACCCTCTAGGCGTGAATGTAAAAATATTTTTTTACATCTTTACTTACAAAATCTGTGCTTTCCAATAGTTACAGTCATTGGTCTAGACCAAATCCATTTATTTGTTGCAGTACTTGGATTGAAATAATAGATAGCTCCATTTGTTGGGTCCCAACCATTTAGTGCATCCTGTGCTGCTTTTTTTGCAGTATCGTTTGGCGTTAAATTAATTTGTCCATCAGATACAACATCAAATGCACCTTTTTGATAAATTACGCCTGCTATTGTATTTGGAAAAGAGCTATTTTTTACCCTATTTAAAACAACTGCTGCAACAGCAACTTGTCCAGTATATGGCTCACCTCTTGCTTCTCCATAAACCAATCTACTAAGTAAATTTAAGTCACTAGAATTAGTAGAAGAACTTGAGTTACTATTAGAATTGCCAGATGAACTAAAAATTCCCATAGCTTGAAGTGTTTTCGTTCCTGCTATACCGTCTACTGTTAGACCATTTTTACGTTGAAAATATTTTACCGCTTCTAAAGTTTGACTGCCATATATTCCATCTACATTTCCTTTATAGTATCCCCATCTTTTTAATTTAGTTTGTATGGTTCTTACTTCTTCCCCTCTTGAGCCATATTTAGATAATGCTAGTGCTTCATTATCTCTAAAAAATACGTTGTATGAAACAAATAGTGAACTTACTAAAAATATAACAATAATTGCCTTTAAGTTTTTCTTTATTTTTACTGCCATAAAATTACACCACTTTCTTTTAAAATAATTCTAGGATTATTTTATCCAAAAATGGTGTTATTATACATTTTTATAATTAGACTTCAATAAAAAGAAAAAATATATTACCTCTTCTTATAAAAAATAACAATTCTAAAAAATGCCCACAATGTTTCCATTTTCATCTAAATCAATTTGCTCAGCTGCCGGAACTTTTGGCAATCCTGGCATTGTCATTATTTTGCCTGTTATAACCACTACAAATTCTGCTCCTGTTTTTAGTATTACATCTTCTACGTGTATATCATAAGGTTTTGCACATTCTAAATTCTTTGGGTCGTCTGACAATGAGTATTGTGTTTTTGCTATACAAATTGAAAAATTGCTATATCCTAATTTTTCTATTTCCTTTATTTTTTCTTGTGCATTTTCTGTATATTGTACTCCTCTTGCTCCATATATTTTTGTTGCAATATCTAAAATTTTATTTTCTATACTGTCGTCCAATTGGTATGCATAGTTTAATATTGTTTCTTTTTCTGAGATTTTTACAATTTTTTCTGCTAAGTTAGTAGCTCCTTCTCCACCTTTTTCCCAACTTTCTACTAAGCTAAATTCTATATTATTTTCTCTTAGAAGTTCTTCTAAACATTCTATTTCTTTTGGTGTGTCGTGATTATATTTGTTTATTCCTACTACTACATTTAGTCCATATACATTTCTTAGATTATCTACGTGTTTTAAAAGGTTTTTGAATCCTTTTTTTAATGCATCTACATTTTCATTTTTTATTTCTTCTTTTGGCACTCCACCATTATATTTTAAAGCTTTTATTGTTGCTACACATACTACTGCATCTGGTTTTATTTGTGCTTTTCTACATTTTATATCTAAGAATTTTTCTGCACCTAAATCTGCGCCAAATCCTGCTTCTGTAACAACATATTCACCTAGTTTAAGTGCCATTTTAGTTGCTATAATACTGTTGCAACCGTGTGCAATATTTGCAAATGGTCCACCGTGTACAATTGCAGGTGTATGTTCCAAAGTTTGCACTAAGTTTGGATTCATAGCATCTTTTAAAAGAACTGTTAATGCTCCATCTGCCTTTAAGTCTCTTGCTGTTATTGGTTTGTTTTCTTTAGTATATCCAACTATAATATTTCCAATCCTTCTTTTTAAGTCTTTAATATCAGTTGCTAAGCAAAAGATTGCCATAATTTCTGATGCAACAGAAATATCAAATCCGTCTTCTCTTGGTACAATTTTTTTCTCTCCAGATAAGCCTGTTTCTACTTTTCTTAATTGTCTATCATTTAAATCAACACATCTTTTCCAAGTTATCCTGTCAAATCCTAATTCATTGCCAAAATACATATGGTTGTCAATAAGTGCTGATAATAAATTGTTTGCACTTGTTATTGCGTGTATGTCCCCTGTAAAATGTAAGTTTATATCTTCCATTGGAGCTATTTGAGAATGTCCTCCACCTGTTGCTCCACCTTTAATTCCAAATACTGGTCCTAATGAAGGTTCTCTTAATGCCAAAATGGATTTCTTACCTATTTTTCTTAGTCCATCTGCTAATCCAATAGATATTGTGGTTTTTCCTTCTCCTAATGGTGTTGGATTAATTGCAGTTACTAAAATTAGTTTTCCATCTTTTTTATTTTTCTCTTTTTCCATCAATTTTAATGATATTTTTGCCTTATATTTTCCATAAGGTTCCACATCTTCTTCTGGAATCTCTAGTATTTTTGCTATTTCGTATATATTCTTTAACTTAGTATTTCTCGCAATTTCTACATCTTCCATTTTTGCCTCCACTCTACTACTTTGTTTAGCACAATATAACTATTCAATAAACAAAGTAATATAAAATTTTTTGCTTATGTCTATATTGGTTCTCTGCTGTATTTTGTAAGATTTATTTGTATGTATTTACACCTAGCCAAACACAAATCCTACTATCAATCCTATTAAAGCTCCTACAACTACTTGTCCTGGCGTATGTCCAAGAACTTCTTGCAACTTTTCTGTTACTTGAACACCAGTCAATCCTGGAGTTTCTACTAATTTATTTAAAAGCTTAGCCTGTTTACCCGCTGCTCTTCTAACACCTGCTGCATCATACATTACTACACATGCAAAAATTACAGAAAGTCCAAAAATTGCTGAATTTACTCCATAATTTATACCGATCATTGTAGCTAGAGATACTACAACAGCAGAATGAGAGCTAGGCATTCCACCAGCTCCTAAGATTCTTTTAAAATTAAATTTCTTTGTAGTTACTAGATCATAAATCAATTTAAACAACTGTATAAAAAACCATGTTGCAAATGGCACTATTAAATATTTATATTCTGAAATTATCCCCATCATTTTTTCTATTCCTCATTTTGTACAAAATTTTCCTCTGCTAATTCACCGTCTTCACCTTTAATTAGCACTGTTATTTTCTTTTCTGCTTTTTCAAGAATTTCACTACATTTTTTTGATAGCTTCATTCCCTCTTCAAATTTAGCCACAGAAGTATCTAAGTCCAAATCCCCCTTTTCTAATTCTGTTGCTATTTGCTCTAACTTTTTCATATTTTCTTCAAAGCTATTTTCTTCCATTTTCTATTCCTTTCTACTTTACGTTATATTTTCTTATTTTTAAAATGTATAAGAATTGCTATTTTCCATTTTTATTTCTAAATTGTCTAAGAATTGTCATTTTGGCTAGACAATTTATTTTTCTGTTACTTCCTCTGTATCCAAATTAACTATAAAATATCTGTAACTTCCAACTCCTGCTACTCCTGCTCTTACTATGTAATTCCCATCTCCGTTTACACCTTGATTATTAAAATAAACGTCTTCTGCGTTTCCATAGTTTTCTTCATAATAATCTTTTGCCAATTGCAATGCTTTTTCTTCTCTACTTGCATTAGTTCCAGATACTACTTCTGATTTATCATTTTCTGGCTCTTTTGTTTCTTCTTCTTTAGTTACATTTTCTACTACTTCATTAGTTTCAACTTCATTTTCAACAAGTTCATTGTTTACTTCTTCATTTTGAATTACATTTTCCTCACTATTGCTTACTTCGGCACCTGCATTTGGCATATTATTCTCTCCATTAACGCTAGCCGTTTCTGACTTTGTATTATCATAAACCAACCACACAATTACTACAATTAATATTATTACTATTAAAACTCCTATAAGTGTTTTTGTACCTTTTTTCATTAAAATCACGTTCCTTTCTAATTTTTCGTTTTGTTTTTTTCTATTCTTATTTTTTCTAGGCACTATATTTATTTTCTAATCCGAATGTCTTTTAGCTTAAAACTTTTCTACATTTATTAATTCCTTGAAAATATTAATCACAAATGTTTTACTGTATTTTTGCTTTTGCAGTTCCATCTAATAACCTAATATCTATTTCGTCATCCTTTTTCAAATCTTTAACTGATTTTATCACTTTGTTATTTAATTGAATTATTGAATATCCTCTAGTTAAAGTTTTTAATGGGCTTAAAGCATCTAATTTTGCAATATTTTTTACCATTAACGTCTTTTTATTATTATATATTTTGCTCATACTATTTTGTATAGATTTAACTCTCATATCAATCCAAATAGCTTTTTCATTTAATCGTTGCAATGGATCTTTGAACACTCTGCTATTCATACATTTTTCATATCTTAATCTCATAAATTCAACTTTTTTCTTTAAAGCTAATTTATATCTATTATTGTATGACTCTAGCTTAAGCGTTATATCTGCTATGTTTGGAACAGCAAGTTCTGCTGCCGCCGATGGTGTCGGAGCTCTTAAGTCTGCTACAAAATCTGCTATTGTAAAGTCTGTTTCATGACCCACAGCAGAAATTATTGGAATTTCCGAATCATAAATTGCTCTTGCAACAATTTCCTCATTAAATGGCCACAGGTCTTCCAATGAACCTCCTCCTCTTGCAACTATCAGTACATCTGCAAGCTTTTTGTCATTCATTGTTTTTATTGCTTGAGCTATTTTTTCTGCTGCTCCAGCCCCCTGCACCGGAACGGGAAGCAACCTTATGTACACATTCGGATTTCTTCTTGTTGATACATTTATTATATCTCGAATTACTGCACCAGTATTAGAAGAAAGTACACCAATACATTTTGGCATTAAAGGTATTTTCTTTTTATGTGCAACATCAAATAAACCTTCTTTTTCAAGCCTTGCCTTCATTTCTTCATACGCTTTATACAAACTACCGATTCCATCTTCTTGCATAGCTTTACAATATATTTGGTAAACTCCATCTCTTTCAAATACAGATACAGTACCAAATACCATTACTTTCATACCATCTTTTGGTTCAAATTTTAAATTAGCTGCAAAACTTTTAAACATAATGCATTTTATTAAAGAGTTCTCATCCTTTAATGTAAAGTATAAATGACCTGTATAATGATGTTTGTAATTGGAAATTTCTCCTTTTACTAATACATTATTTAGCATTTCGTCGCCTGCTATTTTATCTTTTATGTATTTATTTAAGTCTGTTACACTAATCGGATTGTACGTCATTAGTTTTTGTTTCTCCTTCGCCTAAATTATTTTTCTTAACAATGCTTGCCAAAACTCCATTTATAAATGATGGAGCTTTAGTATCTGCATATGATTTAGCAAGTTCAACTGCTTCATTTATAGCTACTTTATATGGTGTTTTTAAAAATAGCATTTCAAAAATCGCTACTTCTAAGATTGCTATATTTACTTTAGAAATTCTATCATACGTCCATTTTTCTGACAAGCATTCTTCTATTTGTTTTTTTATTTGTTTTCCGTGTCTTTTAGTACCATAAACAACATCTTTAATATATTTTGTAGTTGCTTTTCCGTGAACTTCTTTTTCCTCTAAAAGCATATCTACTATTTCTTTGTAATCCTCATATTTTGTGTTTTGAGACTCCAAACTATATACAATTTCAAATGCTGTTTTTCTGTTATCTGACATACTCATTGTTTAATTCTTTCCTTCCATTCTTGCTTTTTATTATTCATAATTTGTCTATAAAATTCTTTAATGCTGTTTTTACATTTTCTTTGTTGTGTTGAAAATAAAATCCTGCATAACCACAAACTGCTATTAATATAATTGCAATTATTAGTTCGTAAAATCTAGTTATTAGTAACAATATAGCCACAATTATTCCTATAATCATTCCACCATATTGTGACATAAATTTTTTAAAATCATCCATTTTACTTCTTCCTTTCCTAAGCTTCAATTATATTATTATCATTTGTTTGTCCAATATTTCTTACTTTTATGTTTACTTCTTTAACTTCCAAGTCAGATGACCTCTTTACAGTCTCTTTTATTTTTGTTTGAAGATTGCTTGATAGTTCCTTTATAACTGCATTTTCTTTTACAGTTAAATTAACAAAAACTGATATATTGTTATCTTTATCAAATTCAATTTTTGTTGTTACATCTTCAGCCCCTTCAAAACCTTTAACAATTGTATTTACTAGGCTTTCAATTGTTTCTCTTGTTATTAACAATTTACCATTTGCATTCTCCAAAAGAATTCCATTTTTATTTTCTTCTTTTTCCTTGGCACTTGAATCAAAAAATATACATCTTATAGCTAATAATATAAATATTATAGCTAGTCCAAGTAGAACTTTGGATGTAACATTATCTGTGATTGCTATATTAATTACATCTCCTACTACATCTAAATTTATCCATCCAAATATTGCTAAACATAATATTACAGATATTATTAGCATTAAGCTAGAAAATAATACTAATGTTATTTTTTCAATTGTTTTCATAACCATATCTCCTTTTTTGTTTTATAATTTATTGTATAATAGATTATTTATAAATTTCAATAAAAATACAATTAATATTTTATTAAGATTTTATTTATTTTGATTGAAAACGGCACTTTTAAATAAAATATCTTTTTCTAAAAGTGCCTTGGTCATTTATTCTGTTTTGTTAGAATCGTCTGATTTCATTTCTTCTATATTGTTAGAATCTGTGTTTACGCCTTGTACGTGAACATTTACATCTAAAACTTTTAAACCAGTCATACTTTCAACAGCTTTTTTTACTCTATTTTGAATTTCGAAAGCAACATCTGGAATTCTTACACCATATTCAACTATAATGTTAACATCAATTCTTGTTTCTTTTTCTCCAGCTTCTACTTTTATACCTTTTGCAAAGTTTTTCTTTCCACTAAATACTTCTGAAATTCCACCAGCAAATCCTCCTGCCATTGAAGAAACTCCTGGTACTTCTGATGCAGCAGCTCCTGCAATTACAGCAATTACATCATCTGCTATTTTAATATTTGAGTTATTTTCTAATGTTACCTCTCCTTGATTTTCTAATTCTACAACTTCGTTTGAATTATTATTTTCTTCCATAATAAAACCTCCTTAAATTACATTTTGTCCGACTTTGTTGCCCAATATTCCTTTAATACCATAAGTATATCAATTATTTATAATTTTTACAACAGTTTTTAAAAAAATAACTAGAAAAATTAAAAATTGTGGTTACAATTTACACCTTGTCCTAAACACAAAGTAATGTATATGTCAAATTTTTATGATTTGCTGTGAGCTGTAACAAAAAAACAAACTAAAAACACCTGTTTAGCAGAATAAAATTATGCTAGACTGGTGTTTTCAGTTTGTTTTTTGTTAGTTATAAAAAATTATTCCATTTTTTCTTTACTATATACTAATACTTCTATTATTTTTCTTCTTTATTTCCCATTTCTAGGTCTTTCATAGAAAGATTTATTCTACCTTGGTTGTCTATGTCGCTTACTTTTACTGTAATTTCGTCTCCAACAGAAAGTACGTCTTCTACTTTGTCAACTCTTTTGCTAGAGATTTTAGATATATGAAGTAATCCTTCTTTTCCTCCGCCTACGTCTACAAATGCTCCGAATGACATTATTCTTGTTACAACGCCATCGTATATTCCTCCAACTTCTATTTCTCTAGTGATATTTTCTATCATTTTCATTGCTTTTTGTCCACTTTCCGTATCGTTTGAATATACGCATACTCTTCCGTCGTCTTCTATGTCTATTTTTACGCCAGTTTCGTCAATAATTTTATTTATTACTTTTCCACCAGTTCCTATAACATCTTTTATTTTGTCAGGATTAATTTGCATTGTTAAAATTCTTGGTGCATATTTTGATATTTCTGCTCTTGGCTTGTCTATTACTGGAAGCATTATGTTGTCTAAAATATAATCTCTAGCAACCTTCGTTCTTTCAAATGCTTCTTTTATAATGTCATATGTTAATCCGTCTATCTTAATATCTACTTGTATTGCTGTAATACCGTCTTTTGTACCTCCAACTTTAAAGTCCATATCTCCAAAGAAGTCTTCTATTCCTTGAATATCTGTAAGCATTATATATCTATTTGGATCGTTTTTGTCTGTAACTAATCCTGTTGATATACCTGCAACTGGTTTCTTTATTGGAACACCCGCGTCCATTAATGCAAGTGTGCTTCCACAAATACTTGCTTGTGATGTTGAACCATTTGAAGAAAGTACTTCTGATACAACTCTTATTGCATAAGGGAATTCGTCTTCTGCTGGAATTACTGGAACTAGTGCTTTTTCTGCTAGAGCTCCGTGTCCTATTTCTCTTCTTCCTGGTCCTCTTGATGGTCTTGCTTCACCTACTGAATATGATGGGAAGTTATATTGGTGCATATATCTTTTTTCTGTTTCTTCGTCTATTCCGTCAAGCATTTGCTCTTCGCTAATCATTCCAAGTGTTACTACTGACATAACTTGTGTTTGTCCTCTTGTAAAGATTGCGCTTCCGTGTGTACGTGGAAGTACGCCAACTTCACAAGAAAGTGGTCTGATTTCGTCAATTTTTCTTCCGTCTGGACGTTTATGCTCTTCTAATATCATTTCTCTTACACAAGCTTTTTCTAAGTCGTGTATACTGTCTGCTATGTCTGATTTTCTTTCTTCTGCAACATCTTCTCCATATTTTTCTACAACGTATGCAGTTATATCTTCTGTAATTTTATCAATATTGGCATCTCTTACCTCTTTTTCTTGTGCTTGTACATCTTGGTACATTCTGTCTTTAAAGTTTGCTACTATATCTTGATAAAATTCTGGGTCAACTGCAAATGATTTATATTCGAATTTTGGTTTTCCAATTTCTTTTTGTATGTCAGAAATAAAGTTGCAAATGTTTTTTATTTCTACGTGTGCTTTTTTTATTGCATCAAGCATTGTGTCATTTGGTATTTCGTCTGCTCCTGCTTCAATCATTGTTATTTTTTCCAATGTTCCTGCAACTGTTGCAGTTAATTTGCTTTTCTTTCTTTGCTCTACTGTTGGATTTATTACTATTTCTCCATCAACCCATCCAACTGCTACTGCTGCTGTTGGTCCATTAAAAGGTATATCTGATATTGAAAGTGCAACTGCTGCACCAATCATTGCGCATACTTCTGGGCTATTATCTTGTTCAACAGATAATACTGTTGCTGTAACACATACATCATTTCTAAAATCTTTTGGAAACAATGGTCTTAATGGTCTATCAATAGCTCTTGATGTAAGTATTGCCTTGTCTGATGGTTTTCCTTCTCTTTTTGTAAAACTTCCTGGTATTTTTCCTACTGCATATAGTTTTTCTTCATAATCTACTGAAAGTGGGAAAAAGTCTATTCCCTCCTTTGGTTCTTTTGCAGCTGTAACGTTTACCATTACTACTGTATCACCGTATTTTACTACAACACTTCCGTTTGCAAGTCCTGCGATTTTTCCAGTTTCAATTGTTAGTTCTCTTCCTGCTAATTTTGTACTATAACTTTTAAACATAAATTTTGCGTATGGTTTTATTTGCCATACTACTCCTTTCTATATTATATTCTTTGAATGATTATACTCATTCTATATATAATTAGTAGCACAAAATTAGTTGTAACCTCTATACTATGCTCTTACTTGATTTTTTATATGTTAAACTATACATTTTTATACATAAATTAATATATATTGGGTTTATCTTACTGTAAGTAGCACATTATACAAGCTACCTACTAATTATTTGTGCTAATAATTATTTTACTTTCTTCACAAATGGACGTTTAAGCAAGAAATGCCAAAACGCCCACCAAATAACAATTATTTTCTTAATCCTAATTTTTCAACGATATCTCTATATCTTTGAACATCTTTTCTTGCTAAGTAGTTAAGTAAATTTCTTCTTGAACCAACCATTTTTAAAAGTCCTCTTCTTGAATGGTTATCTTTTTTATGAACTTTTAAGTGTTCTGTTAATTCGTTGATTCTTTCTGTTAAAAGAGCGATTTGAACTTCTGGAGAACCAGTATCTTTTTCGTCTCTTCTATATGTTTTGATTATTTCTTGTTTTCTTTCTACTGTCATAATTTACACCTCCTAAAATTTTATTTAATTTGCCTTAAACTGAGTCAAAGTGGTGTCATATCCTAAAACTAAGTATAAGGTAAGCTTTTTACATACAGTATTTTATCACACATACAATAAAAAAGCAAGTAATTTCTAATAATCTCCCACACTTATTTCTGGAAATGTAAATTTTTGACTATTTGCTGATAGGTAGCCATCCTCTGTATGGTTTCTAAAAAATGTGTTCTGCCCTTTTAAAAAGTTTTCATAGTATATATCATTTGAAACATATCCGCTTCCTATTATTACTGGGTCATCCCAAGTAACATCTACTGCATACCATTCTCCTTCTAATAGCACATAATTCCAAGCGTGAGATTCTGTTTCTCCATTTGAGTTTGTTCCTGTCCCACTTACTAATATGCAAGGTATTTCTAATTCATCTAATATATATTTAAAACTTCTTGCATATCCTTCGCATACTGCTTTTCCTTCTGTTAAAGCTCCAGAAATCGAATATGGCTCTTCTGCCTCAAAGTATTCGTCGTATTCAACATTTTCTATTAACCAATTATGAACCTGTCTTATTTTTTCATAGTCACTATATCCTTCTAATTGTTTTTCCATTGCATCTCTTATAGACTCTACTAAATTTAATTTGCTGTCTATTTTGTTCCTATCATAAAAATCATCTTTTAAGCAATTGCTATTATCTCCATTTGACAATACAACTCTATGTGTTGACAAACTTCCTATTGTTGTTGTTCTTGTTGTTAAAGTTAGCTTTTCTACATCAATATAAAACACATCCATATTATCGTATGTATATGCATTCCAAGCTGATTGAAATGCAATATTTAATTGTTCTTCTCCTCCATCAGAATTTAGTAAATCATTAAATTGATTTCCAAAATCTACACTAAACTCTCCACTTTTTATTTCTTCTTTATTTTGAGCTAATCCAGTATATATTAATTTTCCATAATTATCTAACTGGTTATAGTAATAATTGCTCGATATATTTTTACTACTTGCATAATTATTATTTTGTACGCTACTTGATACAATGTTTGAATTATAGTTTTCTGAATTTACATATCCCGCATTTATATTTAATGTATTTATTACTGTACTATCAGCAAGTCCTAGGTTCAAAATATCTTCATAAAATATTTGATATCCTAGAAAAGCTATTACAGCTAAAATACATATTACTAGTATAAATGATATTATTGAAACTCCTCTATTATTTTTCATTAATCTACCTCTCGCATCTGTTTTATCATTAAATCTCCAAATACTCCATACCCCATTTTCGAATCATTTACTAAAACGTGTGTTACTGCCCCAATAAATTTTCCATTTTGAATAATTGGTGCTCCGCTCATTCCTTGTATTATTCCTCCTGTTTTCTCTATTAATTCTTCATCTGTTACTTTTATTAGCATACTTTTATTATCTTGATTATTTTCCGTATAAATTTTTTGTATTTCTATTTCATAAGTTTCTATCTTTCCATTTTCTAATTCACACATTATTTCTGCTTTTCCAGTTTTAATTTCACTTCTATTTGCGACCTCGTATTCTGTTTTTCCAGTCAAATTCAATCTATTAATATTCGAAATAGTTCCATACACACCAAAGTTTGTATTTTTGGCTATTGTTCCTAATTCTGTTCCGTTTTCTATTGTTCCTCTAATTTCTCCTGGTGAACCATCTTTTCCTTTTACTATATCCACAATATTGGTTGTTACTAATTCCCCATTTGCAATATCTATTAATTCATAGGTATCAACATCATTTATTCCATGCCCAAGCGCTGCAAATTTCTGTGTAGATGGTTCATAAAATGTTAAAGTTCCAACACCTGCTGCCGCATCTCTAACCCATAATCCCAATTTATATTCGTTATCCGCCGTTTTTACAGGTTCAATGCTTGTAACTTTTTCTTCATTATCACTAACATATTTTATTTGGACTTCTTCTCCATTTGATCTATTTACACAAGCAATCAGCTCATCTGTATTATCAATTTCTTCATTATTAACTTCTATTATTTTGTCACCAGTAGAAATTCCAGATTTTTCATACGGTTTTTTTCCATCTATTTCTGACATTCCTACAACCAGAACTCCTTCAGTATACATTTTCATTCCTATTGCTTTACCTATTGGAATAACTGTTGTTTTAGGAATTACATTTACTGTTACATCCTTTACTGGAAACAAATTAAAAAGTTCCAAATTCAAATTCAGTTGTCCTGTTTGCTCTACAATACTATTGTTTAAATTGCTTGACGCTTGCAAGGTTTCCGTATTTTTTACATTTATTCCTAAAATTGTATCTAGGTTTAGTGTTTCACCCTGCATTAAAATTATATTACTGGGCAACATACTAATATTACAAACATATGTGTAAATTATTAATAAAATTATTATTAGTAAAAATTTTTTTAATTTTTTCATAGCTATCCTTCCTTTAATTATAGGATAACCATTTTCAGATTTTTTAAACTGATTTTTATAACCATTTTTATTATTAATTCGTAATGGTTGGAGTTTATATAAACTCCAACCTTAAAGTGAATTACTAATAAATATGCAAAAATCAGTTTCCTAAATCTGACAAATCAAAATTTGATTTATACAAGTCTTGTCTTTCACGTGCTAGTGCTGTCAAATATGCTGTTCTAATTTCTACTAGATCTTCTGGTCTGTATAATATATTTGTCTCGTCCTCATAGTATTCTATTGTTCCATCTATTATATCATCTACATTGTAATCTCCTGTTGCATTTACTATACAATTGTAACAACCTGTTATCGTATCTCCGTCCACTGCTTGTAAATAAAAGTTTAAGTCATCTTCTGTATTTTCCGATACTCGCACGCTCTGTCTTTGGAAACTTGCTGTTGGATATGCTCCAACTATTGTTAAGCTTCCATCTGCTACTCCATCTATTAATTCTTTACAACCTGGTTGGTGGTATTCCCTATTGTTAGAGTCTCCCTCTTTTTCTGTTACTATGTATATGTTTTCTGCTTTTACAACTTCTTTATTTATATTATTTGTTACAACTGCATAATTATTATAATATCTATATCCTATTGACATACCTTGCATAAATGCAACCATTGATACATTGTTTAAAATTTTGTACCAATCACTTTCTTCTATTACTGGCATTGCATAATCATATAGAGTTGTAGATCTATAATTTGAAATAACTGTGTTTAAGCTTGTTTCTATTGTTTTTCTTATTACTGCTAGTCTATGGTTGTTAAACACAGAGTCTGATAGCAATGGGTCATTATTTTCGTCTGTATAGAATATTTTTGCATTTCCTGTATTTTCTGATAAATATTCTGTGTTGTCTCCAATAGGTGTTGTTCCATCTTCATTCATTATTGTATTTGCTTGTGTAATATCTCCTAGATTATCTCGTACCCATTCGCTAAATTCTTTTGCTTCTATATAGTATTCCATAGCACTTATGCTGTGCATTCCACATTGTCTAGCATATTCTCTTATTTCTTGGTTGTTTACATACGTTTTTGTATAGTTATTATACCAAAATATTCTAGGTGTTCCATCTTCGTTATATAATAGTTCTCCAGTTTCTTGGTTACGGTCTTGATATATTTTATCATTTTGATAGAATATGTATGGATAATCTCCTGCAATTGCTACTGTATCATTAGTTTCTGTCGTATGAGTTGTTATTAAGTGCTCCCACAACATTTCTGGTCTTATTTCAATTCCATCATAGCTTACAGAAGTAATAGAGCCATTTTGTTCATTTATAGTAACAAGATCTGGATTTATTAAATATCCTGATTTTGTTACATATCCATCACCAAAATCTCCGTATACTGTTATTTCGTTATCAAGTGTAAAGTTTACAACAATTATATTTCCATTTCTTAATCTATATTTTGCTGAATAATATACATAAGGCTTTAGTCCATTTTGATAATTGTTTTCACCTAATTGTATATCAACTTTTTCGTCTTCTCCTTCTCCAGTAGTATTATACACATTATCATAAGATGTATATATATAATATCCATCATATAATGTAAATAATATTGCTGGTATATAGCCTTCTAAGTCTTCTGGAGCTAAAGAATAGTCTTTCATTGATGTATTCAGAACATTGTAAAACGTATTTACAGATGCTTCTACGTCCCTAATTTTTGAATCGCTAATACTAGAATATTTGTTGTTTGTAGTATTAAGTTGAAAAGCTTTTACTGCATCATAAGTAGCATTAATCAAATTTGAATCCAATGCTGTTTGAAATTCTATTGCAGTTATTTGATTTTGTATATACGCTGACATTATTATTGAAATTGGCAAAATTATTATAACAAATACTATTGCTATATGTTGTAATTTCATACTACATATTACCTTTCATAAGTATATTTTTTTACAATTTACAGCATTCAAAATATTCTGTAAATTATATCCATATTAAATAAAAAATAGAAGTAGAATTGTATAAACTCCACCCCTACATATATTTTTGATTGTAGAGACAGATTTAATATCTGCTCAACAACTATTTGTTAATTTCCACTTGTGCTTCCGTTTACTGCTACTACTCCAGAAGCTTGTCCACTAATTTGATATGAATCGTTACCAGATATCATATAGAAGAAATTTCTTAGCATTTGAGAAATTGTTTGGTTTGTATTTCTTGCTGTTACAGTAACAATATCTCCTTCTTTAAGTGTTATTCTTCCTGTTTTATCTAATTGTTCTTCTACTTGAGTTGTATATATATAGTAATATAGATTTTCACCTATTTTTGTTGACTCTGCTTGTGTTGTTTTCTTTCCTGGGTTTTCATCTAATTGTGCTATAACGAATTCTACATCAAAGGTGTTTCCTGTCGATGCTATATCACTAAGATATTGTTCATACTGTTCTATTGTTACTTTTCCAGTAGTTCTAATGTTGTCTACAAATTCAGTAGTTGAAGTTTGAACAGCAAGTGAAGAAATATCGTCAGTTCTTTCGGCTAATGACATCAAAGGGAAAATAAACATTAAAATTGCTGCTAAAAAAATTGCTACAACTGTTACTAAACTATCTCCCATAAACATCCTTCCTTTCTATATAAGTATTTCAATTTAATAATGTATATATAATTACTCTTTTTTCTCTATCTTGTGTATTTCCTACACCTGATGAAAATTCGCCATCTGTTACTTCATTTGTTTGCCCCACTCCACTATTAACACTATTATATTTGTATTCTCCAAGGCTTTCTCTAAATTGTTTATCTTTATATTGTTCTATAAAACTTTTTTGAGTGCCCCATCCATTTACATTTCTATCTGAGTAATTATAATCCATACCATTACCACTTGGTGCTACAAATGTTCCTCCAGATAAAAACATATCAAGGTTTTGTTTATAATAATTTGTGTTTCCTGTCCAAGGCTCACGTCTTCTGGTCTCTTCATCAACATCAAATGAGCATACTTTTGTATCTATGTTATCCTCGTAATATCTATTTGTATATCCAGCACTCCATAAGCTTGGGTTTGTTCTAGTTGTGTATAAATCTAAAGGAGTACCATTACTATTTAAAAATATTACAGTATAATTTTCTTTAAAATATTTGTAAAGGGTAGGAATTATTGTTTCTAAACCAACTATCCTATCTTCTCCAACTGTATCAGCAACTTCTATATAATCCATAAATTCTGTAACATCTGAACTTGATAATACTATATCAGCCGTTTCTCTTGCTTGCGTAAACATAAACATAGCAAGAGAAAGGGCTACTACAAATATAAATACTGCAAATGCTATTTTTAAAGCATCAACTGCATTTTCCATAAATTAAAATCCTTCTTAGTTATTTTTAATTGCCTGATGTAATTTCAGAAATTCCAACTTTAGTTACTAAGCCTGAATCTGGATCATATGCAAATGTTACATTATATGTTTTTCCTGATAAAATTCCTGCTTTAAATTGGTTAATTTCTGCTGTTGTTGTTCCTTCTGCATCTTCTGCTGTTGGCGCAGGGAAATCTGTGTTTTCAGATAAATCTTCATTAGTAATAGCAATTAATTCTGATGCGTCTAGTGCATTTCTATTATGACTACTTACTTTATCACATAATTGTTTTACTTGTGTTCCTCTTTGTTTACCATTATAGTTTGTAAACTCTTGATTATATGCATTTGCTTGCTCTGCCGTTAAATCTGAAGAATCTGTAATTGTATCACTAACACTATTAAATACAAACATACCTACACCTATAATTGCTATTGAAAGTAATATAGCACCTGCAATAATTAATGCTTTTGAAGCGTTTTCCATAAAAAATTCCTCCTTAAAATTTTATCTATTTGTTTATAATATTAAAATCTATTCTTGTGTTTGCAATGTTTCGTCTACTTCCGTGAATGTAATGGTTTCTATATTGCCTGTTTTTTTGTGATAGCTTATTTTTGTACATTTAAAATTAGCAGTACTATAAACTCTCACAAAATTTTCTATTCCATTGTTAAATATTTGTTCGGCATCTATTGTTTTATAGTCATCTTGATAAATTAGTTCTATAAATACTTTTATTGAATTTGTATCATTTTCTATAAAGTAGCCTTTGTCATCTTTTTGTATATTATTTTTCTTGTTTATATCTATTGTTTTGTTTATTACACTTGCTAAATCTGTTCCAAGTATCTGTTCATTATAATATGATTTATATTCATTATTAATTTCTTGAGATTTTGCAATATTTACTCTGTAATTATATACTAAATATATAGCAATGCATAAGATAACTATAAAAATTAATATTGTTACTAAAATCCTGTTTTTCATAATTCATACTTTCATTATAATATTTATCTTGCTTTAATGCAAGAGTTTTTTCTAAAATTCTACAAATTTCATATAATTCACTCTTCTGGTAATACTACCAATTCCTGGTTCTTCTTCGCATTTGAAGTATTTAGTTTCAACACTTGTTGAGCCATCTTCATTTGTTGTATAAATTAATGAATTATCTTTTACTAGTTGTATTAATTCGTTTTCTGACATACTTTCCAAATTTGTATAAGTTTTAACTCCAATTTTTACATCTATTCTAATATATTCAGAAGCATCAGAAGGCTCCTCTATTTCAGTAAAACCATTTTCTGTGTTTAACTTTTTGGCTAAATTTGCTAGCCCAACAATTTCGTGTATTGTACATTTTATTGGTTCTGGTGCACTTCCATCAACAGAAGAAGTACCATAATATTGCAAAAATTGTTGATTGTATTGAGCAATTTGTGCATCTTCCATTTCTGCTGTTGTATCTGCACTATACTTTCCTAATGTTCCAAATAAGTATACACCAATACTTATTATTAATACACCAACTAGTATTTCAGCTGCCATTATTAAGGCCTTTGAAGCATTCTCCATTTCAGCCTCCAATCATAAAATTTAAAGTTTAAGTGTTTATAAAGTAATTTGCTCTTTCATTTTGTATTTTATTTATTTATTCAATTTATTAATATATTTTGCACACTAAAAAATACATATTCAAATTTACTTTTCTTCAAAGTACATATAATTTAATCTACCATTTAAATCATTATATCTAACTTCTTTACAATCGAATTTTTTTCCAGTTCTAAATTCTGTATAAATAGATCTTATATTTGTATAATCTTGAATATCTGCAAGCAATTTAGCTGTTGTACGATCCTTTTCTAAGTACTCAGAAGCAATGTCATAATCAAGCATATTACTAGGTGGATCCATTCCAAAATCTATTGCTATTTCTCTATTACTTCTTTGTGAATAGTATTTTACACTTTTGTTATTGTACTCTTTTTGGTTTTTTTGATATTTATTCAAATAATTTTCTATTTCTGTTTTAGATCTAGCTAAATCTTCCAAATTATGTTCTCCTGCTGTGAAATATGTAGAACCAACAATACCTTTATTTATTTTTACGATTATTGTAATTCTATCATATCCAATATCTTCTCTAGCATCTGTATTATTATAATCTTCAAGAAGATTAGCTAAGGAAAGTAATTCACTTCCATATAGTGTTCTATTATATTGTTCAAAATTTCTCATATATTCTAGCATTTTATCATTTGAATCTGCATTTTCTCTTGTTTGCTCTAAATTAGATATATTCCTATATCCAAATATAAGCAAAGCAATTATCAAAATCCCAAGTAAAACTGAACCTGCCATTATCAAAGCTTTTGAAGCATTTTCCATTTTTTTATTCCTTTCTTAAAGCTTCTGGTTTGGAAAGAATTAAATTTTGAGCAGTCAAAACGAGTTTGAAATTTATGAGGCATACTTGGTATACGCCCATTAAATTTTAAATGAAGTTTGTTAGCCACCAATTGTAATTCTTTTCCAATCCCACTAGTATGATGTTTGCATACCACTCATAGAAGTACTCATACTTGTTAATCCTATAAATACTAATGGTATAATTAAGTATCCAACAAATATTACAACCATTGGTGCAAAACCTATTCCTCTACCTATCATACCTTTTCTTGAGATTAATCTTTCGTTTGATTCTTTTCTTCTTGCTTGATAGTAATCTCTTTCTGTATCTAGTTCGTCAAATGCATCTGCTATTGGTATTTTTTCAACAGCTGCTTGTAAACTTTCTACTATTCTTATGAATTCTTGGTAAGATACATCTTCTTTTAATTGTTCTAGTGCTTCCCAAGGACCGCTTTCATAGTTGTTTACACATTTGCTTATTGGTTCTTTAAATATGTTTGCATATCTTTCAAGCCATTCTAGTATAATTTCAACATTTACTCTTTCAATTCTCATTAGCATTAAGATAATTGTTTGGAATTGCATTACTTCGTCTTCCATTTCCAATTGTCTCATTTTTGCTTGGAATTTTAGCATCCAAATTGGTGCATTATATGCAATAACTGCTAAAACCATTGCGATTAATATTTCAAACCATTGCATATTTTCGCTATTTACTAATTGTATTTTGTCTAAGATTCTTTCTGCTGCAACTTGCATCTCGTCTGGAGTACTTTCTAGGTAATCTTGGTTTATTCTACCTCTTTCCATTTCTCGTATTATGTCGTCTTCTGTTACTTCGGTGTTACCTCTAAAGTGATATATATAATCATTATCAGATTCTGTAATTTCCATAGCTGATTGTGTTTGTTTTTCAGACATTTGCCCTATAACATCAAAGTTTGCGGTCGGATCTGTATATACATTTTGTATAACCAAATTGTGTAAATACATTATTACAATAATAGATACTATAAATGTTACCAAGCACAGTAGTAATCTGTTAATATATATCCATTCCATTTTATCTTTTGATGCTGCATCTTTCATATTCTGTTGTAATTTTCTGTACTCTTTTGTTCCTTCTTTTGGTATAAATAAATCAACAAATTTTTTTACTAATTTTATTTTATATAACTTGGCTTGCCAAGGATTTTCTGTATTTTTTGTATTCATATTTACTGAGCCATTGTCTTTTAGTTTTCTTGTTAATAAATAACATACAAATGTTAATACTAATATTAATATTTGCATTATCATTCCGCCTCTGCCATTGTAGAATGAAGCTGTAAAGCTAAATTGTCCTACTGCCCAGTTTTTTATTGGTTCCATAAATAGTATTGGAACTATTGAAATTAATGATAAACTTTGGAATACATAATCTAGTTTATCTCTTTTTAAGATTTCTAGTTGCATCTCCTGAGTAATATTGTTTAGATTCTTTAAGTATAAAGATGCTCCATCTACTTTTCTATCACCAAATTCTTTTGTAAGATATGATACTCCAGCAAATTCTTTTAAATATGAGTTTGGTGCAACGTCATAGTATTTTTCTAGTTCTCCTTCAGGGTCATCTGAAATAAGAACTTCGTATATTTTTTCTGCCTGTCTTGACATTTCTACTTGCTCATCGTCTTGGGCTACTTGATATATTGCTTCTTCAACCATATTGTATTCATGGTATGCGTGTCTAATTTCTGAAAAGAAATTTATTTGCTCTCTTAATAACTTGTTGTCTATCTTGTCAACCATACCATTAATAATGGTATCAGCCAAAAATATTTCAAATATTAATAAGAACATCATAAGCAAAGTATTTTCGTGTGTTATCATTACAATTGCAAATGTTAATGGTATTATTATTAAAATTGCATTTGTTAATATTTTTGCAGCTTGCTTTCTTGTTAAATATTCGTCGTCTATATTTATTATTTCTAGTCTTCTTCTAATTTTTAGTAAGTATCTTTTTATAAATGGTATTTTTAAATATTTAACGTATAGTTTTTGGTATAATATTTCTGTTGAGAATTTCTTTTCTTTTGTTCCTGCTCTTAATCGTTCAATTTCTCTTACACCAGAAGATTGCATCTTTTTTCTAAGCATCAAGTAGGCTATTACTATAACTATAAATATTACTCCCACACCAATCAATAAATACATTAATATATCATTTGACATTTGTTAAGACTTAAACCTCCTTGCTACTCTGTTACAGCTTTTGGTTTTCTACCTCTTTTTGCTGTCTTTTTTTCTTCTTTTTCAGCTGGCTTACTAAAAATATCTAAATCTTCTTCATTTCCGTGAGCCACATCATAAGGTTTTACTTTTATTCCCCAATTTCTCTCTAAGAATTTATCAAACTCAACCATATCGCTGTCGTCCATATTTTCTCTCATTTCTTTTATGTTGTGTTCAGATATTGGGTTTGTAAGTACATATGTTCCATCATGATATTCCATAATGTTTACATATTTATATAATTCTCTGTTTGTGCTTTTTGTAAAATACATTGTTGCGTTGTCCATAAATTTATCTAATTTACCTTCTAAAGACTTCTCTTTTCTGTAATCAAATGTATATTCGTTTTTGTCTTCTACTGGTATACATTCTGTAATTCTTTCTATATATCTTCTTCCTCTAAAGTCTTTTACTAAGTGAATATCAAAGTTTAAAACTTGAACAACCTGCTCTTCTGCTGTTCTTTCATTTCTGAACACACCAGCTCTTAACATTGAGTTACGAAGTGCTGTTACTAAGTCTGGGAATGTTTTAGCGTGGTGAGTAAATAATGTAAATTTAGAAGCAACCTGTGCAGATTGTATCATCCAAGATGCTACGGGGTCTGTTGCAACCTCTCCGGATTATATTAACAGAACCATCAGTCTTTTTCTGAACGTCCAAGCAGGCTTGTCCAGAAACAGTTTCTGTTTCACGCATTGATAATATGTTTCTTGTAGGATAAATTTTTCTTAAGTGAAGCTCGAATGCGGTCTCTGTAATACGAAGGTTCATAGTTTCGTATATATTTTCTATCATAGCCATAAGCATTGTTGTTTTTCCGGCAACCTTGCTCACCAGTAAGTGATATGATTCTTGCTCCTTTTACTAAGAATTTTAATAATTCTATTGCTTCCTCTTTTCCAGGGAAACGTACTATTTGTTCTAGTGTTGCACGTTTTACGTCGAACTTTCTTACGAAGAATGCCCAAGTTTCTGACATACTTGGTCTAACAACAACGACACGAGAACCATCTTTCATTTCGTTGATTTTGTAACCATTTGTATCTGACAATTGTCCTGGGTTGTTGTATTTATATATATTTTGACATACTCTTTTTAATTCTGCTTCTGTTCCAAAAGATAGGAATGCAAGTCTAATAGATTTACCAGCATACATAATCCAAATACTATCACAAGCTCTTGGAACTTTATGCTCTGCAATCTGACTTAAGTAGTCTCCATCTGTTTGTGCAACCTGACTTAAGAATGATTCTGGAAGTCCAGATACACCACCGGAAATACCATCTATGTTCATATCTCTTATTTCGTCTATACTACTATATCCTTTGTATTTTTGGTAAATTCTTTGTACAACTACATTTATTTTATCTTCTAGTGTTAGTACAAAATTTTCTTTTTCAAATATATCGTTTATTTCATTTTCTGTAATAACATAACAAGGTTTTGATTCTCCATCAACATATTTTAATTGTGCTAAGTCATATTTTTTGATTATTTCTGATAGAGCTTCATAGCCAAATTCATTTTTATACATATATAATATTATTTCAAATTTATCCTGTGCTGTTAAAAGTGATGGAATATCAAAAGGTATTGCTTTTGATACATTAGTTTCATTAACCCCATACTCTTTATATAGTAAATCATAGATTAATTCTTTTACATATTTCTTATCGTTTACATCGCCATATGTACAGCCTTTTAAAGCCTTTTTTAATTCATATTTTTTATTTTTTCTTCTCTTTAATTCTTCTTCTGAAAGTCCAATATCATAAAGGTTGATTTTTGTGATTTCGTCTAATCTCTTTTTTACAAATTCTATCATTTTGTCTAAAGTATAAGTTTTATCGTCAACTTCTAAGATATCTTCTTTTTGTTCATTTTTTCTTTTTTTCAAAAAATTAAATAGTAAAGCAAAAGCTACTAATACGACCAATGCTATTAATAATATGTTTACCATTTTTTTTGCTCCTTTCTAAGGATTAAAAACTTCTAATTGTGTCTTTTGGTAATAAAATTAGTTTTAAAAAACAATTTTATTTATTTTTATATTTTCATTTGTAATTCTTGTAATTTATATATAATGCTATCTTCTACTTTATTTACTTCTTTTATAAAAGATTGGTTCCTGTCTTCTTCATTTAATGTCTTAAATCTTAAGAAAAAGTCAACTACCTTTCCTTCTGAACAAGCTTCAAAAAATAGAGTATTGTATGGTATTGCTAATACATTTTTCTTTTCTTTCATATATCTTGTTATATTCTTTATGTTGTATTTAGAAAATCCATCATATCTGCCTATTATAGGTATTACTTTTTTGCTTCTGTAAAATTCGTTCGTTTCCTTAAGCTCTAAGAAATCATTAATGCTTTTTAATCTTTGTGTCATATTAAACAATATAACATCTGATATATCAATTATTCCTTGAGCTACTTCTTTTTGCATTCTACTTGTAAGGTCAACAAATATTAAATCATAATATCTGTTTGCCACTTTTAGAACTTCTGGATATTCATTACATATTCGAATATATTCTTGGTAATCTTCAGTTCTTGGAGATAGCATTACATCTAATCTATCTCTTAATACTATTTTAGAATAATTTTTAACAATTTCTGGACTAGTTTTGTTACTTGCCAAAACTTTTAATAGTCCTTCTATTCCAGAATCCACACCAACAGCTGTATGTCCATTAATATCAACTATTGGTCTATTTAATTTATCTAATTCCCAAAAGCAATTTTCTAAAGTTTGGTCTTTAAAATTTGTTGACACTATCAATGTTTTATAACTATGTTCAATTGCCATTTGTGTTGCTGTTGCAACTAATGAAAGTGTCTGACCTGTTTCTTTTACTTCATTACTTTTAAAGGTGATTATTGCCATTTACTTTATCCTCCTTTTGACTGAAAAAGAATTGTATTTCAACAACGACAAAGCACATTTTTTCAACTCTAAACGTTCTTCTCCAACTGCTTAAACACACGCTTCATCATCGCATATTCATTTTGGTCTAGTATTTGTTCTACAATATATATCATTGCTTCTTTATACTGTTCGCTTAGTTTCTTAAATTTAATTTTTGAAACTCTTTGATTTTGTGCTATTACACTTTGGTCGCCAACTTCAAAAGGGAAATATACTATTTCGTCACTCCACTCTATTTTATAACCAAGTGATAAATAATTTAGATAATCATTATCTTCTCTACTTGCATTTTTTGAGAAGATAACTTTTGTAAGTTTCAAAATTTCTGTAAGTCCACTTAAAATTTCTAGTCCTTTTTTTAACGTATATAAATCTAATCCTGTTACAAAATAATTTGTATCAGCATTGTTTATGTTAAAATTTACAAGTCCCTCATAGGAATCTATGTCTAATAATGCAAAATCATAATCCAATTCTGCGTGTATTGGCATTCCCAAGTATTCTTTTATTTCTTCAAAATTATTAAAGCCTACTGCTACGTCTATTGCTTCAAATTCAGTCACATAAGCTTTAGTAGGCTTTATAACTGGAACTATGTATTTAGCTTTCTGATTTATTGTTGAATCTACCACTAATACTTTTTTATCCATTGCTACTAGTATTTTAGCTATATATAATATTAAATCTATTTTGTCATAACAACCTATAAAGCTTATTTTTCTCATTTATTCCTCCTAAAAGTTTTACTTATGATTGTTTTTTGTGCTCTTTAAGTTTCCTACTATAAATAAGGAAACTTAAAGTAGCACCTATATAATTTCTACATTATTTTTTATTGTCTAATATCCCATTGATTCTATATATGTTTCTCTTTCGTCTTGTAAGCTTGAGATTTCGTCTTCTGTTTTTTCTATTACACTATCTGCTGCATCTTCGTTGCTGTTAATTGCACTATCGATTGTGTCTCTTATAATTTGTGTATCTCCATTTGGTGTTGCTACATCGTCATTATATCTACTAATTAATTCTTGTTTTGCTGTTTGAACTATGTTTGGATCGTTTCTAACAAGAGCAATTGTCTGTACATTTGGTATATACGTTGGTGTTGCTGCGTCTTGAATTCCTGGTTCAACGTATTTTGTTGCATATAGCATCGAACCATTCATTTGATATGATTCTACTATTGCACAGCTCATTGTTAAAATTTCGTCTTCTGTTAAATCCATTAATAGGTTAGTTGTAGAAAGTGTTCCATCTTCCATTTCTGGAATTGTAATCTTTTTATGTGATACAACTATTAAATCTTGTCCGTCTGGTAGTCTTAGTCTTACATCTATGTAATCATCTGTCATAAGTTGTGTTTGTGGTACAATTACGTTGTATTCTTGTGTACGTAAGTCATCACTTGTTAATTGTCCTTCTGTAAACATTTCTGGTGTTATTACAGTATTTGCATTTAAATCTATTTTTGCTATTAATGGCATTGTTTCTAATAGTTCTTTTGTATAGTTTCCATCACCATCAGGAACTAGTATGTAATATCTGTCTAAATCTGCATCATATAACATTTCACAATTTTCGTTATTTCTATTAATATATTGTACTGTTGTTACTTCTGAAAAACGGCTTCTATCAGTTTCACTTAATCCTTCATAATCATCTGATGATAATATTTTATACCCGTCTCCATTTGCATCTGGTATATTAGTTATTATATTGTTATCGTCACGTAATTTATATCCTGTATATGCTTGGTTTCCTAACTCGTCAGATAAAAAATATGTATCTAACATTGTCATATCTTCAATTGCATTAGCTGGTACTGTGTCAGAGAAAACCTGCATTGTTGTAAATAATTCATTAGTAATTACTTGACCTGATTTTACATCATCTGACATAACATAAATGCTAGTTAATGTTGCCTCTCTTTCTGAAATTGTCTCATTTAGATTCATTACTTGAAAAATCAAAAAAACTATTATTGCTCCTGTTATAAGTAATGTTATAACTATACCTAATAAAAAAGAATTATTTGCTTTTCTTTGCATTGGATTCATTGCCATAATATTATTCCTCCTTAAATTTTGACAAAATATTATTTCATATTCTATTTTACAACAATATTCAAAAAAATACAATAATATTAAGGTTCTTGTAACAAAAACTTAATATTATTGTAATATTTTTGTAATATTCTAAAATTCTTTTCAAAACAATCTTTAGTCATTTTATTAATATTATATTTTGTTTTATTTTTTACTCCATTAATTACATCTTCTGCAACAATTACAGTTATTTCTTCTTTGAGTATTTGTTCTATTTGTTAAAAGTAACACTGGATTTGCTTGATTACTTGTTACAGTAAACCTAGCCTGTGTAGCAGTATTTCCCGAATTGTTACAGCAACTTGTATTTCTTCCATTATTATTGATAGTTTCAGTAATGTTTGTAGTTCCTATTATATTATTATCATTTGCAACATTGTTAGCACTTATTATATTATTGCCATTTGAAACATTACTAATACCTGTTATGTTACTGTTAGCTATATTATTGCTTCTAGTGCAATCTTCTCTACAAAGCCAATTAATCCATCTTCCATCGCAATTGCATTCTCTTAATCTTCTTATAATTGTACAAATTAATCTTGTAATTGCTGCTGTAATGTATGCTAATATTGAGTATACTATAGCAAAGATTAAAAAGCTAGTGCCAAAAACAGTATATGTTAAAATTAAGTATATTGCAAAAAAAGTAATAGCAACTAAAATCGGACTTTTTAATAATTTTTGTAAAACAATAGAAAGTAATATTGTAGCAAATGGCAATATAAAAAACAATAGTATGGTCATAGTTGGTCTCCTTTAAAAAAATTCTTTTTATATATTTTATGTTGCCATTTTTCTTTTTGTGACAAATTGTATTCTTTAATGTAAACGGTGCACATTATATATTTTTTATTAAAGAAAAAATATATAATTGCACCTCTATAACATAAAGAATACAAAAGGTCACTGCTCATAATCCACTCTTAAAAGCATTAGCCCCTGTGGAGGCAATGTTTTTCCTGCTTTAGTTCTATCTTTGCTTTCTATAATACTAGGGATTTCTTCTGGCTTAATTTTTCCAAGTCCAACATCCACCAATGTTCCAGCAATTATCCTAACCATATTGTATAAAAAGCCATTACCAGTTAAGTCAACGGCTATATTATCACCTTCTACTAGCACATTCGCACTATATATTGTTCGAACACTACTTTTGCTACTAGTTCCACTAGATTTAAAAGCTTTAAAATCGTGTTCACCTTCAAAATATTTTACTGCTTTTTTCATTGCTTCCACATCTAGTTTCGTTGCTATGTGATAAGAAATATTTCTGTAAATTGCTGTTCCATATTTAGAATTATCAATTACATATCTATATGTTTTTCTCTTGCAGTTAAATCTACTATGAAATTTTTCGTCCACTTCTTCTGCATTTTGTATTCTAATAGACTTTTTTACCAATGAATTAATAGCTATTGGGATTTTCTCAATAGCTATGTTTGAATTTGTTTTGAAATTAGCAATTTGGCCAAGAGCATGAACCCCTGCATCTGTTCTTCCAGAAGCTATAAGGTCCACATTCTCTCCAGTTATATGTTCTATTGCTCTTTCTATTTCACCTTGAATATTTAGTTTATTGGGTTGTTTTTGCCATCCCCCAAAATCTTTTCCATCATATTCAATGGTTAGTTTTATATTTCTCATTTTTCTCCTCCGGCTCTACTTTTCTCTTTTTAAAAAATTTAGGTGTATGTTTCTTTTTGTTATTATCATTTCCGAATTTTTTAATAACTAAATTTTTAATAAGTATATTTTTTAGAGCCTCTTCTTTTAAATCTGCTATTAGATTTCCTTCTTTTGCAATAGAAATTTTTCCTGTTTCTTCAGATATTACTATTGCAATTGCATCGGTTTCTCTTGATATTCCTAATGCTGCTCTATGTCTAGTTCCTAAGCCACTTGTGATTTTTTTATCATCCGACAATGGCAATATACACGCTGCTGCTGCTATTTTATTTTTACTTATTATAATTGCTCCATCATGAAGTGGAGTTTTAGGCACAAAAAGATTTACTATTAATTGTGGTGACACATCAGCATCTATTTTTACACCGGTGTCCATTATATCATTTAACTGTATATCTCTTTCTAATACAATTAATCCACCAGTTTTAGAATTTGATAATTCTTTTGCAGCTATAACTATTTTATATATATCTTCTTTAGTTTTAGTTTCTAAATTCTTTTCTAGTCCAATTCCAAAAAATTTTGTAAATTTATTTGTTCCAAGTTGTTCTAACATTCTTCGTAGTTCTGGTTGAAATATAACAATTAATGCAATTACACCATAAGTTGTAAATATTGTCAAAAGCCAATTTAGTATTCTAAATTCAAAAATTGCACTTAAAATTGTTATAAATATTATTAGAACAATACCTTTTAGTAATTGCCATACTCTGGAATTTCTAGCTGACTTTATAAATTTGTAACAAATATATCCTACAATTAGTACATCCAATATAAATACAATTAATTTAAATGGATTTGTAGAAATATCTGTAACGTAACCGGTTATACTATCCCAAAAATCATTAGTTAAGTTTAATGAAAATACATTCATATATAAGTTCCTCTTTTAATACATATTTTTATCTGTTATAAGTAATATATTAATGTTGCTGCTACTGCTAATATCATTAATAAAGCTAGTATTAGTGCTATTATTTTAATTGCTATTTTGCCTAAGTCTCTCTTATTTTTATTTTTTTGTTTTGGTTGCATTCTTTAAATTCATCCTTTCTTTATATGTTAATTTTCTTCTATCAACATATTAGTTCACAAACTTTAATATAGATATTGACTATATAATGAGCTCAAATCAAATGGTTCAACTGTTTCTGGAACACCATAGTCTACTCCATAAGTTTCAACAGATACACTTGTTATTACTGGCATATCTTTTGGTGTATCAGATGCTATTTCATTTCCATCTTCGTCTTCTGGTACTTCAAAATCCGAATCCACTTCAGTATCTCTATAATATACTTCTACATTAGATATTGCATCAACAACATCCATTCCCTCTATTACTTTTCCAAACGCTGCATAAAGTCCATCTAATGAGCTATTATCTTCTGTCATTATAAAGAATTGGCATCCTCCTGAATTATATCCAGCTTGAGTGTATCCCCAACTACTGTAATCACTTCTAGCCATAGAAATAACGCCTTCTTCGTGCTTTATGTTATTTTCTTCATATCCATTTGCTATAAACTCACCAGGTATGTTATAAGCTCCATCTTCTTCTACATTATCAAGTATGTCACTAAGCATTGGTGAAGTTGTTCCATCTCCATCTTTTGAGCCACCTTGAATTACAAAGTCTGGCATAGTTCTATGGAATGTTGTTCCATTATAGAATCCTCTATTAGCTAATCTAATAAAGTTTGCAACTGTATTTGGCGCTTTGTCCGGATAAAGCTCAATTTTTATTGTTCCATATCCTTCAACTTCCATAGTTGCTACTGGATTAGGGATATCTAAAGTAGCCTTTTGATATACTCCGTATACCACATACCCTATACCTGCAATACATAATAATATTCCGATTATCAATAATATTCTAATAACTGTTTTTTTCATTTTAATTTCTTCCTTTCTATTTTTCAACCTTATTTTACTATATAACATCAAATAAATCAACAAGAAAATTCTACATAATTAAGTTATCAAAAACAAATTGCTCTTGCATCCTCTTTAATGACTGTTTAATTGTTCTTGCTCTAACCTCACCTATACCGTCTACATCATCCAATTGTGGTATATCTGCTACTAGAATGTGTTGGAATGATTTAAATGATTTCACTAAATTTTCTACAATGCTACTTGGCATTCTAGGAATTTTGCTTAAAATTCGATACCCTCTAGTATAAACACCAACTTCGTCATAATTATCAAAGTCTCCATATCCTAGTAAATCCGCTATTTTATCTGGCTTTAAAAGATTTTCATAAACACTATTTTTTAGTTCCTCTATAACTTTTTCTGGCTGTATTTTTTTACCAGGAGCTATATAATCTTTTATAATAAGCAATTCTTCCTTTTCTAGGTCTCCAACTGTTTCGTCTAACTGCATTTCGAGCAATCTTCCTTCTTCTCCTAACTCATCTATTGCTTTACTTACTTCCTCTGAAATTTTCATAACCATTTCTGCTCTTTGTATTGAAGTTATTACATTTTCAAGGGTAACAATATCATTAAATTCATATTCATTTAGCATATTTATTTTATTGTCAAAAACCTTTTTATATTTTTCAGCAATTTGTAAAGCTTGGTTTGCTTTCGAAATAATGTCAGATAAATTCTTTAAAACATATCTTTGATTTCCCTTAAAAAGTGTTATAATCCCTCTTCTCTGAGAAATACTTATAACTAAAGCACCAGTTTGTTTGGCTGTTCTTTCAGCAGTTCTATGTCTTGTTCCTGTTTCACTTGTAAATATTTCTGGAGAAGGAATAAGTTGAGTATTAGCATACAAGATTTTTTTAAAATCTGGACTTAATATAATAGCTCCATCCATTTTTGCAAGCTCATATAACTTTGCTGGACTAAAATCCACATCTAGCTTAAAACCACCATCAACTAAATCTAAAACTTGCTCAGTATCTGCTACCGCGATTAAGGCTCCAGTTTTAGCATTTAAAATATTTTCCAAACCACTACGAATTTGTGTACCTGGTGCAATTTGTTTTAGCACCTCTGTAATTCCATCACTATTAGGCACCTTTCTTTCCTCCTTATGTAATAATTTTTATAGTAGTAGTTCCACGTGTCAGATATATTTTTTATTTTCGTGGAATTAGTGTGTTAATTGCCTCATTTATATTCCTAACGCCTATTATATCTAATTTATAGCTATCTTTCAATAGTTTTTTATTACTTTCTGGTATAATACATTTCTTAAATCCGAGTTTTTCCGCTTCTTTTATCCTTTTTTCTATCATATTAACTGCCCTTACTTCTCCAGTAAGTCCTACCTCACCTATTGCCACAACATTCTGTGGAATACTTATATTTTTATAACTTGAAGTACACGCAAGTATAATTCCTAAATCAACCGAAGGTTCGACGATTTTTATTCCACTTACAACATTTAGATATACATCTTGAGTTCCAAGCATAATTCCAGCTCTTTTTTCAATAACCGCAATTAGCACTGCTAATCTATTATAATCTATTCCATTTGCCGTTCTTTTTGGTATTCCAAAAACACTTGGTGTAGTAAGCGCTTGTAGCTCTATTAAAAGAGGTCTTGTCCCTTCCATACTTGCTACAACCACTGAACCAGCTGGGTTTCCATCTCGTTCCGAAATTAATATAGAAGAAGGATTTAGTATTTCTACCATACCTTCATTTTGCATTTCAAACATTCCTACCTCATTAGTTGAACCAAATCTATTTTTTACACTACGCAAAATTCTATATGAAAAATATCTTTCTCCTTCTAAATACAATACTGTATCCACCATATGTTCTAGAACCCTTGGACCTGCAATATTTCCATCTTTAGTAACGTGTCCTATTATAATTGTTGTTATTCCATTATCTTTACACATTCTCATAATTCTTGAAGTAATTTCTCTTACTTGACTTACAGTTCCCGCTGCCGAAGTTATTTCTTCTGAATACATAGTCTGAATAGAGTCTATAATTACAAGTTTAGGGTTAATTGAAATTATGGCCTCTTGAATATTATCGATATTAGTTTCTCCTAAAAACATTATGTCTTCATTATTAATATTTAATCTATCTGCTCTAATTTTTACCTGTTCTGCTGACTCCTCACCTGAAACATATAAGACTTTACCCTCTCCTTTGATTTTATCACAAAGTTGCAAAATTAAAGTAGATTTTCCTATTCCTGGTTCTCCTCCAACTAATACTAAAGATCCTTTTACTAGACCTCCTCCTAATACTCTGTCTAGTTCCCCGATTCCAGTACTAGTTCTAGTAGTTTCTATTCCTTCTATATCTTTTAATTTTTTAGGTACGCTTTTTGCTCTAGCATTTCCCGCTGTAGTAGCACTAGAACTATTTACCATTTTTTCTTCATAAAATGTATTCCATTCATTGCAAGCTGGGCATTTTCCTAGCCATTTTGCTGACTCGTATCCACAATTACTGCACACAAAAATTGTTTTTGCCTTTGCCATTTTTCCTCCAATCTAAACGGGAACAAGATGTCAATTAGTCAATAGCCAAAATAAGCATAGCGTGAGCCCAAGCTAAGCCAATTACCCAATTAGGTTCAAGTGTATTATTATCAATTTGTTCCCCAATAAATCCGTGCTCATTTGCACTATTAATTATAAACTCTATACATTGCTCTGCTTTTTCTTTTTCTCCTATTTTTTTATAGTACAATGCCATCCATAATGTAGAAATTGACCAAGGGCTGTTTCCTCCTCTATAATGGTCTCCTTCAAATCTTAGATATCCTCCTGTATATGTCCTTAATGTCATATTTATTCTTTCTACTGTATTTTGTACTATTTTTTCTTTTGCATTGCACATTTCAAATGGCACTACTGCTCCAAGCAAACTTATATCTACAATATTGTCTTTTGTATTTCTTTTTAATGTATTAGTTTGTTCATTGTACATATTCGCTTTTACATATTTAATAATTTCTTTTTTATAAAATTCCATTCTTTTTGCCATTTTGTTTATGCTTTCTAGCTTTAATCTGTTTTTTTCTTCATATTCAGATTTTAAAGTATCATATATTTCTAGTAAAGAATTAAATGCTGCATAAATACTTGCTAAGGAATACAAATGTACTCCCTCGTGCATTTCCCATAAGTCATAGCTTACAGGAAGTTTATTTCTATCTTCTGTATGGTAAGTCTTTTCTATTTCGTTTTTTACTACATCGCTTTCATCTTTTATTCCTAATATATTGTCCATATATACAAATAGAAATTTTACAGCATTTTCACTCATTTTCAATGTTTCTTTTAAGAATTTTTTGTCTCCAGTTGCCTTGTAATGCTCATTTATGCCATACACTACTCCTGCTGTTTCGTCTATTTGATATCCCCAGCAAGGAGCTAAGCGTCCATCTGTATAAAATCTTTGCTCCCACATTCCATTTTTGCTTTGTGTATTTTTGCAAAAGATTTTATAAAATTTATCTGTCTCTTTTTGCATTTTTACTTTATCAAATGCTCTAGTTATAAAAACAGCATCCCTTGGCCAGCAATATCCGTATCTTCCACATTGTGTGCGGTCTTCGTCTACCTCTACTGCTGCTGCTACTCCTCCTGTTGTTTTATTTGTAAGTAATGGAAATAGCAATATACTTCTTTTATATACTTGATTAAATTTTTGATTATACTCACTATTTTCTTCTTTTAGTTCTATATTTGTATGGTCTTTTACATATTTTTTCCAATATTTTTGTACTGATATCTGTTCACCGGCCACATCTTGTTTTCGTATATTTTCTATATTTTTCCACATTTCTTCTTTAGTTACTTGTCCATTATCTAAAAGATACATATAAATATCTAGTTCTTTTGTTTCTCCGGGTTTTAGTATTCCAACTTCGTAATTTATACTAGAATCTGCACTCATTCCAATATAATCTTTATCACTTATTACTCCGCTTCCAATATTATTATCCACATCATTTAGTTGATGTGCATTTATGTTCTTTTTTGAAAACATACACAAAGTATTATTATGACTATATTGTAATAATACGTCATTCTCTATTTTAGACCCAACCATATTATTAAAATTTGATAATAATTTTGAATGCACCAAAAAATTTACATTTAAATCTATTATATTATTATTCTTAAAAATGTACCTTTTTATTAATACACTATTTTTCATTGAAACAAAATCTATTTGCTTTATTTGCAAATTAAAATATGTATTTTCAATTTCCGTATTCAATATATTAGTATCCTCTGTATAATATTGATTGTATCTATTATTTTGGTCTTGGTGCAAATATATAATGCAAGAATCATTTATCTTAACACCTGTATGATAAAAATCTAAAAATTGCCTAAAGTCAGGTGTATTGTACATAAGCCTCAAAAGCTCACCAGTTTTTGTATAACTTGCAGTTATATCCTTTCCTCCAATTATTGCATCATTATAATACTTGTTTTTCATTTGTAACTCCTTTGTTTTTATTTTATTATTTAGGTAAATTTACCATTATTCAAAATACATCTGCAGTCGTCTTACTTATTCTCCACAATCTTAACAATTTGATTTTCTAGTTCTTTTAATCTATCTTTAATTTTCAAGATTTCGCTATCATCTGTATTTTTATCCAAATACTCTTCCTTTACAATAGTTGACATATCTTCCAATTCTTCTTTTAATGTATTCATTCTTTCTAAAACGTCTAGTCTTAAATATCTTTCTTTTACATTTTTTCCTGCTTTTCCAACCATTTCAATATTTTCGTCAAATTCGTAGCTTTCTCCAAAGTCTGGAATAGTTACTAAAATGTTTGTATTTTCTTCTATTTTTTCCTTTAATTCTTTTTGTGCTTCTGGTTCTCCGTGTACTAAGAAAATATGCTTTGGAGGAGTTGTAAATGAATATACAAAATTCATTAACCACTCTTGGTCAGCGTGTCCAGAATATCCTTCGATATACTCTATTCTAGCATTTACAGCAATTTCTTCTCCAAATATTTTTACCTTTTTTTCTCCATTTACTAATTTACTTCCTAATGTTCCCGGAGCTTGATATCCTACAAATAATATTGTACTATTTGGATCCCATAGGTGATGTTTTAAGTGATGTTTAATCCTTCCAACTTCACACATTCCGCTAGCTGAAATTATTATCGCAGATTCTTCTTTTGCATTAAGTGCCTTAGATTCTTCTGCTGTTCTTGTAAATTTAAGTCCTGGAAATTCTAGTGGGTTATCTCCACTGCTAATTACCTTTTGTGTTTCAGCATTAAACAAATTCATATTCTCTCTAAAAACTTCTGTTGCAGATATTGCAAGTGGGCTATCTACATATACTGGAATACTCATTAACTTTTGATATTTTTTTGCAAATTCTTCGTCATTTCTTTTTTCTTTTATTTGATTTAATTCAAAAAGTATTTCTTGAGTTCTGCCAACTGCAAATGATGGAATAACAACTGTTCCACCTTTTTCTAAAGTTTCATACACTACATCTAAGAAAATTTGTGCTTTTTCGTCATTTCTTATATGTAATCTATTTCCATAAGTTGATTCCATAACCAAATAATCTGCATCACTAATCATTGTTGGTGGAGACAAAAGTGGTATATCATTATTTCCCAAGTCTCCTGTAAATACTGTTTTTTTCGTTTCTCCATTTTCTGTAATCCATACTTCTATAATAGCTGACCCTAGCATATGTCCTGCATCATTAAATCTTACTTGAATATCTGGTGCAACTTCTACTATTTCGTCATAAGATACTGGATTAAAGATTTCTAAACATTTTGCAGCATCTTCTGCTGTATAAAGTGGTGGTAATGGTTTTTCTCCTTTTCTTGTTCTTTTTCTGTTTTTCCATTCCACTTCCATTTCTTGAATATGTCCACTATCTGGTAACATTATTGAACACAAGTCACAAGTTGCTTTTGTTGCTATTACTTTATTTCTATAACCTTCATTATATAACTTTGGTATTCTACCCGAATGGTCTATATGCGCGTGTGTAAGTAGCACAAAATCTATTTCATTTACATCGAATAAAAATGGTGCTTCATTTTCATATTCTTCTTCTGCAGCTCCTTGATACATACCACAATCTACTAAAAACTTCTTTCCTGCTCCTTCTACTAAAAAGTTAGAGCCTGTAACTGTTTTTGTTGCTCCTAAAAATGTAACTTTCATCAAATTCCTCCTTTAATATCTAAGCAGTTCCAAATGGAAGATGGAACAAACTTTTAATTAATTATTTGTAACATTTATTTTTATATAAATAGTTTAAACTTCTTTTTTATTCTCACATTATCAATATGAATTTGTATTGAACTATCTATCACTGTATCGTCATAGTACTCAACATATAAAACATTTTCCTCATACCTGCACTGAATATTTATGTTCTCTAATTTGATAATTTTAGTTATGAATATTTCTTTCAAAACATCATAAGTAATATTATTATCTTCTGTAAAAGTATCCCATAATTTTATTTCTTGTGCTTTCTTTACTATTAATCTAAATATTTTCTCTAAATTGTCTTTTAATTTTTCCAAGTCTTTTATGTAAAAATTATCTGCCAACGGTATATAGCAAAAACTCCTTAATTTATAAATCCATTTTGTTAAATTTTGTTTTTCTTCTTCGTTTTGCTTTGTTGCACTTTCTTTATTTTCATTATGCATTTTTTCAATATTTTCTTGTAAATGAATTAAAAATTTATTACATAAATCTATAATATCTTCCTTAGGCAAATCAAAAGCTATGGAATTCAAAAAATTTGTTTCTTTTTCTAATCTATTTTTTTCTTCTACAAATTCTTTTGGCAATATAATTTTATTACATTCGTTTATTTTGTCTAAAAGTTGCATTCTTTCCTTTTCAAGTATTCCTACCAAATAACTTACACTAAAAATTTTTTCTTTGTTTGGCAACTTTTTGTTTCTGTTATAATATTCTTCTTTTAGTAAATCCTTGTTATTAAGTATTTTGTCTATTCTTTCTATCTCTTTTGTGCATTGCCTCTTTTCAATAGTAATTTGGTCTAAAAAATTCTTTTTGTCATCAAATAATTTTAATCTTTCGCTTTTGTTTTTTCGTATTTCTTCAAAATCATTTATGTATTTTTCGTCTACTTTATCCTTGATATATTTTTCTATTGCCATTTTTTCTAATAATTGATATACATCCTCATATTTTTTATTTTTTATATGCTTTCTACCATCTAGTAGTACCATAATTTGATACATCAAGTTATATTCTAAATCTACAATATCCTTTGTTACAATGTCCCAAGACCAACCATTAAAATCTCTTATCACTTCTATATGAGAATCTAACCTTCCTTGGTTTAAGAAGAATTTTAATGGTTCTTCTACATAGTCACTCCTAGTATCCATTAAAATATTTGTTTCGTCCAATTTAAAAAGTGCACATAACATTACAAGTTCATTTTGTATGCAAATTATTTTCCCATTTTTCTTATCTATTTCATAACTAAGTTGCTTAGCTTCTAATTCTTTTGCTTCTGCGGTTCCTGACTTTGCTAAAAATATTGTTAGAGCCTTTTCTTTTATTATTCTTAGCAAGTCTTCTATATATTCACTTTTTGGTGGTGCTTCAACTTTAACTATTTCAAAATCTTTGTATGCATCTTCTATTTTGTATAACATACTGAGTAATAGATTTTTTACCTCATAAGAGAACAATTTATGCTCTAATATTTTTTCTAGCTCATTGTTATAATCCTTCATACTGATATTTAATTTTGATAGAAGTCTATTTTTTTCCATACGCAAATCCTTTCTTTTGTTAAACTTGGCTAATTTTTTGTTTTTGTCTAGGTAATATGTATGTTTTTTATTTTGTTTAAGCGCTTTAAAACATACATATTGCCTTATTCAAAGTCAATCATTATGTAACGCTTTTTCATTATCACTCATTTTTAGTTCTTCCCATCTTTCTTTTGACATTAACACTTCACGTGGCTTGCTTCCTTGAAATCCAGATATTATTCCTCTTTCTTCCATTTGGTCTATTATTCTACCAGCTCTAGCATAACCTACTTTAAATCTTCTTTGTATAAAAGAGGTAGAGGCCTGTCCTGTTTCAACAACAACATCAATAGCATCCATTAATAATTCGTCTGTATCGTCATCTTCATCGTTACTATCCATTTCTTTATCAGTGCTATTTGCATTTTCTATTTGTTTTATAATATCGTCATTATATGTTGCTTCTCCATTGTTCTTTACAAAATCTACAATTTTTTCTACTTCTTTGTCAGAAACGAATGCTCCTTGTACTCTAGTAGGCTTTGGAGCACCAGCTGGATAAAATAGCATATCTCCTTTTCCTAGTAATTTTTCTGCACCTGACATATCTAGGATAGTTCTAGAATCCACTTGTGAAGATACAGAAAATGCAATTCTAGAAGGAATATTTGCCTTAATTATACCTGTAATTACATCTACTGATGGTCTTTGTGTTGCTATTACTAAGTGCATTCCAGCAGCTCTAGCCATCTGAGCTAATCTACAAATCGAATCCTCAACCTCTTTTGGAGAAACCATCATCAAGTCTGATAATTCGTCTATAATTATAACAATTTGTGGTAATTTTTGTCCTTCTCCTTCGCTTTCTAATGCTGCATTATATCCTTTTATATCTCTAACATTCTTGCTGGCAAACAAGCTATATCTATTCACCATTTCTTGAACAGCCCACGCAAGAGCTCCTGCCGCTTTTTTAGGATCTGTTACTACTGGAATAAGCAAATGTGGTATTCCATTATATACAGAAAGCTCAACTACTTTTGGGTCAACCATTACAAGTTTTACTTCACTAGGCTTTGCCTTGTAAATAATACTTGCAATCAAAGTATTTATACAAACTGATTTACCAGAACCAGTTGCACCTGCTATAAGCACGTGTGGCATTTTTGCAATATCTGTTACCACTTCATTTCCAGCAACATCTTTTCCCAATGCAAATGCCAATTTAGATTTATGATTTTTAAATGCTTCACAATCTATTATGTCTCTTAAAGGCACTATTTCATTTTCTTTATTTGGTACTTCTATGCCCACTGCCTGTTTTCCTGGTATAGGAGCTTCGATTCTTATAGTCTCTGCTGCTAAGCTAAGTGCTATATCGTCTGCAAGATTTGCTATTTTGCTTACCCTTACTCCTTCTGCTGGTTTTAATTCATATCTAGTTATCGCAGGGCCCACAGATACATTTTCTACTTTAGCAGAAACACCAAAACTATATAGTGTTTTTTGCAATCTTGTTGCTGTATCTGCAACAGCTTTTTTACCACCCTTTATTCCTTTTTTATCTCCTTCTGCTAATAATTGGATTGGTGGAAATTCATAATGCTCGTCTTCTACGGTTAATGTATGCTCTAATTGTAATACTTGTTTTACTTTTTCTTCTTTTGTTTCTTGTTCTGCTTTAAACAAGTTTGCTTCTATTTCGTTTGGATTAGACTTTGCTTTTTCTTCACTATTTTTTACTCTACCGTTTATATTAAATGGAATTAAATCGTCATTTTTGTGGTCATATTTTTTTAGCTTTTTATCTTTTTCTTTCTCCTCTGTTCCGTCATTCAAATTAATAGTTAATTGCTCTGCTAGCTCCTCTGCCTCTCTTCTTTGTTCCTCTTTTTCTCTTAATCTACGTTCTCTTTTAGTTTCTTTTCTTTCTGGTTCAATTTCTTCTGCTTTTGTTTTTGCTCTTGATACTCTAGTCTCTTCTCTTTCCGCTCTTCTTTCTTCTTTTTCTTCACGTTTGTTTTCAACAAAATCTGCAATAAGCTCTGCCGGCTTTATTCCAAACATAAATATTAATAATATTGCTGCCACACCGACACACAAAATTACTGTTCCTACTTCACCAAGTAGTCCTATAAGTACAGAGGCAAATGCTGTTCCAATTGCACCTCCGCCATTATTTGTTGTTCCTAATTCATACCCTTTTTGTACAGCCACTTGAAAGTCACTATTATAGCTTATATTTCCATTAGAAAATTGAAATACACTAAGCATTGTTGCTATACATATCAAAAATATTCCATACTGTACTAATTTAGAAATTAGATAATCCTTATCCTCTAGAGTCATATATATTGCTATAAAAAATGTTCCAATTGGAATTATGTATTTTATAGAACCCATAATACCACCAAGCATAGGGCTTAGATGTTCTCCTATATATCCAGATTGTGTATATATTAAAATTGCAAGCAATATACTTATTAGAAATAAAAATACTACTGCAACATTTATATCAATTTTTTTACTCTTTTTTGTTCTTCTTCCTCTCTTTGCCAAGGCTTTTTCCTCCCCGTATAAAATTTTATGTGATTAAGTAGATTTTGCTTTATATATTGCAAATCAATACTATCCAAACGTATTATATCACAAGGCGTTGTAAATGCAAACAGATTTTTTAAAAATTGTAAAAAAATTTGTTAATGGATATTAGTTTAATACTTAAAACACTGTAAATTTTGTTATCTTGTTATTGTTGTTTTGATACAAAAATCATATAATTTTACATCAAATCAAATAAGTATACTCCAATAAAATAACAAAGTTTTCGACATCTTTCTTGATATAAAAAAATAGTATAGATTTTAAAAAATCGATCCACAAAGAAATCTGATGTGCAAATACTTTTGTATTCCACACACCAGATTATACAATACCGCACAGATTATATTCACACAACGCTTTTGGCACACTTCTTGCCACTCTATGCTTTTATTAATTCTGTCCAGATATCAGTTTATTGTATTATTGCATATGTTCCATCTCCTTGGGCTTCTAACTGAACTTCAGATTTTAGACATACTATCGGACGAAGACCCAGATAATCGCTGCTATAATTGTTGCAGTCCACACTGCCGTCGTAGTTCGCATAGAACGAATGGTTGCTGCTAGAAGCTGTCGGAGAAGCAAGCCTCATACCCTCAGTCTTTGAATTGTCTGATTTTATGTAAATTTCATTGTATTCGTTTTGGGTTAGCCCGCTTACTGAATATCCGTATGAACCGTCGCTCCACTTTATCTGATAACCATATTGATTTACACTATCGCATTCCAACCATCTACTTTGGTGTGTGTCTTTATACGATGCGCAAAACAGTTCTAGTGTTGGCCCTCCTATTGCGTATTCTGCGTTGCTTCCTGCATAACTACTCCATACGTTTGTATCCATTAAATATGACACTACTTTCATATTATTATTTGTACTCATTCCATAACTACTACTTAAATATTTATTTAGCCAGCTCTTTGCTTTACTATTAATTTTGATCCAGCTTCCTCCTGTGCTATAATCGTTCTTTTCTACTATGTCTACAAACCATATATATTCTCCTGAACTATTTACGCTATGATTTCCTACACTTTTAGGTGCTACACTTCCTTTTATATAATCATTCGCAATCAAATATATATTACTTTCTGTTCCTCCTGGTTCTGGTCCTGCATAAAATATTCTCCACGTTGTCACTGCTTCAGTTGTTTCACTATGACCCGTGCTATATCCCAATACCTCTGCTCCATAATATGCTGTTGGATTTTTCTGTATTTCTCCTGCACTTATTCCTGGTTTTGCGCTTGTAGTTAATGTTATACTATCTTCTCCTTTCAAGCCTATTCCATTATATACTTCTACTTTTATGGTGTATGGCGTTTCTGCACTTAACCCTGTAAATTTACAACTGCTTAAATTGTTTCTTGTATACTCCAATCCATTTAAATAATACACGTAAGCATTTTCACTTGCTAATCCGCTTTCTGGGTCATTTGCTGTTACATTTACTGTTATACTATTTTGTGTTATTTCTCCTTCTATTATTGTTACTGTGGGCGGTGTTGTATCTACTTCTGGTTCTTCTATTCCTCCTCCTGCATCTTCTGACATCATATTCGCATATTCCTGTGCTAATTGGTTCATTTTTTCACTTTCTGATTTTGTCGAATTTTCTGCCATTTCCTTTGCTAGTTGTGCTTGTCTTATCAATCCATTGTCACCCAATGCCGCATTTATTGTTATTGCTGATAAAATTATTATAATAATTATTGTAATTACTAACGTAATTAACGTTATACCTGTATTATTTTTGACTTTATTTATTTTATATATGTTATATTTTCTTATACTTATCAATTTCTGAATATTGTTTTCGTCCTTAGTGTTGTCTTTATAAATTTTATTATTGCTTTTTTCCATAATAAATACGCTCTCCTTCTAAATTAATCTTGCTTTTAATTTTCTTATAGCATTTTGATAATTCTGCACATTATCAAAGCGAAAATTTTTAAACAAAACTTAATTAGCTTTCAAGCGTATCTATCTTTATTTGTTATATATTTTTTCCATTTTTTTGCATTACAAATTAAAGCAATTTTTTCTAATCTATTGCTCTCTCTCCAGACTGTCCAACGA
>CAKNRV010000006.1 GCA_930991035.1 uncultured Clostridium sp. | reverse complement strand
TTTTCTGGATAATGTTTTCATATTCTATTTTTTCATAGATTACTTTACACTATCTACCATTCTATTTCCGAAATTGGTGTAGGATTTGGATTTGTTATAATGTCAAATGCCGTACCATTTTTAAAATGTATTACTCTGTCTGCCATAGGCGTTAATGCACTATTATGTGTTATTATAATAACTGTCATTTTTTCTTTTCTACAAGTATCTTGCAATAACTGCAAAATTTGTTTACCAGTTTTGTAATCCAATGCCCCAGTAGGCTCGTCACAAAGTAAAAGCTTTGGATTTTTTGCAATCGCCCTTGCAATTGCAACCCTTTGTTGTTCTCCACCAGATAATTGAGAAGGGAAGTTTTTCATTCTGTTTTTTAAACCAACTTTTTCTAATATTACTTTTGGGTCTAATGGGTGCTTACATATTTGTGTTGCAAGTTCCACGTTTTCAAGTGCTGTTAGATTTTGCACTAGATTATAGAATTGGAATACGAACCCAATATCTTCTCTTCTATACTTTGTTAACTCTTTTTTCTTAAATTTACTAATATCTTTTTTATCTATAATTACACTTCCAGAAGTTACACTATCCATCCCACCTAGAATATTTAGTGCGGTAGTTTTGCCAGCACCACTAGGTCCAACAATAACCACAAGCTCTCCTTTTTCTATTGTAAAGTTTGTTTTATTTAGTGCTTTTATAGAGACTTCTCCCATTTTATATTCTTTTACAACATTTTTAAATTCTATATATGAACTAGACTCTTTACTTGGCATCTAACTCACCCTTCTTTCTTATTTTTAAAGGGAGTATATAAATAGATATGCATATCTATAATGTACTCCCTTATTTATATAATTTATTATTTTTTATTACCCTTTATTTTCTATATATATTGTATACTATTATTTCCAATTTTTCAATATGTTGGTTAGGTTATTTTTTGTTCTCTTTAAGTTCATTTTATGCGAATTATGCGAAAGAAAAGTTATAGAAATATTGGAATTAATGTCGAATGCGATTGGAGAAGTTTTAGAAATTGTTGCTTAATTTTATGGAAAGAGTTCAGCCCTGCTGGAAGGGTGCCATAAAATTAAGTTACAATTTCTTAAGCTTCGTATTGAGCCGAGTAAATTAATGAAAATATTTCTATAACTTTTCTTTCGTTTTATTTTTATTATAGTCGTTATTTAATAAGTACAAACACCCAAAACAAGACCCGGTACAATTTGTACCGAGCCTTGCAGGAGTTTTGGAAATCAGGTTACACGCCTGCTACCATCAATGGACGAGCCTTACGTCTTTCGAAAGCTTTCACGGCTGTTTCAACAGCCTTCATTTCCGTCGGTGTAGGATTGTTTCCAACCCTAATCTCGTCACCTTCCTCAAGGAAGTCGAACAGCTTTCCTTCGAAACTTACTGTCCCAAAAATGTTGGGGCAGTAAGTTTCGTTGATATACAGCTTTACCCGTGCTACTTCCATTGTCTTCTTGCTCATTTTAGAGCCCTCCTATAAATATTTTTTTGCAAATGGATATCCCATTAGCACCTTTTATTATACCACAATTTACAATTTCTGTCAATCTATGCGGTGCATTTTTTACATTTTTTTCCAATTCACACACTCTCTACTCTAACATTTTCTTTTCCAATTATGTCCTCAAATTCTTCTATTGTTTCATTATTATCGCTAATATTTCCCGCGAATATGCCACCTGCCATATCTTTTTTCTCGCCGTTTATTATTTGTATTGGAATATTATTTCTTTCTCCAGAAAAGAATTTAATAGCACCTCTTAGCTTTTCTTTTTGCTCGTCATTTGTATTTGTAATGTCTAGTGTTAAAATATTTTTCTTTTGTTCTCCAAATTCTTTTATTTCTCTTGCTACAATTTTTATGTCTTCGTCTTCTCTTATGCTTAATCTTCCCTCTATCAAGACTATATTATCTTCCATTAATATGTTTGAGCAATTTTGATAGCAATTTTCAAATACAATTATTTCAGTTGGTCCGTACAAATCTTCTACTGTGACAAATGCCATTATTTTATTTGTTTTTGTAAATTTCTTTTTTACGCTTGTTATAATTCCTGCATATTTTACTGGTTGGCCATCTTGTAATTTTTCTTTTTGGGCTAACTTCATATTTGAATTTACATCTATATCTTTTGCATCTTTATAATTGTGCCCTTCTTTGTAATCGTCTCCTTCAATTGCTTCTGCATCTAAGTCTGATGCATTTTGGAATTCTCTCATTTGTGCTGTATTAATATTGGTTTGCATTTCTATTTGATGTCTTAATTTATCTAGTGGATGCCCAGAAATATATAGTCCAAGCATTTCTTTTTCCATTGAAAGCATTTCTCTTTCTGTAAATTCCGGCATTATTTTGTATGTGTATTTTAATTCTTTCATTTCTTTTTGACTTTCTCCACCTAAGTCAAACATACTGACTTGTCCGTCAAAGCTTTTCTTAGAGCTATCTGCTATTGAGTCTACAATTGATTCATAAGATTCCATTAAAGTTCTTCTTGTTTGTTCAAAATTATCAAATGCTCCTGCTTTTATTAAGCTTTCTATACATTTTTTATTTACAGATGCCTCTGCTATTCTTTCGCAAAAATCTGCAAAATCTTTAAACTCTCCATTTTTATTTCTTTCATCTACTATTTCGTCAACTGCTCCAATTCCAACATTTTTTATACTTCCTAGTCCGAAACGTATTTTGTTTCCGTCAACTGTAAATTTTGTATAGCTTTTATTTATATCTGGTTTTAATATTTCTATATTTAATCTTCTACATTCTTCTATATATGCTGGTATCTTGTCCAAGTTTCCTAAAAAGCTATTTAGCATTGCTGCCATAAATTCTGCTGGATAGTACGTTTTTAAATATGCTGTTTGATATGAAAGTACGGCATAAGCAGCTGCGTGTGATTTATTAAATGCATATTTTGCAAATTCTGCCATTTCGTCAAATATTTTGTTTGCATCTTCTGCCGAAATTCCGTTACGTACACAACCTGGTACTACAATATTTCCATTTTCGTCTACTTGCCCATTTATGAAGATTTCACGCTCTTTTGCCATTACATCTAGTTTTTTCTTTCCCATCGCACGTCTAACCAAGTCTGCTCTACCAAGCGAGTAACCTGCTAGGTCTCTTACTATTTGCATAACTTGCTCTTGATACACCATACAACCATAGGTGACATTTAAAATTGGTTTTAGCCTTTCGTGTGTATATACTGCGTGGCTTGGATCCTTTTTGTTTGCAATATATCTTGGTATTTGGTCCATTGGTCCTGGGCGGTATAATGAAACACCTGCTATGATGTCTTCTAAGCAGTCTGGCTTTAGTTCTTTCATAAAGTTGGTCATTCCTTGACTTTCAAATTGGAATATTCCAACAGAGGTTCCATCTTGCCATTGCTTATATACATTTGGATCATTCATATCTTTGTCAAATTCTACGTCTGTTCCTCTGTTTTGTTTTACTAAATCTTTTGTATCCTGTATAACAGTAAGGGTCCTTAGACCTAAGAAGTCCATTTTTAGTAGACCTAATTCTTCTAATGTTGTCATTATATATTGCGTAGAAATTGTGTTATCCCTCATATATAAAGGTACATATGTATCAACTGGTTCTTTTGTAATAACTATTCCACAAGCGTGAGTTGATGCCTGTCTTGGCATTCCTTCTAGTGCCATTGCTATGTCTAATAGTTTTCTATATTCTTCGTTTGTATCATATAATTCTTTAAGTTCTCTATTTTGCTCCATTGCTTTTTTTATTGTAATGTGTAGCTCATTTGGAACCATTTTTGCAAGCTTGTCTGTTTCTGCATAAGATACATCTAATGCCCTTCCTACATCACGTATTACCATTCTTGCAGACATAGTACCAAATGTAATAATCTGCGAAACGTGGTCGTGACCATATTTTCTGCCTACATAGTCTATTACTTCTTGTCTTCTTTCATAACAAAAGTCAACATCAAAATCTGGCATACTAACTCTTTCTGGGTTTAAGAATCTTTCAAATATTAATCCATATTTTATTGGGTCTATATCTGTAATTCCTATTGCGTACGCTACAATAGAGCCTGCACCAGACCCACGCCCAGGACCTACTGGAATGCCTTGTGATTTTGCATAATTAATGTAATCCCATACAATTAAGAAGTAATCCACATATCCCATTTTTTGTATAACAGAAAGTTCATAGTCTTTTCTTTCGATTATTTCTTGTGGTGGTGTTTCTCCATATCTTTTTATAATTCCATCATCGGTAAGCTTTTTTAAATAATCGTAATGTGTTGCAAACTCTGCTGGAACATCATAATTTGGAAGGATTGTATGTCCAAATTCAAATTCTACATTACACTCATTTGCAATTTTTACTGTGTTTTCAATAGCCTCTGTTACATTTGCAAAATATTCTTTCATTTCTTCTGGTGATTTAATGTATAGCTCGTCAGTTTCAAAACGCATTCTATCTTCGTCTGTCATTCTTTTGCCTGTTTGAATACATAACAAAACTTCGTGATTGTATGCATCTTCTCGTTTTAAGTAGTGTGCATCATTTGTAGCAACTAAAGGAATGTCAAGTTCTTTAGAAAGTTGTACTAATTTTTGATTAACTAGCACTTGCTCCTTTACGCCATTGTTTTGGATTTCTAGATAATAGTCTTTTCCAAACACTCCCTTAAACCAAGTAGCTACTCTTTTTGCTTCTTCCATATCATTCTTTAGAATTGCTTGATTTACTTCTCCAGCCAAGCATGCACTACAACAAATTAGATTTTCGTGATATTTTTCAAGTATTTCCTTATCTATGCGAGGCTTATAGTAGAAACCTTCTGTAAAGCTTAAAGAAACAAGCTTAGAAAGATTTTTATACCCTTCATTATTCTTTGCAAGTAAAATAAGATGATTATATTTGCTGTCAAGTTCTGCATCTTTATCCTTTCTGCTTCTAGGAGCTACATACACCTCACAACCAATTATTGGCTTAATTCCATTAGCCTTGCAAGCTTTATAAAAATCAATAGCACCAAACATAACTCCGTGGTCAGTTATTGCCATTGCATCCATTCCAAGTTCCTTTGCCCTTACTGGTAAATCTTTTATTCTATTTGCTCCATCTAATAAACTAAATTCACTATGCACGTGTAAATGTACAAAATCACCCATTATCTTTTTTCTCCTTTAGCTCTTCATTTTTTCAAATTATATCACAATCAAATCCACATTACAATTTGATTTTTAATTCTTTTTTAATATAACAAAATGGAGCTTACCCATATAATCGTTTTTTCCAATTACATAAGTAAGCTCCATTTTCTATTTTTTGAAAAATTAGTTAGCAGATAGCCTAGATAGTTGTTCGGTATGATGTTTAGAAGTCTCTTCTAACATTGAAATTCTTAAAGAATTAAGCTCTACTGTTTGCTCAGTTTTTGTTTGTCTATTGTCAAGTTCTACTCCTTTTTCAAAATTTGCAGAATAGCCATCGAATAAAGCTGGTATTTTGTTCATTACTTGGTCTTCTATTAATAATAATGATCTTTGTATATTTGCCATAGTGCTTTGAATATCTGACATAGTGTTTTGCATATCTGTCATAGTGTTTTTCATATCTGTCATAGTGTTTTGCATATTCGCCATAGTGTCTCTCATTTCTTTCAAAGATTTATCATGTTCTTGCAAATGCTTATCAACTTCTTCAAAATGTTTGTCAACTTCTTCAAAACGTTCGTCAACCTTTTCAAAACGTTTATCCACCTGTTCAAAACGCCTATCGTGTTCTTCTGACTTCTTTTCCAATCTTTCCAAAATTTCAGTATGTTTGTCTACCTTTTCCATCAATTCAGACTGTTTGTCCATCATTTTTTTCATAAATTCTTGTTCCATTTTTCTCACCTCTTTTCTTGATTATAATGTAAATATTTTACCACAGAATTTATCAAATTACAACAATAATTTTTCGACATTTTTTGACATATTATTTCTGCTGTTATAATTCAGTGCCCAAATCATAGCTCTATCTACTTTCCTATTCAATGTTTTTTCTAATGCTTCTTTGTATAAATCTAACTGGACTTTGTATTTTTCTTCCAATTTTGCAACATTTCCATTTTCTACATAGTCTGTTTTGTAATCTACTAATACTAATTTTCCTTCTTTATCTATAAAATATAAATCTATTATACCTTGTACTAAAATCATTTCATTTTCTTCCGCTTCGTCATATATTTTTTTTGCTGGTATATTCACGTAAAATGGCTGTTCTTTATGTACTTCTTTTGCCTGCTTTATTTCTTGCCATAGAACTGATTTTGTGTATCTGTATAACAAATTTGTATTTACACTATCGGCTTCAACTTCACTTATTATATGTCTTTCTTTTAAGTTATCTATAAACTCTTTTATATCTTCTAAGCTATATTCTTTGCTTTCGTCTAATTTTTGTACACACAAGTGTATAACTGTTCCTTTTTGAGCAGCATTTAATTTTTGAACCTTTTCTAAAAATTTTGGTGTTATTGTTAGTTTTGTTTGAGAATTTCTTTTGTTTTTAGCACTTTCTATTAAGTCGTCTATGTCATTTTCTGCATCTAATTCTTTTAACTTTGTTACAGATGTTTTTGTTGGAATTTTAGAAGATTGCGCAAACGCATACTTCCATTTTAATTTATCCATTATCTCTTTTTTAGTCTGTTCTGCTACTATATTTTCTGCTTCATTTGCCTTTTTTTGTATCTCGTCTATAACATTTTTTTCTTCATTCTGCTCAATTCTAAAATCCTTTAATAAATTTTCTTTTTGATATGTATATAGCTTAACAACTTCTTCAATATTATTATTTTTATTGAATTCATATACTAATTCTAACCAATCTAAATATGATATGTATTTTTTTACAATGTTTAAATTGATTTTTGAACTATTTTTTGCATTCTTTTGCTGTGTTTGCTCTTGTGACTGAGCTTGTTCTATGCAAAGTTGATTTTCTCCATTTGTCTTATACATTTCAATTATTTGTGCTTTATCCTTTAATGCTTTTTCTAAATCTTTGCTCATTCCTGTAATTATTAATTTTTCTTTTGCTCTAGTTAATGCAACATATAGCACTCTCATTTCTTCTGAAATAGTCTCTATTCGTGACTTTATTTTTATTGCTTCTTTTGCTAAAGTACTATATTCTATCTTTTTTTCTGAATCTATAAATTGCGGGCCTATACCAATGTCTTGGTCTAGTAGTATTGGTGAGTTTAGGTCTTGCATATTAAATTTTTTACCGGTGCTAGACAAAAATACTACTGGAAATTCTAGTCCCTTACTTTTATGAATACTCATTATTCTTATTACATCGTCATTTTCTCCTATTATTTTGGCTGCTGATAAATCTCCACTACTTGTCTTGACCTTGTCAATAAAATTTATAAAGTTAAATAAGCCTTTAAAGCTTGCTTTTTCATATTGTTTTGCCTTTTCAAAAAGCATTTTTAAATTGGCTTGTCTCAAGTTTCCATTTGGCAATAATGTTACATAATTATAAAATCCGGTATCTAAATATATTTTCCAAATTAGTTCGTCTAAAGCAGTATATTTTTCCTCAGCTTTCCATTTTTTTAATTGCTCAATTGTATTATCAATTTTGTGTCTTAACTCTGCATCTACGCTAATTCTAGCTTTTAGCATCGACTCATAAAATGGCCCACTTCTTTCTACCAACCTTATTTTCATTAAGTCATTATCTGTAAAGTTAAAAATGCTAGACCTTAAGACTGTAACAAGTGGTATATCTTGCATTGGGTTATCTATTACTTTTAGAAGCGACATAATTGTTTGTACTTCCATACTTTCTAAATATGTACTAGAACTATCACTAAAGACTGGAAATCCCATCTCTGAAATTTCTTTTTCGTATATTGGTGCTAGTGCTGAAGTTGCTCTTAAAAGTACAGCTATATCCTTTGGTTTTATTTTTCTATACCCAACTTTTTTATCATATACTTGATAATCGCTATTTAACAATTCTTTTATTTTATTTGCAACAAATTTTGCTTCTAGAACCACATCTTCTATTCTTTCGTCTGACTCTTCTGCTTCATCAATTTCACTATCTGCTTCTTCATTTATATTTATTTTTTCAAATCCACTTTTTTTAATATTATTTACTTCTGTTACGTTTTCAGCTTGACTAACTTTTAAATCTTTTTGCATTGTTTGAAATTTCGAATTCGTCAAAAAATCTTCTGACTCACTTAATTTATTTGACTTTATTGCGTTCTCATTAGTTTCATTTGAGCTTACATCTGCTGTAAAGTAATCTTCTTCCTGTTCTTTTAGATCTATAATATGTAGTTCTGCAATACCTGCATATTGTGTTTTTTGAGTAGGTTCTGGATAATTTGCTCCATAATTTAGATATTCTGTTTCGTTGTAGTCAACATTTCCCAATTTTTTGCTCATTATATTTTCAAAGACCATATTGGTAATATCAAGAACATTTTGCCTACTTCTAAAGTTCTTAAACAACTGTATTTTTAAGCCTTTGCTATTTGGGTTCAAATCACTTTTTAGTGCATAAGTAGAATACTTTTCTGTAAATAGCTCTGGTCTTGCTTGTCTAAATTTATATATACTTTGTTTAATATCACCTACCATAAAAATGTTATTGCCCCTTGATATGCTTGTCAAAATTTTCTCTTGCACTAAGTTACTATCTTGATATTCGTCTATTGAAATTTCTTCAAACTTTTGTCTATATTTTTTAGCAACCTCAGTAGGTTCTCCATTTTCGTTTACTAATATTTTTAGAGCCAAATGTTCTATATCATTAAAATCTATAATGTTCTTTTCTCTCTTTTTAGCTGTAAACTCTTCCGAAAATTCCAAAACAATTTTCCTTAAGCCATCTAATATCTCATACATACTAATAATATCTTCATTTGCTTCTTTAGATTTATATTTTATTGCAATCTTTGCAAATTCTTTTTTAGCATTATCTCTAACAGTTTTTGCTACATCTTTTAACTCTAACGTAACTTTTTTATCAGAAGGCCACTTTGTCCAAACGACTGAATTTATACTTTCGTACGCTTCGTCCCAGCTGTTAAGCTTAACACTTTGTAAATTATTAATATCTTCTTGAAGTACTTTAGAATACTTGTCTAACTCTGTAAATCTTAATGTATCTTTTTTTATGTTTTCTAATTTTATAATAATGGATTCTAGTTCATTTTTTATGTTCTCTAATAAAACTTTTCCCCATACAGTATCCGCAAAATCACAATTACTATCTACATTAAAGCTATCAACTTTTTCATTAAGCCATTTTTCTGGATATGGATTACTTTGAATATATTTATAAATACTTAAAATCAAGTTTTGTAATTTCTCGTCTCCTCTATAATCTGTATAGGTATTTATAAGTTTTAGAAAGCTCTCGTCATAATCCATATACTTTTTCTCAAAAATGTCTTCTAAAACATCATTTTTTAGCATCTCTATTTCTGCTGTGTCACCAATTCTAAAATTTGCACTAATATCAATTTCATAAAAATTATTACGTATTACATCTAAGCAAAAAGAATGTATAGTACTTATACTAGCCTTATTAAGCAAAGTTATTTGCCTTTGCAAATTTACAGAATCTGGATTCTCCTCAAGCTTTTTATATATTGCATCTAAAATTCTTTCTCTCATTTCACTTGCAGCAGCATTTGTAAACGTTACAACTAGCAATTTATCTATATCTATATTATCATTTATTACTTTATTTATTATACGCTCAACAAGTACAGCTGTTTTTCCGCTTCCGGCAGCAGCTGCTACTAATATATTGTTTTCTTTTTCGTATATTGCTTGTTTTTGTTCATTTGTCCAGTCCATTTTATCCTCTTTAATCTATGTAATATTTAGGTTTTATAAATGTGGTACCTATACCATTTTTCACTACTTATATTGGCAGTTTTTATATTGCTATGTTTATGTGCATATTATATCAATATGGTTTTGCGTTTTCAAGGGAAAATTTGTATTTTATGTTTTTAAAAGTTACAGGATAATGGCTTTATATTTTTTATAGTCGAAAAACTTGTGCCTTTTGTTATTGCTTCAAATAAAATAATACTCTAATAAAGGCACAAGGTTTTCAGCTTTTTTTAGTATTAAACCATTATTCTGTAACGTTTAAAGTTTGTTCCGTCTAATCCTTCAAATATAATTCAGGATCTACACTTTGACTATCTTTTTGTATTTCAAAATGCAAATGTGACTCATCTGCTATTTCAAATGTTGCTGTATTTCCTACTGTACCAATAGTTTGTCCTTGTTCAACTTTTTCTCCTTCTTCTATAAACTCTGCTGTAAGCAAATTAGAATATACTGTTGTAAATCCATTTACGTGTTCAATTACTACTGTAAGGCCATATCTTGGATCATTTTTTATAGATTTTACTGTTCCCTCTGCTGATGCTTTTACAACAGTAGTTTTTTCTGCTGCTATATCTATTCCATTATGTGTTACCCATTCGTCCAATGTTGCAGAATAAACTAAGTTGTCTTTTGCATAAGCTCTTAATATTTCTCCCTCAACTGGTTTGTGAAATTCTGGATCTTTTACTTTCTCTTGCTCAGTAGTAGTATCTTTTTCTTGACTTTCTGTGTTTTCCTCTTGTTCCTGTGTTTCTGTTTCTTCTTTATTGCTTGTATTTACTGCATAAGTTTGTTTTTCTTCTTCGTCTTTTACTTCATTTTCGCCTGCACTATTTTCTTGAACTTCATTTACTGTCTTTCCTAATTGAGTACTTGCTTCTTCTGTTGAATTAGTATAATCGTCATTATTGTACTCTTCCACTACCGTCGTATTAAATTTTGCAATCTGTGTTTGCTCTTCTGAGCCCGTACCATACAAAATAAATAGTGTAACAAAGGCTATTACTGCAAGTGATAGTACACCCCCTACAATGTATAAAACTCTTTTTACATCAGTATTATTAACTCCTCTTCTTTCCCTTCTCATAAATTAATCAATCCTTTCTTGTTTTTTGTATTACCTTAAGTATTTACATTTTTTAGAGTTTTATACAAATTTTTGCTACAAATAAAAATTATATAACTACATTTCAATACCAAATATAATCTATTACATATCTTCTATTTCCACATCTGTATAAAAATGATGTATTATCTCTTCATAAGTCTTTCCTTCTTTTGCCAAACTATCAGCTCCAGTTTGGCTCATTCCTACACCGTGTCCATATCCAATTACGCTGAATTTTATCTTATCCTTTTCAATGTTAACTTCAAAATTTGCTGACCTAAGTCCAAAAATGTTTCTTATTTCAACTCCAGACAATTCTAAATTTCCTACTTTAATCTTCTTTACTCTATTGCCATCCGTATATTCTTCTATTTTTATGCAATCTTCTTCGTCAAAGTCAATTTCAAAATCACTATGTTCTTCTTTTATCTTGTCTTCAAATTCTTGCTTTGTAAACTCTGCCTCAGAGCTGTATTGGCTGTAAGCATCTTCTCCGGAAGTTGTTACAGCTTGCAAATATGGATATCCGCTTCCTCCCCAAACATCAATTGGTGCTTCCGTACTTCCACCACTATTTGAATGAAAGAATGCATTTATTGGTTCTCCATTATATGTTATAATTTTGCCTTGTGTACTATTTACAGCATTTACAATTTTATTCCAATTGTCTTGCGCTTCAGCATCATCCCACCTTGCAAATCTATCTTCTTTGGAAATCCAAGCTTGGCAACAATTTGGACTATCACAAATATCTGCATCTTTGTGCTTTCCATCATTATTTACTATTTTATATATCGTATACGTTCTTGCCACAACTGCCTGTGCCTTTAATGCCTCTTCTTCAAAAGAAGCTGGCATTTCTGCTGATACAACACCATACAAATATTCATCCAAGCTAATTTCTTCTACTTTGTTATCCTCAGTATGTAATAATTTTATAGTGTTATACTTTTGATAATCATACGATGTTTCATCTTGAGCTATGTTTTCCTCTACTTGTAAGTTAATAATATTCTCGTTTGAAACTGCTAGCCTTGCTGAGAAGTCCTGTGTAAATATTATTGGCAGAGCAAAACAAATAAATATCAAAGTAATAATATAAATTAAAATTTTTTTCATTTTCATTCTCCATTGCTTTTTAGTGCATTTTTAATTTGTTACTATTATAATTATTTTTTCAGCAAGACAATGTATATTTATGCAGTAACTGCATTACCTTTAAGTTTTCTCCTCATATTTTCTAATACTTTTCGTTCTATTCTTGATATTTGCACTTGATTAACTCCTATTATCTTTGCAACTTCACTTTGTGTTTTTCCTCTAAAATATCTAAGCAATATAATCTGCTTTTCTCTATCATTCAAATCTCCTAATAAGTTCATAACTGTAATTTTATCTGTTATCATATTTTGCTCGTCCACTCCAGTATCTAGCCTATCTATTAAACTAATGCCGTCATCGTCTTGTGACTCTTGCTCGTAAATAGAATTAACAGGCTTTTGGCATTCCATTGCCATTATAATTTCTTCTTTTGGTTCTCCTATTTCTTTTGCTATTTCTTCAATTGTTGCTTCTTTGCCCTTTTTTACAAATTCTTTTTGTACCTCAGATATTTTATATAATAATTCTTTAAGAGAGCGACTTATTTTTAGTGGTCCTTCTGACTGTATATATCTTTTAACTTCGCCCAATATGTATGGAACAGCATACGTTGAAAGCCTTACATCAAAACTAGTATCAAATTTTTTTATAGCTTTAATAAAACCTATAACTGCATTTTGATATAAATCCTCTATATCAAATCCCCTATCTTTAAATCTTTTAACAATGCTCCAAATAAGCCCTTTATTAACATTTATTAGTTTTTCTAAAGCTTCCTTACTACCTTTTTGGGCTTCTATTATATCTCCTGCTTGATTATTATATAGCTCTGTCTCTGGCAATTAGCTCACTCCTCCCACAGCTAAGAAATCCTGTTCCTCTAAATCAACCAAGTTCTTTTTAATCTTTTTTCTCATAATAATTTTTGTACCCAGACCTAATACAGAATCAATTTCCACATTATCCATAAAACTTTCCATAATAGTAAATCCCATACCAGACCTTTCTAAATTTGCCTTGGTAGTGTATAATGGTTTTCGTGCAAGTTCCACATTCTCAATTCCTTTACCAGTATCAGAAATCTCTATCTCAATAACATTTTTTATTATTTTTGCCTTTACCCTTATTATTCCTTCTGTATTTTCATAGGCGTGAATTATACAGTTCGTAACTGCCTCAGACACAGCTGTTTTTATATCTGCCAATTCCTCTATTGTTGGATCCAACTGTGAAGCAAAAGCTGCTACCGTAATTCTTGCAAATGCCTCATTGTTAGATTTACTTAAAAATTCTAATTTCATTTCATTATCATACATTTTCTTAACTTCCTCCTTTGACGCTATTTATAGTATGTTCTATTGCGTCATTTTAATATTTTTTTGAATGATAAGTTTTTTTAATTTTGTGACACTATATTTTGTATTCTTTACATCACTTTTGCTTTATTATATTGCTGTTTTTATAGGTATAATTTTATTTATTCCGCTCATTTCTAATATTCTTTTTACCGTTTCACTTATATTTACTATTTCCAAGCTTCCACCAATTAATTTCATCATTTTGTATCTTCCAATTAACATCCCAATACCTGCACTATCCATAAAAGAAACCCTACTAAAATCAAATATAGTTTTTCTAGGCATATATCTTGTAATTTCATTATCAACTTTCCTCCTTATTTTTTCTGCTACGTGGTGATCAATCTCTTCAGTAATTTCTACCACCAACTGCTTGTCCTCTCTGTCAAAATTTATATTCACATACAACCCTCCTTTTTTATTTTTTCTTCTATGTGTATTATAGTCTTATTTACATTTTTTTCCAATAGCGAAACCTAGGAAGTTTTGCCGAATATTGAAAACTTTTCGACATTTTATGATTTTTTACGAAAAATGTGATAATATATATGTCAAACTTGTAAAGGAGTGAAATTAATGATTATCAATTCACACGTTCACGTTAATACACTGGGTAATTATTTTTATTACCCGGATTACAACTTCAATCGGTTCTTGGAGGAAATGCATAAAAACAAAATAGATATTGCTTTTCCTGCACTCAACCCCAAATTGGAACTCTTTAGATGTCCTAATAGTTCTAAAGATTCCAATAATTTCAAAGAGCACGATGTAATTAATAGTTCCATTGAACTCAAAGGTTCTTCAAACAAGCACCGAATACAAGTTGTGGAAAAGAACAATCATATGCTTTTGCAATGTAACACTTGTGGTTATATTACTTATGAAGGTTCTGTTGACCCCCTGCGGAAATATAACCAAGCATTAATTGCAATAACTTCACCTTACCGCAGGACTATAAAGCCACTTATCTATGTCCTTCTGTGTAAATCAACCATTCAAAACGAAATTGATTTTTGGGAGAACAATTATCCAAATGATTTTGTTGGCTTTAAACTACATCCTTGGAATGATCAAGTAAGTGTGGCAGATTTTAAGGTTCATTCTTTTAGGCCTTTTCTTATTCATACTGGAATTCGAGACTTAGAAAGTGCAAAAAATGCAATTGCTTTTGCTAAAAACAATCCTACTTTAAAAGTTGTAATTGCGCACGCAGGAGCATTAGACACAACTGTGTTAAACGAAATTGGTCTTTTGGAAAATGTATTTATTGACTGTTGCCCTTCTACTTTTATGTTTGAGAGTAGATTTTCAGCATTATATTCTCCAGAGCATATCTTTGCACCAGAGGATATTTATTGGAAAGTTCTAAAATACTTACCTAGCCATAAAATTCTTTTTGGTACAGACTCTCCTTGGGGAGATCCTCAAAAAGAACTTGAGGTAATACGGAACTTAAATGCTACTCCTAAAGTAAAAGAGCAAATCTTGTTCAAAAATGCAGCAAGAGTATATGGATTATCCCTATACTAAAACGTATTAGTGAACTTTATAACTTTATTAAAGTTATTTGCTACTCGATTAAACACCCCTAAATTAAAATTTAGGGGTGTTTATGTAGATTATTACTCTAATCTCCGTTCATTGCGCATCCACAATCGTTGAATTCTTCTACACTCATTTCCCAATCTTGTCTATCCATTACGACACCTCCTCTCTTCCTATACAATTAGCATCGAATCCATTAAGTTTATTGCTACTTTGATAAGCAGATCTTCTACATCCTCCACAATATGCTAAAAACTTACAGTTGCCGCATCCTTCATAATTTTTTCTGTCACGTATTTCATTAAACACTTTGGATTCTAGCCATATTTTTTCTAAAGGCTCTTTATGAATGTTTCCTGCTTTTACTCTAACAAATGGGCACGGTATAACGTCTCCATTTGCCAGAACAGAGCAAGATGCAATTCCAGCTGTACAACCGCCTTTAATTCTAAATTGTTCCCCTTTTTCCAATGCCATTTTCTTAAATGAATTCACATAAGGGTGTTTTAATTTATTAATTTTACTTTCTTTTTCGTACTTTAAAAGTTTTTGAATAGCTGTAATTTTTTCTTGTTTACTTAACAAAAACTCTGTATCTCTTCCTGTATCAATGCAAAAATTAAAAGCAATAGGAACTTTATTTTCATTTGCAATTTCTACAATCTCGTCAATAAAATCCACATTCTTTTTATGTACTGTAGTAAACAAATATGGCTTAATTCCAACATTCTGCAAGTCTTTCGCAAGCTCAATTGTTTTTTGACTGCTAATATTTCTTACACCATTTTCGTCTATGTCAAAACTTAAGTGGATATAGTCAAAACCCTGTAAATCCTCTAAATTCAATTTTCGAATATAGCCATTTGTTTGCATCGTTATTTTACTTATATTTTCTAATTTATTCCTATTCTCTTTTAAATATGCACATATTTTCGAAAATTCTGGATGCAAAGCTGCCTCTCCTCCAGATATTGTAAATGTATGGATTCTATGCTTATTTGCAAAATGTATCAAATTCACAATTTCGTCAAAATCCATATCAAGATTTTTGTTTTCCCTGTTATAACAATGTAAGCAATTCAAATTACACTTGGTTGTAATTTCAAGCTCCAACATATGCATCGATAATCTCACAGCGTACATCCCTCTCTTTCTTTATTTTTATTTCTTCGTGCATATAACTTGCATTCCAAGCCCTACAACCAGAATAACAATTATTATGTTTTTTGCAATGCATACAATCCTCTGGTAAATCATTTTGCAAATAATATGCTCGAAAAATTTTAAATCCCTTTCCTTGCTTCCATATATTATGGATATCTTCTTCAAAAACATTTCCGCAAAGGAATTCTTCAGTTTGGAAAAAATTACACGGATACACATTTCCATTGTATTTAATAATTAACTTGCTCTTTCCAGCAGCACAAACTGGCATCTGTATTTTTTTATTTTCTTCTCCCAATAATCCATATAATCCGTGTTTATACACAATTCTGTCTCTTCCTACTTTTTGTACATACTGCAAATATTTTTTCAAATTTTCTTTTTTCATTGGAACATTTAAAGAATCGAATTTTTTTCCTGTATAGCAAGGAATTGCTATTGTTGGTGAATATGTTAGCGAATTAAACTTAGAACTTAAATAATCAAATAATTTATCATAATTATCAAAATTTTCTTTTATCAAAACTGTATTTACAGATACTGCTTTTCCAGCATCAACTGCCCTCTCTATATTACGAATTGTTTTTTCAAAAGAGCCTTTAAATCCAGTTATTTTATCATTTACCTCTCCATACCCGTGAAGCGAAAAAACAAATTCATCCGAATATGGCAATATACTAGTTATATCCATAGAGCCATTAGTATTTATTAGATTAACAAAACCTTTTTCTTTAGAGTACTTTACAATTTCTAAAAAATGTGTGTATAAAAAATTCTCTCCACCAGAAAAATGAATTTTTTTGAGTCCCAGTTCATATAAATCGTCTATTACCTTTTTCCACATTTCTGGTGATTTATCTTCATATTTACTAGAAGAATCACAGTTTTCAAAACAAAATTTGCACTTAAAATTGCAATTTCGTGTAAGTTCTATTTGTGCAAAATTTGGTCTACTCCAAATTAAATCAATTATCTCTTTTTCGGTAAAACCATTTATCACTATATGCCCTCCTTTTTATAAGGTTTATATCCAGTGAATATGTATGTTTTATTCTATAATTTAGTAACAATTCTAAACTCATTGAATAACATCTTTTTTTATTAAATAGTCAATAAACTTTTGTGGTACATTCTTTGTTTCTTTGTGTTGTATAATTTGCTTAAACCACGTGCAAGTCTCGTTTTTTAGAAAAATCAAATCTGGGTTTGTATAAATTGCAATATTTTCTTCATTTTCAATATAATTAGCAGATTTTTTTAAATTGTAAACCTTTTCTACACTTATTCCTAAAGCTACCTTTTCTACATTTTTTCCACCAATATTTTCTATTTTTTCACCTATACTATCTAGTCCATTCTTTTTATAAAAAGAAATAGCCCTTGTGTTTTCCTTTGCACACCATAGCAAAATATGTGAATGTGTTTGAGACAATTGTTTAATAGCTTCTTTTAAAAGTTCAGTTCCAACTCCTCGCTTTTGGCAATCGCTTTTCACATATAATGCAAAAACTTCTCCACTATATTGGTAAAACTCTTCTTGCTTTCTCTCTCCAAAATAACAATAAGCAATTACTTTTCCATTCTCTTCATAAACTAATACTTGTCTATCTTTTAGATTTTGCAAATATCTTTGAGTTTCTTGTTTTACGTCTAAATTGTCCAAAATTGAGTCTGGAAAAATATTCAAATATGTTTTTCTCCAAGTGTCTATTTTTATACTTGCAATTGTTTCTGCATCTCTTGCATTTCCCTTTCTTATCATTTGCACCACCTCCAACTTGTCTTTGTTTTCTTAATACTATTTTTACTTTTATTTTTTACATTCGTTTCAGCTTTGTGTCTTTAGCTTTAACAACTTGTCTTTATATATATGTATGCAATTGTTTCCATTTTATGACTAGTTTTCTTGTTTGTTTTTAATTATTTTTTCATTTTTGCTATTATTCCTATCTAGAGCATAACTCTAGTTGAAATTTTTTGGTTTTAAAATTTTACGTGACTTTTCTATTTTAATATTTTTTTGCACTCTATGCAAGTATTTTTTTATAATTTTTGACCATACTAGATGTAAGAAAAATAAGAAAGGAGAATATTATGGGAAATGAACAATATATTTTAAACACTGTAAACAAAGGATTAAAAATGGGAATGGACTCTATTTCTACTATTTCCGAGAAAGTTGGAGATTCAAATTTTAAAGACGATTTAATATATCAATACAACCAATATAATGATATTTTAAATAGAGTAAATACTGAATTACAAAATTTTCAAGATTTGCCTTCTGAACTCCCACCTATGCAAAAGGTTATGGGGTATATGGATATTCAAATGAGTACAATAACAGATAAAAGTAACTCACATATTGCAGAAATGCTTATAAAAGGTACTAATATGGGAATTATTGAGGGAGTTAAATTAAAGAATCAAAATCCAGATGCAAATCAAACCACACAAAAAATTTTGGATGATTTTATACAATTTCAAGAAAACACAATAGAAAAGTTAAAGAAATATTTATAACCTTAAACATTTGGGACACTCCTTTTTGTTCAAGTTCTTGAACTTTTAGGAGTGTCCCAATCGTTCACAAAAGCGGTCAATACCTTTTGTCCACATAGGTTTATCTTATTTCAAATTTTCCAATCTCTCCTTAGTTGCTTTAAGCAATTCTGTGTAATTTGCAAGCTTGCCTTTTTCTTCTTGTACTTTTGCTTCTGGTGCTTTGTTTACAAAGCCTGGGTTAGAAAGCATTTTTTCACATCTAGCTACTTCTCCTTCAAGTCTTTTTATTTCCTCCTCTAGCCTTTTTCTTTCCTCTTCTATGTCTACTAATTGGTCTAGTGGTATATAAAGTTCTATTCCATCTCTTAAAATACTAATAGCATTTTCTGGTATTCCTGTTTTATCTTTTTGAATCACTATTTTTTCTCCAAAACCAAGTTTTAGTATAAAGTCTTGTGCTTCTAGTATTTCTTTTTCATACTTCTCTGTTACAAATATTAATTCTGATTTTTTTGATGGGTGTATGTTCGAATTTGCTCTTACATTTCTTATTTCTGTTATTATTTCTTTTAAGCTTTCTACAAATTTCTCTTCTTCATCAAATTCAAATGTAGCTTTTGTTTCTGGCCATTGTGCAACAATTAAGTCTTCATTTTTCTCGTCAAATTTTATTAATTTGTCATATATTTCTGTTGTTACAAAAGGCATAAATGGATGTAGCAATTTTAAAGAATTTGCAAATACGTAATTTAGTATACAGCTAACTTCTGCTTTTGTTTTTTCGTCATTGCTATAAATACGTGGTTTGCACATTTCTATATACCAATCGCAGAACTCGTTCCAAATAAAGCTGTAAATTTTATCAAGTGCTACACCTAGATCGTAATTCTCTAGGTTTCTGGTTACTTCTGCTACTAACTTATCAAATTTATTTAATAGCCATTTATCTTCTATTTTTAGTAACTCTTCTTTATGTTTACTGTTAGTTTCAAGTTCATTTTTATCATTTTCATATGCATTTATTAATTTATTGTATAATTTTCTCACTTCTTCTGCATCTGCCGACGAATTTATTATAAACTTAGCTGCATTCCATATTTTATTTGCAAAGTTAGATGCTTGCTCTAGTTTTTCTGGCATATATCTAATATCATTTCCCATTGTTGTTCCAGAAATAACTGCAAATCTTAAACTATCTGCACCATATTCGTTTATGATTTCAATAGGGTCTATACCATTTCCTAATGTCTTTGACATTTTTCTTCCTTGACTGTCACGTACCATTCCATGTATTAATACATCTTTAAATGGTGCTTTTCCTGTAAGTTCTAAGCCTTGTGACATCATTCTTGATACCCAGAAAGTTATAATATCAAAACCTGTTACCAATACATTTGTTGGATAAAATGTTTTGTAATCTTCTGTATCTGTATTTGGCCAACCAAGTGTAGAAAATGGCCACAATGCTGAGCTAAACCACGTATCCAAAGTATCTTCGTCTTGATGTAAATGTGTACTTCCACATTTTTCGCATTTTGCAGGTGCTTCTTTCGCAACATTTATATGTCCACAATCGTCACAATAATATGCTGGTATTCTATGACCCCACCATAATTGTCTAGAAATACACCAGTCTTGTATGTTGTCTAGCCAATTAAAGTATTGTTTTTCATACTTTTTAGGTATAAACCTTACCTCTCCATTTCGTACAGAATCTGCAGCTTTTTTAGCTAAACCTTCCATAGATACAAACCATTGCTCTGAAATTTTAGGTTCTATTGTACTTTTGCATCTTTCACATTTTCCAACATTATGAACATAAGGTTCTTCTTTTACAAGAGCCCCAATTGCCTTTAAATCTTCAACTATTGCTTTTCTTGCCTCTAGTAAATCCATTCCTTTATATTTTGGAACTAGGCTTCCCATTTTGTTGTCCTCGTCGAAAACAGATATGATTTCTAAATTATGTCTTAATCCTGATTGGTAGTCGTTCATATCGTGTGCTGGTGTTATTTTAACTGCACCTGTTCCAAATTCTTTCTCTACAAACTCATCTGCAATTATTGGAATTTCTTTATTCATAATTGGAAGAATGCAAGTTTTTCCAACTAAATCCGTATATCTTTCGTCAGTTGGACTTACTGCTACTGCTGTATCTCCAAGCATTGTTTCTGGTCTTGTAGTAGCTACTGTAATGTATCTATCCTCTGTTCCAGTAATTTTATATCTTATATGCCACAAGTGTGTTTCTTCTTCTTTATACTCAACCTCTGCATCTGATATTGAAGTTTTACAGCTTGGGCAATAATTTATCATTCTAGTTCCTTTGTAGATTAGTCCCTTGTTATATAAATCAACAAATTGCTCTAAAACCGCATCAGAAAGCCCTTTGTCCAATGTAAATCTTCTTCTGTCCCAATCACAAGAACATCCCAATTTTTTTTGTTGAGTTTGTATAGTTCCACCATATTCTCTAGTCCAATCCCACGCTTCTTCTAAAAATTTTTCTCTTCCTAATTCTTGCTTTGTTTTTCCCTCTTTTTTTAATTTTTCAACAACCTTCATTTCTGTTGAAATTGCAGCGTGATCTGAACCAGGAAGCCATAAAGTATTGTATCCTTGCATCCTTTTAAAACGTATTAAAATATCTTGTATTGTATCATCCAATGCGTGCCCCATATGAAGCTTACCTGTAACATTTGGAGGCGGCATCATAATACAATAGCTTTCTTTTGTTTTATCCATACTTGGTTTAAAGTACCCCTTTTCTTCCCAATTAGAATAAATTTTTTCTTCAAAATCTTTTGGATTAAATTTGTCATTTAAATTTTTTCTCTCCATTTTTATAACTCTCCTTTCTTTTGCAAAATAAGTTCATTCCCAATTACGAAAAACAGCCTGCCCCTATTTTAAGGGCAAGCTGTTTACTTACGGTACCACCTTAATTCACAATTTATATACTTAAACATTTTTTACATCAATATGTTTATATTAATTTTCAATTGTATCTCAAAACTTTTAACGCAAGTTATACGTATATAGCTACTACTATTTCGCTATATATGCTCAAAAGCTACCTTCCGTTTTGCTTTTATTAGAAGCTCTCAGCGTATGCACTTCTATTCTCTTTATAAAAACTAAAAACGTACTCCTCTTTTTCGTCGCATTTACTTTATTATATATCATACTTAGTTTTTTATACAATTTTCTTGCTCAAATTGTACTATTTAATAATACAATAAATGAGTGCATTTTGTCAACTAGTATTTTTTTATAAAATTTATATATTTTTGCAATAATTTTATTAAAATTACATAATTAAAATAAAACTAAAAAAATAACAGAATATGCTAACATATTCTGTTATTCATAATGACCCTTACATTGTACAATTTCTATTTGCTCATTTTCAATTTTATAAACCAGTCTATTAGAATCGTCTATACGTCTGCTCCAAAAACCAGTTAAATTTTCTTTTAACGGTTCTGGTTTTCCAATACCAGTAAAATTATTTCTTTGAATATCTGCTAATAATAAATTTATTCTTTTTAATGTTTTTTTATCTTGAGATTGCCAATAACAATATTCTTCCCAAGATTTCTTAGTAAAACTAATTTTATTCATTTTCCATCGCCTCTAAATCTTGTAATGTTTTTTCAACAATTTCTCCTTTTTCTAATTGTTTAATTGATTCTGAAATTGCTTTCATATTACTTTCAGAGTAAAATGGATCAATGGATACATCAAATGGAATTCTTTTTTCTCTTATTACTTTTTTTATAAATATGTTTAATGCAGTAGACATAGTCATTCCTAATTCATTACATACTTGTTCTAATTGTTTTTTTGTTGATTCGTCTATTCTAAAATTAATCAATGTTTGAGCCATCCAACTCACCTTCTTTCTATAAAATATTTTAGCATATAGTAAATACAATGTCAATATATTATATTTACAGTATACTAATATTATGTGCTTAGAAAAGGTTAAATATTTAAAATTTATTGCAAAATTATTTATTTTTTCTCTTGAATTTATTTTCTATTTGATATATTATATATTAGAATATTTTATTTTACGGAGGAAGAAATGCCAAGAAAATCTAAAGAAGAGTTAAAAACGAATAGTCTATTAAAATTAGCTGAAAAAGTCTTTAAAAGAGCTGCTTCAGCACCAAATAAAATTACTGCTATGGCAGAAACAAAATCGAAAAAATCGAATAGTAAAGCAACTTTAGCTACTAAAGAGGCTAATTCTAAGACCTCAAAAGTTACTAAAAAAGTAGCCAAAACTGCTAAAGTTCCCAAAAGCGTTTCTGAAGTAGCAGTAGATAAATCTGTGTCTTTGGCAACCAAAAAAGTTGCGTCTAAAGCCTCTTCAAATAGTGCTAAAAAATCTAAAGATACAGCTGTGTCTTTAGCAACAAAACAATCAAAATCAGCAACTTCAACTCAAGTAACTGCCAAGTCAAAAGTAGCAAGCAAAGATATGTCTGCAAATAAAGAAAGCGCAAAAACTTCTACGAATTCAAAAGCAAAAACGGCTAGTAAAACAGCATCAACAGTCGCTAGTGCTACTAAAACGACTAAAAAACAAGTATCAAGCAACAGCGCTGTTAAAACTAAATCAACTAACAGTCAAATATCCGATAGCACTTCTAGCAAGGCTAATGCAAAGACTACTAGTAAATCAGCAAAAGTAGCCACAACTAGCACAACTGCTAAGAGTAAAACTGCTACAACAAGCACAACTACCAAGGGCAAAACTACTAAAAAGAAGGCTACTAAAACCTCAAAATCTGCAAAAGTTGCATCTGCTGATAAGAAAAGAGTTTTTACTTCTAGTGTAGAATACTACGATTTGCCTTATAGATATAATGAGACTGTTGTAAAAATATTAGCTCAAACACCTACTATGCTCTTTATTTATTGGGACATTTCTGACGAAGATAGGCAAAATTTTATAAATGCCTATGGAGAAGATTTCTTTAATAAAACGAAGCCGGTTTTGATTGTAACAAATAAGACAATGAATTATAAATTTGAAGTTGAAATTAATGATTTTGCAAATAGTTGGTATTTGCATTTAAATGATGCTGATTGTGACTATTCAGTTGAACTTGGAAGACGCCCAATAGAATTTAATAATAACAGCAATATGGATAACTATGTCTATATTACTACTTCAAATGATATGGAAATGCCAAATAATCGTATTCTTTTTGATAAGCTTGGTAAAACTGTCTTCTTTAAGAATGTTAAAAATAATTTTATTGAAGAAAAACAAATTTCGTCAATATCATTTATTAGAAACCTCGGTAAAATATATAGCGTTTACGAATTATATAAAGAAATGTACAAAGATGAGATACAAGCAGAATTAAATTCAGAAAATATTAATTTGCACTTATCTTCATCAAACAGCTCTACATTTAAATAGATTTTAATTAGTCAAGAATTAATTATTGTAGCCATTACTCTTTTGGATTTATGTTTTGGATTAAATATATATCAGCATCGTAATTAATATAAATTTTCCATATAAAAATATCCCTTTCTAGCTACCATAATTAAAATAAGTGTTTTAAAATTGTACTAATTTATATAATATAATTCTGCCTATGCCTTTGTTTGTTATCCTTATAACTATAAAGGCAAATTTTAGCAATAATTATACTAAGAAAGGTTTTGGTTAAAAATGACAAAAGAAAAAGGATATGTAAGCTTTGTACTTCACGCTCATTTGCCATTTATACATCATCCAGAAAGTGAAGATTATTTAGAAGAGCAATGGCTATATGAAGCAATTTCCGAAACATACATTCCACTTTTATTGAATTTTAAAAAGTTGGAGGAGGAAAAAGTTGATTTTAGACTTACAATGTCGCTTACTCCCCCTCTTCTTAATATGCTTGATAACAAGCTTTTGCAAGAAAGATATATAAAATATCTAAAAAAACATATTGAGCTTTGCGAAAAAGAAGTGGTTCGTACAAAATATGATCCAGAATTGAATAAATTGTCGCATTATTATTTAGAAAGATATTCTAATGATTTGTATGTTTTTAAAGATGTATTTAATTGTAACTTAATACAAGGTTTTAAGCATTTCCAAGATATTGGTGTTTTAGAAATAATTACTTGTGGTGCAACTCACGGATATTTTCCAATTCTGTATATAACAGAAGAAACCGTTAGAGCTCAAATTGCAATTGGGGTTCAAACTTATGAGAAATATTTTGGTAAGAAACCTCGTGGAATTTGGCTTCCAGAATGTGGATATATACCAGAGGCAGATAAGTATTTAAAAGAATACGGTATAAATTATATTATTACAGAGTCGCACGGTATTTTGTATGCTGACCCTACCCCTGTATATGGCACATTTGCACCAATTGTTTCTCCTGGAGGAGTTATTGCTTTTGGTAGAGATATGGAATCCTCTAGACAGGTATGGAGCTCAATTAATGGATATCCTGGAGATTTTAATTATAGAGAATTTTACAGAGATATTGGTTACGATACAGATTATGATTATATAAAGCCATATATTGCATCAAATGGTGCTAGAGTTCACACTGGAATAAAGTATTACAGAATTACTGGCAAAGATTGCGAAAAGCAATATTATAATCTTCAATGGGCTAAAGATTCAGCCGAAAAACAAGCTGGACACTTTTTTGATAGTAGAAGTGCTCAAATAGAAAAGTTAGCTCCTATTATGGCAAATCCTCCAATAATATTATGTCCTTATGATGCTGAATTATATGGACATTGGTGGTATGAAGGACCATATTGGTTATATGTATTATTTAAGAAAATTTATTATGACGAGTGTAATTTTAAATTAATAACTCCAAGTGAATATATTGACAAATATCCTTTAATGCAAGTTGCAGAACCTTGTAGGTCTAGCTGGGGTGCTAATGGTTATAGCGAAGTATGGCTAAACCCAACTAATGATTATGCTCATAGACATTTGCACATAGCAGGTAATAGAATGGTAGAACTTGCCCATCTATATCCAAATGAGCCAGAAGATTCTATACGTAGAAAAGCTTTAAACCAATGTGCAAGAGAACTTTTACTGGCACAAAGTAGTGATTGGTTGTTTATTATAACTAATGGAACTATGGTTGATTACGCAAAAAAAAGAATAAAAGACCATATTGGAAGATTCACTAAATTGTATTATCAGATAACAGACGAAAAATTGGATGAGGACTTTTTAGCAGATATTGAAGAAAAAGATTGCATCTTCCCAGAAATAGATTATATGGTGTATTATTAGACTACTTTATTAAAAAAGAAATCAATGTATGTTTTAAAAGTAAAGTTGTAAATAATAACAAAAAGTTGACAAAATTGAATGTTCATTTTGCCAACTTTTTGTTTAGATTAAATCTACTTTTTTATGACCTACATACTAGTTATCCAAGTATATAATAAAAGTCCAAGTAATATTATAACTACTATTCCTACTAGTATATATATAAATGTAAACGTATTCTTTTTCTCAGTCAATCTCTTAGCTCTTTCTTCTTGATTCTTTTTTGTATTTAAATTATCTTTTTTTTCTTCCATTGTTTATCTCCTTTCTTTATAATTTTTATAAATTTTATTGTAACCTTTGTTTTTATGTTTTTTTCCGCAATGTGTGGTTTTTACTACATTGGTAAATAAAACTCTTTTTTATTCTCTTAATATGCTTCTTATTTCTACTAGATCCACTTAATCAAATCTAAGTTTGCAGCATCCAATATCATTTCGTGCTTTGGCATAACTCTAAATGTATAACCATACTCTCCACCATTAACTAATTTTATTTTAGCAGTATAAGTATATTCTTTGTTTTCCTTATCTTCGCTAATTAAATTCATTGGAATTATAGACACATCGTCAACTACCCCATTGTCTTCTATTTTTCCGTAATATACTTGTGCTTGTATGTTATTTACAGAAATATTTGGAAGTTTTACTTTACAACGTACATCTATATAATTTCCTGCATCTATGGTTACATCATTCAAATTATTTTCCTGAGTTATTTTTATATCATCCCAATTTTGATATAGCTCGTCTTTCCAACTGTTAAACTCTGTTACTTTGTCCAACTTGCTATAATACTTATCATATAAATTACATAATGGAATATATAATTTTTCTACGTAATCAACTAGCATCCTTGAAGTACTAAACTTTCCACCTGTTGAAATTATAGAATTTTTCATAATTTTTACCCATTTTTCTGGTATTCCATTTTTGTTCTTATCATAATATGTTGGCAAAATTTTATTTTCTAAAGTTGTATATATGTCGTCACTATCAGCTTTATCTTGTACTTCATAATTTTCATATTCTTCATTTAAACCTATATACCAACCGTTTTTAGAATTATATCCTTCTGCCCACCAACCATCTAGTACGCTAAAATTTATAACTCCATTTACAGATGCCTTTTGTCCAGATGTTCCAGATGCTTCCATTGGTCTTCTTGGTGTATTTAGCCATACATCTACACCACTTATCAAATATCTTGACATTGCTATATTATAGTTTTCTAGCAAGAATATTTTTCCCTTAAATTGTGGTTTCATTGAAATCTCGTGGATGTATTTTATTAAATCTTGTCCTTCTTTATCTGCTGGATGTGCTTTTCCTGCAAATATAATTTGAATTGGTCTATTTTCATTGCTAAATATTTGTGTAATTCTCTCTAAATCTTTAAATATCAATGTTGCTCTTTTATATGTTGCAAATCTTCTTGCAAAACCTATTGTAAGAGTATTCTCACTTAATTTTGATGTAATTCTTTCTATTTCGTTATAGCTATATCCGCATCTACGTAATCTTTGTGTTGTGCTCTTTTTTACTAAATCTATTAACTTTCTTTTTCTTTCCATATGAGCATTCCACAACTTCTCGTCTGGGATATTATTTATTTTCTCCCATACTTCGTCTTGGAATATATTATCTTGCCAGTATGGTGTTAAATATTCGTTATATAAATTTTTAATATTTTGTGGAAGCCATGAACAAGTATGTATACCATTTGTTACATAAGTAATTGGTGCTTCATTTGAATCTATATTTGGCCAAATGTCTCCAAATAGCTCTCTTGAAACTGCTCCGTGTAACTTACTTACCCCGTTTTTCTTACCTGCTACTTTTAAAGCAAGTACTCCCATATCAAATCCACTACTTAGACTTGCATTTGGTTTCATTCCCATTCTAAAGAATTCTTGTTTATCTATTCCCAATTTATCCCAATAATCTTTAAAATATGTATCCATTAGTTCAATTGGGAATATATCGTTTCCAGCTGGAACTGGTGTATGTGTTGTAAATACTGTTTTTGAACTAACAATATCTTTTGCAATATTAAATGATACCTTTTTATCCTTTATTGTATTTTCTATTAATTTTAGTATTAAGAAAGAAGAGTGTCCTTCGTTCATATGGTATACAGTTGGTTTTACACCAAGTCTTCTTAATAGCTCAACTCCTGCCATTCCCAATACAATTTCTTGTTGAATACGAGTTTCTTGGTTGCCTCCATATAAAGTTTTAGTTATTCCTCTATATTCTGCAATATTTGCTTCTATATCAGAATCCATTAAGTATAGCGTAACTCTTCCTACTTTTATCTCCCATACTTTAATGTATAACTTCTTTTTAGGCATATCTACTGATATTATTAAATCTTGTCCATCTACATCTTTTACTGGAGTAATAGGCAAATCTTCTATTTCTAAATCTGTATATTCTGTTTCTTGCACACCTTGTCCATTTATTTTTTGTGAAAAATACCCATTTTTATATAAAAGTCCAACTGCAATTAGTGGAACACCTAAATCACTTGCAGACTTAAGATGATCACCAGACAAAATACCAAGTCCACCAGAATATATAGATAGGATTTCGTCTAATCCATATTCTGCCGAAAAATACGCAATTAAATCACCAGTATTATCTGGGAATTTCTTATTAAACCACGTATTCTTGCTCTTCATATAATCTTCAAAATCTTTTACAAATTTATCATACTGTTTTAAAAGCTCTTGATTTTCGCTTGCAGCTTCTAACTTTTCTTGTGACACGTGTTTTAAAAATTTTACAGGATTTTTGCCAACTCTTTCCCATAAATCTATGTCTATTTCTTTAAATAATTTTAAGAAATTTGTATTCCACGACCACCATAAGTTATTTGCAATGACTGACAATTTTTCAATCCTTTTTGGCAACTGAGGATTGACTTTTATCCTATTAAATGTGTACATTGATTTTTCCTCCATTATGTTTATTTGCGCAATTTTTCATTAGTCTTTAAGAGTTCTGTGCCTTTTCACTTAGTTATATTATTTTGAATATACTTTGTTTTCAGCATTAAATAATATTTTCTGACTATTTACTAGTTCATAACAACATATTTATGTTACCTTACAAGGCGCATTACTCCTATTTTTCAAATATATTTTATAAATAAACTCAAAATATGTCAAGGTATTTGGTATAAAAATTCAAAATCTTCTATTTTTGTTATAGGTATTGCTCCTTCTTTTATCAATTCATTTGTTCCATAAGACGTGCTACTACTAATATTTCCAGGAATTGCGTATACATCTTTTCCCTGTTCTAAAGCATATCCGACCGTAATCATTGTTCCGCTTCTTTTTTTAGCTTCAACTACTAGCACTCCATCAGACATTCCACTAATTATTCTATTTCGTATAGGAAAGTTCATTTTTTCCGGCTTGGTTCCTAATGGATATTCTGTTATAATAGCACCATTATTTTTAATTATAGCCTTATACAGTTCAAAATTTTCTGGTGGATATACAATGTCCAATCCACATCCTAATACAGCTACTGTTTTCCCTTCAGCCTTTAGCGCACCAATATGAGCATACGAATCAATTCCTCTTGCCAGTCCGCTTACTATACAAACTCCTTTTCTTGCTAACTCATAAGCAAATTTATATGAATTCTTTAATCCATAATTTGTGCAATCTCTGCAACCTATTACAGCAATAGATTTATCATTTAATAACTTTTCATTTCCTAGCACATATAAAACCTGAGGTTTAGCATAAATATTTTCTAATTTTTTAGGATATGCTCCATCTCCGCATTTTATAACTTTTATTTTACTTTTATCAAAATTTATATTCAATCCTCGTCCTTTTCCTTTCCAGATAGTATTAGCAAAAATTATAAATTTATGAAAACACTATCTAGAAATAGCCCCCGAACGTATGATGTCTTTTTTACTATTATCTTAATTATGCTATTTGTTCTAAGTAGTTCCACGTGGAAGATATATATGTAGTTACACATTTTTGCCTAGCTTTGCTGCCTTAACCACATTATTCATTAACATTGCTACTGTCATTGGTCCAACTCCACCTGGTACAGGAGTTATATATGATGCTTTTTTTGAAACATTTTCAAAATCCACATCTCCAACCAATTTTCCTTCTTCGTTTCTGTTTATTCCAACATCTATAACCACAGCGCCATCCTTTACCATATCTTCTGTTACAAATTTAGGTTTTCCTAATGCTGCAATTAGTATGTCTGCTTGCTTTGTAATTTCTCCTAAATTTTTAGTTCTTGAATGGCACACAGTAACTGTTGCATTTTTATTAAGCATACATTGAATTAAAGGTTTTCCTACAATGTTGCTTCTACCTATTATTACAGCCCTTTTGCCTTCAACCGGAATGTTATATGCCTCTAACATTTTTGTAACACCTAATGGTGTACACGAAATAAAAGCATCCTCTCCAATTGATAATTTACCAACATTTATTGGGTTGAAACCATCAACATCTTTTGTAGAATCGATTGTATTAAAAGCTTCTCTTATGTCCAAATTTTCTGGAATAGGACTTTGAAGTAGAATTCCATTTATGTCTTTTCTATTATTTAGTTCTTTTATTAAGTCTATCAATTCCTTTTGTGTAATAGTATCTTCTAATAAAAACTCTTCAAACTCAATTCCAATTTCGTCACAAGCTCTACTTTTGTTTCTTACATACGTAGCAGATGCCTTATCATTTCCTACCATTATAACCGCAAGCTTTGGATTAATCCCTTCTTTTTTTAGCTCTGTTACCTCTTCTTTAAGTTTCTCTCTAATTTTTTTAGCAAGTTCTTTTCCATTTATTATCTCCATTTTAAAGTTCATTCCTTTCTTTATCTCTTTTAGATTTAATAGCTTTACATTTTGTTATAGTGGTTTTGATTTTTATCTCGTCAAGATGTATGTTTTAAATTTTGTTTTAGTACTTAAGTTGGGAACTGACAAGTTTACATACTATTTACACTTTAGTTGAGTTTTACAGTTTGTATGATATTTGGGGCCGAAAACAAACATTTACAACATACATTCTACCAAGATTTTATAAAGTATTAATTATAAAACGCCAAAACCTAATTATTTTTCAAACAACAAACCTTAAACGCTCTTCTCAATCGTTAGAACCAAATTTCCCTTCTTAGTAGTATTAATAACATTTCCAACTTTAAATCTACCTTTACCTCTAACAGTAACTTTGTCCCCTTCTTTTGCTTCTTTGGCGCCCTTTGTAATTAGTTCATTATTTATAAATACACGCTCCTCTTTTATCATATCACTTGCTTTAGAACGTGAAATTCTAATTGCTTCAGATACTATTGAGTCAATTCTCATTGATGGAATAATTATTTCAAGCCTTTGTATTTTTGGTTCTGCTATATTCAGCTCCTCTATTTTTACTTCTTCAAAATCAGATTTACTAAATCTGGTTAACCTTTTTAGCCCTTCTAAAATATATTTTGTAGATTCTTTTAAAACTATTAAATCAGCTCCATTGTTATTTGTAATTATGTCTCCTACCTTTTCTCGTTTCATTCCGATTTTTATTACTGCTCCAAGATAGTCTCTATGTGAATACATTCCTTTTAGCTCATTTGGAAGTTTTATTCTAATAACTTCTACAATAGAGTTATAGTCAAACTGACCTTGTTTAAACACGTCTTCTAACTTATTTGGAAATATTACTAAGACATTTCTTTCCGCTTCTGAATATCCACCATAAAGTAAATAGTTATTAAGTTTTAATTCCTTCATTACTTTTTCTAGCATCTTGCTTTGCCTAATATCTAAGAAATCTGTATATTCTACTGAGTTTCTTTTTGCTACAAACTCTATTTTATCTAATAACTTAGCTACTAAAAATCTATCTTCGTCATTTGTAATTTTACTTAAAATGTCATTTCTATTCAATTTAATTTTCCTTTTATTATGTATTTAGGTTTTCGAAGGTATTACCTATAAACTTATCTTTATATGTTTTTTATTTTTCTATCTGTATTATAAATCTAGAATGCCATACCAACGATATATTCATAAATGCTCTGCGCATCCATTTTATATTTTTTCTCTAACTCTCCAACATTACCGTGTTCTATAAACTTATCTGGATATGCAAACGCTTTAAACTGTATATCTTTAAGATTATTATCAACAATTAATTCTTTTACTATTGTGCCTAAACCGCTGGCAATAGTTCCATCTTCAATTGTAATACAATTTCCAGTTTTTTGTATTTTTTCTATTATTGTTTTTGCATCGATTGGTTTTATAAATCTGGTATTTATTATTTCTGCACCAATATTATCCTTTTCAAGCATTTCTGCTACTTCTACTGCTCTTTCTACCATATTTCCAACCGCTACTATTGTAACACATTTATCTACATTTTTGAACCTATTTTCCACAATTTCTTCACATTTTCCCAATTCAATTTCATTATGCTCAGCAAACTTTTTCTTACCTTCTCCGCCTCTTGGGTATCTAATAACGACTGGCTTGTTTAAACCAATTGCAAATTCAATCATCATTTCCAATTCTTTAAAATCCTTTGGTGCCATAATTGTAACAGACGGAATTAATCTAAAAAATGCCATATCCAATAACCCCTGATGTGTTTCTCCATCATTACCAACTATTCCAGCTCTATCCACACACATTACCACAGGAAGATTTTGCATACAAATATCGTCTATTGCTTGGTCAAATGCCCTTTGGTAAAATGAAGAATAAATACTAACCACTGGCTTTAATCCCCCTTTTGCTAATCCTGCTGCCATTGTTAAAGCGTGCTGTTCTGCTATTCCTACATCAAAAAACCTATCGGGAAATTCCCTTGCAAATTCTGTTAACCCTGTGCCATCCCTCATTGCAGCAGTTATAGCTACAATGTTTTTATCTGTTTTCGCAAGTTCCACAAGTTTTTTTCCAAACACCTTAGAATAATCGTCTTTTTTACTTTGCACAGAATTTCCTGTTTCTATGTCAAATGGGCTTGTACTGTGAAATTTATCAGGATTTTCCTCTGCTGGGCGGTACCCTTTTCCTTTTTTAGTCAAGGTATGTATAAGTATTGGTCCATCCAATTCTTTAGCCTTTTTTAGTATTGATTCCAAATTTTCTATGCTATGTCCATCAACTGGTCCTAGGTATTTAAAGCCTAAATCTTCAAAAAGCATATTAGGAATTATCATTTGTTTTATACCATATTTTATTTTCCTAACAAATTTTATAATTCTATTACCTATTTTTGGAATACGTAAAACCATCTTCTTAATATATTTATCAGATTTGTTATATAATTTTCTAGTACGAATTCTAGTTAAAAATTGAGATATACCACCTACATTTTTTGCAATGCTCATTTCATTATCATTTAATATTACAATCAAGTTTGTTTTGCTACTACCAGCATCATTTAAAGCCTCTAATGCCATACCACCTGTTAGTGCGCCATCACCAATCACCGCAATAACACTGTGGTGCTCTTTTTTTATATCTCTAGCCCTTGCCATTCCCAAAGCTGCAGAAATTGATGTACTACTATGCCCTGTATTAAAGCTGTCATATTCAGACTCAGAACTTTTTGGAAAACCAGCTAATCCATTAAACGACCTAATTGTGCTAATTTTGTCTTTTCTACCAGTCAAAATTTTGTGAACATAAGTCTGGTGTCCAACATCCCATACAATTTTATCTTTTGGCATATCAAACACACTATGTAAAGCAATTGTAAGCTCTACAACGCCTAAATTTGATGCTAGATGCCCACCTGTCTTTGATACAGTTTGTATAACCAATTCTCTTAGCTGGGTAGCAAGCTCTTGCTTTTCTGATATGCTCAATTTTTTTAAATCTTCTGGTGTATTTGTTTTGCTTAAAATATTCATAAAGTTCATTCCTTTTTGTAATTTTTATATATGATATCATAAAATTGTAAATAATTCAAAAAATATTGCTAATCACATTTTTTTGAGTTATAATATATTTTGAAGTTTTATAAAAAAATAAGCAATTCTATGTGTATAAAACTTTAATTTAAAAACAAATTGCTTGAATGGAGGTCGTTATGTTAAAACATACTTTTAAAAAATACTTATTTGCTTTTATAGCATTTTTATTTATTTTTAGTTTAACTACAACAACAGTATTGGCAAGTGATATTACATTGAATTCTGATGATGCAAATAATACTGAAGATACTGTTCAAGGGACAACAACACTTGAGGTTGTTGAAAACAATGTCTGCAATATCGATTTAGGTGATTATGCAAATTTTCAAAAACAAATTACAGAATTTAACGAAACAGAAAAATCTGTAACATTAACTCTTACTTTAACAAATTTAAAATCTATTGAAGAAAGTAATAGAAATGTAGAAATTTTCTTAGTAATAGATAACTCAAGCAGTATGCTAGAAGGTTCTGTGGGTAATATGACTAGAAAGCAAGCAGTTATAAATTCTGCAAATCAACTTGTTGATAAACTATATGCTACAAACCCTAATGTAGAGGTTGGTGTTGTTGGATTCTCTAGTTTGGATACAACTGCTGGTGAACAAGAAGGCACAATAAATGATGCTTCTTTGCAATCCGAATTAAGCAATTCCGCTAGTACTGTAAAATCTGCTATATCTGGTTTATCTAATTTAGATGTTGGTCCAAGAACTAATATTGAAGCTGGACTTACTATTGCAGAGAGAAACTTTTCTTCTGACGAAAACACAGCTAGGTACATCATACTTTTAACTGATGGTGTTCCAAATAATGCAATAGATGGCACATTTAGTACTTATTCTGGAGTAGTTGCTACAAGAACAAAAGGTAAGCTTGAAAGTCTAGAACAAAATGGAATAGAAATTATTAGTGCAATGATAAACTTAGACGGAGAAAGAGTTGAGCCTACTACTCAAAGAACATATAGAGATTTAGCAGAAGAAATTTTTGGAACTGAATCTCAGCCTACTACTAGTGAATATTTTTACATTACTGATGACGAAATAGAAGATACAATTGTTAATGATATTTTTGACAGTTTGGTAATTAGAGTAGATAACACATTAAGAAATATAACAGTAGTTGACTATTTTCCTCAAGAAATAATAGATAACTTCAATTTTGAATATGTTGCAACACCAAATATTGGTACAGTATCACAAGAAGTTGACACAACAAACAACTCTATAACTTGGACAATCGAGTTATTAAGTGAAGGCGAAACTGCAAGCTTAAGTTATAAACTAACCTTAAAAGACGATTATGACGAAGCAATAATTGACCAAATTTTACCTACAAACACACAAGTAGACTTAAGTGGAGAAAATAATGGTAATAACTTATCACAAACATCTGATGTTTCTCCTACAATAAGAGTAAATTATGAAGAACCAGTTGTACCTGAGCCTGATCCAGAAGAGCCAGAACCTCAAGAGCCAGTGAATATAGTGGACAACACAGTAGCTCCAGAACCATTACCTCAAACAGGTAGCTCTGACATTGAATTTATCGTTGTAATCTCATTAATCGCAATTGCTGGAATTGCAAGATTTATATATTTGAAAAATAATAAAGAAAAATAAAAAGTAACCCAATTCGGGTTACTTTTTTATTGTTGAAAATTTAAACCTTATCTGTTAGGCTGTAAGCCATCAGTTTTCAGTCAAAATCTTCAATCAATATTTGACTATGCAGTGAAAGTACAGTGTTGTTCTTGAGCCATTCAACCTCCCTTCTCTCATAGTATGGAAATTTTCTTTCAAAGAAATCTGCCATTCTTTTTGGTAGTTTCTTATCCAGTACATATTTCCTGCTAGCTGACATCGAAAGCTGTTTCATTAACCCCATCCTAAGTGCAAGCATATCAATCTTGCTTTGGACAAGTTTAAAGTCAATTGGCTCGGCTTTTTTGAACTTTTCTCGTACCTTTCTGGTTAGAACCTGTCCTCCCCAGTCCTGTTTATACAGTTCCTGGTAATCGCTCTCCAACGTGCACTGATAGAATATGTCCATTCTATCAGCATCCCTAAGGATTTGGGTAACTAACCTTTCTTCGTCAAAAAGGTCGTCTGGTAATTCCAGACTGCCGTGCCACCGTACAGCCGAAATTATGATTTTGTCATAATCTCTAGTTTCCGGTATAAACTTTTGGATAAGTCCAAATTGAAGCATATCTGCTCCAATCTGGGCGTGTCCTCCTGTCGACTCGTCTTTGTATGAACCAGTGGTTTTCCACTGCTCAAACCTTCCGACATCGTGCAAAATGGCGGAAATCTGAACAATCAGCTTTTCTTCTTCAGAAACATCTGCTGACCTCTCAAGTATTCCCTTGGCTGCTTCCAACACACGTATTGTGTGTTCTCTCTTGAGAATGTAAGCATTCTGATCTGCCAAAGTTACGCCCTTTTGGATGTAACTATCAGCAAATTCATTGAACCGCTTGAGAACTTCCTGTACTTGTACCTGTGCCATAATAATAGCACTCCTTTCATAATGTTTTACATAATCATTATACCATTTTTGTTTGAATTGTGCAAATTTCTTTTTAATATATTGATTAATTAGTAAAAAAATGATATATTATGTACATCGTTTGAATGGCTTCATTATTCTTTGCGTTCGGAGTTGTTCTCGGATTTGCTGGCATATTTCGATATGTTGTCAAAATAAGCAAGAAAAAAATTGAGGTCAGCCCTGCTAAAAGCAACCCCAATTTAAACGATAAGTCAGGCAAGGATTAATTCCTTGTCTTTTATATTATATTCAATTTGTACTTAGTATATACTAAAATTTATTTTTAAGTAATATTTTGGAAATATAAATATAACTTTGGTTGGGCTGGCTAGATTCGAACTAGCGCATGTTAGAGTCAAAGTCTAATGCCTTACCGCTTGGCTACAGCCCAATATTAAATTTAGTTTTGTCTTACACTTCCTGTAATAATTATAATTACTACAATTATTATAAACTTTTGCATAACTTTTTATGCATTAATTTACATATTTTGATGGGGTGGAAGATGGGACTCGAACCCACGGCCTCCAGTGCCACAAACTGGCGCTCTAACCAACTGCGCTACATCCACCATCTTCAAACAATCAACTGCATATATTATTTTACCCCATCATTCCTAATTTGTCAACCTTTTTTATCAATTTTTTGTTGCAAGTTTTGTTATATTTTTAATGAAATTCCAAGCATTCCATTTATTTTTCTAGATATTCCTTGTATTTTTACCCTTAAACATTTAGGAGTGTCCCAAACGTTCAAGAACTTGAACAAAAAGGAGTGTCCCAAACGTTTAAGCTTCTGCTGCCCAAATTATTAATCTTTGTGAAGTGTCATCTGTACAAGTTGTAAGTGATATTTCTCTTCTTCCTTCTGTGTCTCTATTCATATATGAAGAATCACTTGTGCTTGTTACGTATTTTCTATAAATTATATATTCTACTCTTTCACCAGATAAATCTGTTATATATATGCTGTCACCCTCTTCTAGTCTTTTATTGTTTGAGAAGAATGTTCCGTTTCTATAATTATGTCCTGCAAGCACTATGTTACCTACTTCGTTCAAATCCATATTTGCTGGGTATAATACAACTATACCAACATTTAATGCATTTAATCCGTTTTGATATTCTGGTATTATTGGGTATTCTATATCAATTGCTGGAATTTCTATTGTACCAATCATATCAAATCCCATATGTGTTGGCTTATCGTCGTCGTTATCGTCTGTATTGTTGTCTCCAACTGTTACATTCAAATTCAAATCATTTATATTAATGTTTGGATCTACATCATTTGATATTATTGGTGAGCCATCATTTCCACCTATAATAACGTTGCTTGTCACTCTATTTTGAAAATCTCCAACTGCATCGCCTGCCGCATCTTCTATATAGAATTTTCTATAAACATCTATTCCAAAGTATATAAGTAATCCTATTATTGCAATTATTACTACAATAAGAATTATAGTTAATGTTTTACTGTATTTACTGTTAAACATATTATTAAACATACTTCTTCCTCCCTCGTTTTTCAAAGTCTATATATATTATAACACAAATTTTGTGTATAATCTACTCTTTTTTTCTTTTGTTATTATATTATTTTATACAATCTTGTCTCCTAGTTTTCTTCCGCCTAGAACGTGAAAATGAATATGCATAACTTCTTGTCCAGAGTCTTTGCCACAATTTGCTATAACTCTAAATCCGTTTTGTGCAAAGTTATTGTCAATTGCAATTTTGTTTATTACTTTATAAATATATGAAATAATATCTCCATCTTCTTCTGATACTTGCAACAAATTTTCTATATGTTTTTTTGGTACGACCAATATATGAATTGGAGCTGCTGGGTTTACATCTTTAAATGCAATAACCCTGTCGTCTTCATACACTATATCTGATGGTATTTCTCTTTTTATTATTTTACAAAAAACACAATCTGCCATTTTTATCTTCCTTTCTTTACTCTAGCACTGCTTTAATTCTTCTAACACCTGCTGAGCTTGATTCTTCCTTTTTAATTTTAAAATGTCCAAGCTCTCCTGTGTGTGTTACGTGAGGTCCACCGCAGATTTCTTTGCTGAAGTCTCCTATTGTATATACTTTTACTTTGTCGCCATATTTGTTTTCGAACAATCCCATTGCTCCAGAATTTTTTGCATCTTCTAATGACATTTCTTCGCAAGTTACTGGTAAATCTCTTTTTATTTGTTCATTTACAATATCTTCAACTTGCTGAATTTGCTCCTTTGTCATTTTTTCTGGATGTGAAAAGTCAAATCTTAGTCTTTCTGTTGTGATGTTAGAACCTTTTTGTGTTGCATTTGGTCCAAGTACTATTTGCAAAGCTTTATGTAGTAAGTGTGTAGCTGTGTGGTATGCTATTGTCTTTTCATTTTGCTCTGCTAGTCCACCTTTAAACTTTTGCTCACTACCCATTCTTGACTTTTCTTGATGCTCTTTAAACAGTTTTTCAAATTCTGAATTGTCTATTTCAAAGCCTTGTTCTTTTGCCAAGTCTGCTGTAATCTCTGGTGGGAAACCATAAGTTTCGTACAACTTAAATATAGTCTGTCCATCTATTACATGTTTATTCTCTTGTTTTGCTCTATTTATAGCTTTTTCAAACTCTTTTTCTCCGTGAGCTAATGTCTTTATAAATTTGTCTTTTTCTTCTATAATAACTTGCTTTATCGTGTCTTTATTTGCCTCAAGCTCTGGGTACATATCTTTTAAAATTTCTATATCTAACTCAATTAATCCTTCAAGCTCTGATAAATCCACTTGTAACTTATTTAAATGTCTTGTCATTCTTCTAATAAGCTTTCTTAAAACATAGCCCCTATCAATGTTTGAAGGTCTACCACCATCGGCTATAACCATCATACTTGCACGCAAATGCTCTGCAACAATTCTTCTACTTGCAATATCGTCAATCTTAGCAAGTTTTTGTAACCTTTCCATAATTGGTGCAAAAAGCTCTGTATCAAAAGGCGTTTCTTTACCTTGTAAAAGCATAGTCATTCTCTCTAAGCCTAAACCAGTGTCCACATTACGTTGTTTTAACTTTTCATACTTGCCATCTTTATTTTTGTAATATTCCATAAACACATTGTTCCAAATTTCAACATATTTACCACAATCACAAGATGGTTGGCAATCTGGTCCACACGCTGGCTTTCCTGTATCATAAAACATTTCTGTATCTGGTCCACAAGGTCCTTCTTCTCCTGCAATCCACCAGTTATCGTCTTTACCATAATAATAAATTCTATCTTCTGGAATACCAGCCTTTTTCCAGCACTCTGCTGTAACTGTATCTCTTGGAGCATCTTCGTCTCCTGCAAAACAAGTTACTGATATTTTTTCTGCTGGAATACCAAGCTCCTTTGTCAAAAATTCAAAACTCATCGCAATAGACTCCTCTTTGAAATAGTCTCCCAATGACCAATTTCCAAGCATCTCAAAATATGTTAAATGTCTGTTATCTCCTACTTCGTCTATATCATTAGTTCTTAGGCACTTTTGATAATCAGTAAGTCTTCTTCCCTCTGGGTGCTTTTCTCCCAACAAATATGGAACCAATGGCTGCATACCTGCTGTTGTAAATAAAACAGATGGGTCGTTTTCTGGTATTAGTGGTGCGCTTGGTATAACTTTATGATTATGATTTTTAAAATAATTTAAGTATTTGTTTCTAATTTCTATTGCTTTCATACTTTTCATTCCTTGCATAATATATTTAGGTTTTTTTATATAAAGGTTACCTATAAACTTGTTTTTTGGTTTTAGTTAGAAATTTAGCTATGTTTTATATGCTTATTATACTTTCTAATTGCATTTTATACAATTATTGCCATACTTTAAAGACTTTATACTTATATTTCTAACGTATAAAATTATATTACATAATTTGCCAAAAAGCAATAGTTTGTAGGTAACAATTGTTGTTGACTATTTTCAGATTAATTCCTATCTAATCATTCATCTAACATTAGCTTTGTTTTTTTATCTTTTAACCTCTTCAATTGTTCTTTTCCACTTGTTTTATACTTTTTTTGTGTTGCTCATACTTCAACGATTTTGCTGACCTCAGCAAAATCGTCAGCAATCATTCTTCCTCAACACAAAACTTCCTAGCATCTTTCTTACCAAGTTATAGCTATTGCAATGTTTTGCGTGACCCAACCAAGAATTTATGCACATTACTATGTATTTTAGTTCTACCCTATCCTCTTTATATAGTTTTTCAAAATTCTTTAACTTTCTTTTCATTTTCTTTTTGCTTTGTTCACGTAGTAACCTATGTGTTTTCCATATTCTAAATCCACAAAAATTCACTCCCTGCTTTGCTCTAAAATATGCTGTCTTTGCATTTAATTCTAGTTTTAATTTCTCTCTTAAAAATATCCTTATTCTTTCTAGGTATTCTTTTGCTTGTCCCTTGCTTTCTAGCAAAAGCACAAAATCGTCCATATACCTAACTAAGTACTTTACCTTTAACTTTTCTTTTATAAAGCTATCCAGCTCATTTAAGTATATATTCGCATATATTTGTGATGTGTAATTACCGTATTGGTATTCCAACTTTTTCCTCATTATAAAATATTATTTTTCTTGTTAGATCTAAAAAGTATTTATCTTTTATTTTTCTTTTTATCAAGTTATATAATACTTCTCTATCCACATTAAAGAAAAACTTTCGTATATCACATTTTAGTACCCACACATCTACATTTTCTTTATCTGCCTTTCTTAAATATTCTTGCATCTTTTCTACTGCTTTATGTGTCCCTCTATTTTCTATGCAAGCAAATGTATCTTTTATATATCTTTTTTCAAAGTTTGGCTTTAAAAAGTTTTCCACATACCAAGTTTGTACTACTCTATCTCTATACTCTAGTGTCTTTATTTTTCTTTCTTTTGGTTCATATATTGTAAATTCAAAATACTTTGAAAATGTGTAATTTCTATTTAATAAGTCTCTTCCTATCTTTAATATATTGTTCTCTAAGTACATTTCAAATTCTATAACTTGCTTTTTAAATCTCTTGTGCCTTCTACATTTGTTATGTGCTTCTAACAATTTTGAAAATGTTATATTTTTCAAATATATATTATTTACTCTTTTAGGCATACCTTTATCCAGCCTCCCAATATTTTTCCTATTTCTTCCAGTCTTTTGCTCCATTCTAAATAATTGCTATTATTTATATACTTTTGCTTATATGAAAATCTTACATAAAAGCCTTGCATTGCTATTTCTGCATCTATTTTAGTTAATATTTTTATTCTTACATATTTATCTGCTATTTTATTTGCATACAGTATCAATCTTAATGTTTCAAACATACTATTTCGTATACTGCTACTTAATGCATATTTTTCTGACTTTGGATATTTTATAAGCAAATTATATCCATATTCTATTAAATCTACATACTTTTGATATATTAGTAGTTTGCTTTCAACTTGTTTTGGTTTGTACATATTTGTAACTTTCCTTTCTTTAATATAAATTATATTTTATAAAAGATTATATAAAATATAATTACCTCTACTATTTTTAACAAAACAAAAAACATACCTGTTCTTTAACAAAAACTTATCCACATTTTTTTGTGATAAGCCTTTGCAATACTAAGATATGTTTTTTGTAAAATATATTCTGTTATTCTTTTATTAATTTTTAAGTTTTGTCACTTATAATAAAGTTGCATTTTATAATTTTGCAATATATTTTAATTTTATGTTTTTACCAATAGCTTGTAGCTATGGAAGGAATATAACTTGTATGGCATTTATACTCTATATTTATCCTTGAACAAATATATCTGAAATTTTTGCCATATTTCAGAGCCAAACGAAATGAGTTGTTGCTGTTGTCGTTGCCATTGTTGTTGTTGAAGTAGAAAATGCCTGAATTAGTGGCATTATTGTTCCTGTTACCCCCACGTTTGAAGAAAGGGTTGTTCGAATTCACAAAGTTAGCGTTGTTTACAGTTATATCCCTATGTTTTATGAGTTCATACAATTTTTTAATGTTTCTGTTTTTGTATCATTCTTTACACTTAAGTTGTCATTTTTCTCTCTTTGAGCGTTTTTCGTCCTAGCTCCGCTTGGCCCAAAAAACATCTCTCTATTGTTCTAGAGGAACTATATTTTCATACTTTTTTAAAGTGTTAAATGCAGGTTCAGATAACAGATTTCACATTACAAGGGCCAAACGAAATGAGTAGGTGCTGTCGCCGACGCCATTGCCGCCGCTGCTGACGGAGAAGTAGAAAATGCCTGAATCAGTGGCACTACTGTTCCTGTAACCCCCACGTAGGAAGAAAGGGACGTACGAATTCACAAAGACGGCGTCGTCTGAGTGCCAACCAGATGTTTCGTATGTTGCATCTCCGTATTTATATCCTGTTTCTGCAACAGCTGTATCGTAAGCTGTTGAGTATGCATCGCTTGTTCCATCTGTGAATGAAGAACCATTATTTAGAGAAGTAGAATCTCCATTTTTATAGTATCCTGCTACATATTCATAAGTTCCTCCATTCAAATCATATATTCCATATACATTTCCTGTTGAGCTTTGGTTTGTGTTTGTTTCTGCATATGCTGTTCCTGTTCCTCCTCCTGTTAGATAATCTTCATTTGTGTTTTGTGTTACCTCTGTTCCGTTTCTTCCATATTTACTTTCTGTTAAGTATGCTACTGCTCCCCATTCACTATTTTTTAACATATGACTTTGTAGTTCTTCTGCATATGCTAATGCGTTTGTGTACATTTCTCCTATTTTTATGCTTCTAAAGCTGGTTACTCCCGCTTGTGTTTTTATTGTTGTAGCACTTCCTTGTATTGTTCCTTCTGAGTCGCTTCTGGCTGCTTCAAATTTTCCTATCCATATTCCTGCTAGTTCTTTACTCCAGCCTCCTCCATAATTTTCATCTGTTGTAAACGCTGGATGTACTACATAATCTTTTGTTACATCTGGATTTTCATTTGCATATTTGCATTGTGTTCCATCAGCAGCTACATTTCCTGTTCCATTTATGAATTTTATGTCTATTGTTCCATAGGCTGTTGGCGTACTACTTGTACTTACTTGTGTTTTGTCTGCGTCTGTATAATATGTTATTTTATATGCGTATCTTGGTATCCACACAAAGTAACTATCTATTCCATTTTTTGTTACTTTCGCATTTGCCCATTCGCTTTTATTTTCATTTCCCGATATTGATGTATCTACATATTCGTAACTATCATTCATTTCATCTGATACCCATTCTTTTGTATCTTCTTTAAATTCTACTAATTCCATATCGTCTCCGATTTGTGGTGTGTTTACTCCTTTATCTTCATTAAAAGTTCCATCCGTTGGTAATGGTTCTGACTCTGGAGGTGTTGGCTCTTCTGGTTCGTCTGTTCCTCCTCCGCTACTTCCTCCGTTTAATCCTGCTATATATTCGTTCATATATGCCACTAGATTTGCTCTTGCATTTGATTCATAATCTGTACTATTGGCAGCTAAGTCTCTTGCCTCCTCTGCCATATTAATTAAACCATTGTCCCCAAATGCAAAGTTGATTGTTATTGTCGCCAGTATGATTATGATAACGATTGTGATTACTAACGCTATTAGCGTTATTCCTTTCTGTTCTTTTCTTATTTGTTTGCATTTGTTTTTCTTGTTGTTTTGCACATTTTTCAACATTTTTTAGTTCCTCCTTTAATTATTCTATTTTTTCTTTTGCTTTATGCTATCAGCATATTCGTATTATATCAAAACTAATTTCTATTTGTCAAGTATTTTGTGCGTTATTTTTAACGCATATCGAGATTTATTTTTTGCTATACTTCTTATGGTGATTTTATGTGTTTATCTGAAGCAATTAGGCTTAGAATAATAGAATTATGTAATAGTAATAACTTAAATATAAATGCACTTAGTATAAAGGCTGGCATTAATCCTTCTACCATTAGAAATATACTAAAATCTAGATGTAATGCACCAAATACTCAAACCATTTACTACATTTGCTTAGCTTTAAATATTGATTTAAAGGACTTTTTTAACTCAAAACTCTTTTCAAATTTAGATGATGATTAATCATCTTTTTTTATTTTAACATATCTTAACTTTTTTTATCAAAAAATTTAGCAATTTCGCTTTTTATTATTTTTATTAAATTATCAAAATTTTCTTTTTCTATTTCATATTTATTTATATCTTTATTATACACATTATTTTTACATTCTATACAGTTTAAACTATTTCTATTTTCTTTAATGCTTTCTCCTTCTAGTTCAAATAGCACATCATAAGTTTTATTATTATATTTATATCTACCTCCTTCAACCTCGTCATATAGAATTATACTAATATTTTTTTCTTTTAATCTATTTTTTACTTTTTCTAAATTTTCTTTAACATACGATACTGGTAATCCACATTTGCAAAGTAGCTTTGCATGGCAAGTTCTTTTAAAGCCTAATACACTTTCTAGCACTATTGCATCCCTTCCAATTGCATTAAAAAATGCACCACTTTTTACCATTATTACCTTGTCAGGGTTTTCTTTTTGTAAGTATTGTATGAATTCATAAAACTTCATTTTTACACCTCCTCCCACGAAAAAAAGAGTACTCTTTTTTTATTTGAGTACTCTTTTTTTATTTGAGTACGGCATAATCAGTATGCTCACGCACACAGCTTATGTCGTCCATTTCAAGTAGCTTCGCTCCTTGAAATGTTTTTTCTTTAATCTCCATTTTCATAATAAAGCTTTATTATGTCTTATATAATAACATTAGTTTTTCCTTTTGGCAAGTATTTTTTATATTTTTTTCTTTCTTTTCTTTCTTTTTATTTGTTGATTTTCTTCCTATGTATTATCTTTAATTCCAAATATAAATTTTACAAATCCTCTTAAGAATTTTGGAACTTTTTTTACTATAATAGTCATACACACTTCTCCTCCTTGCTTAATATAGTTAGGTTTTAATTATTCTAACCCACATTACCTATATTTATATAATTTTAAAACCTTACCCTTTAGCAGCATAGCCACATTATTCCAACTGCTACTACAACTACTCCAATTAGAAATAGCCAACCTGATATAGGAAGTAATAACATAAGCAATATTCCCAATCCTAATCCAATTAAACAAACTGCAATTGTCTTTTTTAGTAGTCTTAACATAATTATTACCTCCTCTTTTGTATATTATATTTGATTTTATGTTATTTTGTTACTATCAAATATACTTTGGTTGCAGACATAGTTCGTCATATGCTATAATATTATCGTAAAACAACTGTTTAAATATATAGCATTTATTTTGCTAAGTTTTAGTAATAGCTCTTGAAATATAAAATTTAAGTTTAAAAAATAATTTATCTTAACTGGAGGTTCGTATGAAAAAAGAAGATGCAATAAAAGTATTAGATATATTAAAACAAACATACCCAGATGCTAAATGTAGTTTGGACTTCAAAACTCCATTTGAGCTACTTGTTGCAGTAGTTCTTTCCGCACAATGTACTGACGAAAGAGTTAACAAAACCACTGCCGAGTTTTTTCCAAAATATTCTACACCAGAAGATTTTGCTAAAATGCCTTTGGAGCAACTAGAAGAATTAATACATCCTTGTGGTTTTTATAAAAATAAGGCAAAAAATATAAAGGAAACTGCTCAAAAAATAATTGATAATTTTGATGGTCAAGTTCCAGAAACAATGGAAGAGCTAATGTCACTTAATGGTGTTGGTAGAAAGACTGCAAATGTTGTAATGTTAGAGGCTTTTAACAAACCACAAGGAATTGCAGTTGACACTCACGCAAAAAGGCTATCTAACCGCATTGGCTTTTCTAACGAAGAAACACCAGAAAAAATCGAAAAAGATTTACTAAGACTTTTTCCTTATGAATATTTAAAAGACGTAAACCACATTTTAATATATCACGGTAGAGCCATTTGCACCGCCCGCTCTCCAAAATGTGAAGCTTGCCCTGTTAAAGATTATTGCAGATTTTATATAAACTCTGTCAAAAGATGAGTTATAGAAATATTTCTATAACTTATCTTTTGGATTATTATTTTAAAATTACAAATTTGTGCATAATTAAAAAAAATCACTTCATAATAATATAAATTTTTTAAGTCAAATATTATTATGGGGTGATTTTACTTTGACTATTATTAACTGTTCTTGTGATTGCAAATATCAAGTAGATGGCAAATGCCATTTGGACAATGTGCAAAATCAAAAAATTTGTCCTAGTAAAGATTGCATTTACTATTGCAAAAAAGATTGACAGATTTTTGTTTTGAAAGTTACTATGTAAATTTTCTACTCTCAGACTTATTTTATAGCAAACAATATATGTTTTAAATTTTTATTGACATTCCCTTCATAAAATTATATTATATGTATAAATTTATAAAGGAGGGATTTTCTTGAAACTAAATACTGTTAAAAAATTACTTGTTTTTTGTTTGCTAATTATTTTAGCTTTGACTACTGTGTCTAGTGCAAGCAACACTACTGCTTCTAGTACAGGCGATTCTACTGTGTCTAGTGATATTACTAGTGCAGAAAATACTGTAAATGGCATAATTGTTGAAGAAACAAATACCACCGCTGATAATGTAGTAGTTTCTAACACAAACTCTACTAGCTCTGAGCCTAGTAATGTAGTTTCTTCTGGTGTAGATTCAGACATAACTGATGCAACTGATATAACTTCTTCAGATGGCTCTGAAGATACTGCTGGTAACATCGAGCAATCTTTTGAAACAAACTATGTCTACACTTCTAGCGACTTATTTTTATTTGATACTAATATAGAGATGTCTGATATTGTAGATGGAAATGTTTTTGCTTATGGAAGTACTGTAAAAATTACTGGTGAAATTTATGGAGATTTATTTGTTTTTGCTGACACCTTAGAAATCGCAGAGAATGCAGTAGTATATGGTAACATATTTACTTATGCCACAAACTTGAAATTGTCTGGTATTGCATCTGATGTGTATGCAATGTCTAATTCTTTTACAATGGACGAAAATGCAATTATTGCAAGAAATTTCTATTTATTTTCAAACGAAGCAAATTTGGCTGGAAAAATTTCACGTGATGCTTACATATCTGCAAATAGTATAAATTTTGCAGAGAGCGAAGAACCTATAATTGATGGTGACTTAAATTATTCTTCTGAAAATGAAATTCACGTACCAGATGGAGTTGTAGGAGGAACAGTTAGTGGTAACATACTTACAGCAGATACTGGAAACATAGTTTGGTCAGTTGTTATGTCCATTATACGTGCTTTAATATTTGCTTTTGTAATTATTATGCTTAGTATTTGGATTGCTCCTAAATTTGCAGACAGAGTTTGCGAGATTGTATCAAAGAAAAGCTTCCAATCTTTTGGAATTGGCTTATTAGCATTCTTTGGTATTATAATATTATCATTTATATTATTAGTATTCACTGCTGGATTTGGCGTTTCTGTTGCAGTATTTGCAATTGGATTACTAATTTTAGCATACTCAATAGCAAATGTAGTGTTCAGTATGTCAATTGGTAAACTTATAGCTAACAAATTAAATCTAAACAAAACTGTATACTTTGTATTATTCTCACTTGTAGTTGTTTTAGTACTTGAATTGATTAGCTTAATACCAACTGTTGGATTTGCAATAACATTTATTACATCTATTGTTGGTATTGGAATATTGTGTATAAATGCATACAAGAGAAAAGATCTAGTAAATAAAGAAGAAAAATAGAAAAGAATTTATGAATTTATAAGTTTGTACTTTATGGTTGCAATTTACAGCTATACTATATATTTTTTTAATGAAGCAATGTCTATTTTAAATTTTATGTTGGAGTGCTTAAGGTGGGGACCAACAAGTTTACAAACTGTTATGTGAATAAAATGAGCATTTACAGTTTGTACGTTGCCAAAGGGCCGAAACATAAAATTTAAAATAGACATTGCTTCTCATTTTTTGTATTAGCTTAAATAGTAACATTTTATTTCTTTTTCATTTGCTCCACCGCACTGTGTACCAAACCTACAAATAGCGGTGCTGGCTTGTCTGGCCTTGATTTAAACTCTGGGTGAAATTGGGATGCTATAAAATATGGGTGATTTTCTAGTTCTACAATTTCAACTAATTTTCCATCTGGTGATGTTCCAGAAACTTGCAATCCGTTCTTTTCCATTTCTTCTCTGTAATCGTTGTTGTACTCAAAACGGTGTCTATGTCTTTCGCTTATTGTGTCTATCTTGTACAATTTTTTAGCCAAAGATTTTTCTTTAAGTACGCAAGGGTATGCACCAAGTCTCATTGTTCCACCTTTTTCTGTTACCGTTTTCTGGTCATTCATAATATGTATTACAGGATTTTCTGTTGTCTCGTCAAATTCTTCTGAATTTGCATCTTGTATTTTTAATACATCTCTTGCAAATTCAACCACTGCCATTTGCATTCCTAAGCAAATTCCCAAGAATGGTATGTTGTTTTCTCTTACGTATTTTATGGTTTGTATTTTGCCTTCTATTCCCCTGTTTCCAAAACCTCCAGGTACTACAATTCCATTACATTCTTTTAACATTTCTTTTGCATTCTCTTGTGTTATCTTCTCTGAATCTATTAATTTAACTTTTACTTTTACCCCGTTTTCTATTCCTGAGTGTTTTAAACTTTCTATTACAGACAAGTACGAATCTTCTAATTTTATGTATTTTCCTACTATTCCAATTGTAACTTCTTTATCAGCAATATTATCTATTTTTTTGTTTAACTCTTCCCAAGTAGCATTGTTTGGCTCACATTTTTCTAATTTTAAATGTTTGCATACTTCTTTTGCTAGTCCTTCTTTTTCTAGCATTAGCGGAATTTCGTATAAGCATTTAGCTGTTTTGTTTGCAATTACACTTTCTTTTTGCACATTGCAAAATAGCGCAATTTTATCCCTTAAACTATCTGGTATATCAACTTCCGTTCTGCACACCAAAATATCCGGCTTAATTCCAAAAGATTGTAATTCTTTAACAGAATGTTGTGTCGGTTTAGACTTTAGTTCATTAGAACCAGAAATGTATGGCAACAAAGTCACGTGAATATATACAACATCTTCGTGGTCATTTTCAAGCCCCACTTGTCTTATTGCTTCTATAATAGATAGGCCTTCTATATCCCCCACCGTTCCGCCAATTTCTGTTATGACAATATCTACTCCTTTATTTTCAAAAGAATAGATTTTTTCTTTTATTGCATTTGTTATGTGAGGAATAACTTGAACTGTTTTTCCTAAATAGTCTCCTCTTCTTTCCCTTTCAAGTACCTCTTGATAAATTTTACCCATTGTTATACTAGAATTCTTTGTCAAACTTTCGTCTGTAAATCTTTCATAATGTCCCAAATCCAAGTCGGTTTCTGCACCATCGTCTGTAACAAACACCTCTCCGTGTTCATAAGGACTCATTGTTCCTGGGTCTACATTTATATATGGATCAAACTTTTGATTTACTACCTTATACCCCCTATTTTTTAGCAATTTCCCCAATGACGCAGCTGTTATTCCTTTTCCTAATCCAGATACTACTCCTCCTGTAACAAAAATGTACTTTGTTTTCATTATTTCTTCATTCCTTCCCCATAAAACAAAAAAATAGTAGATTAAAAATCCAAAACCGCAAACGCGGTTTTTTTTTAATCTACTATAATGTTAAATGTTAAATTCTATGCGACTATAATATCACTAATTGTTTTCAAATGTCAAGCAAATTTTTGAATTTTTTACTTTAATATTTTCAGGGTAATGATTTTTTATTTTATCTAGGCACCCTTATATAGTAACCTTTAACATTTTAATCGTCTCTTTATAATCTGCAGAACCAATAAGATATGTTCCTACAACAGCAATATCAACACCAGCATCTGCTAAAGTGCTTATGTTATCGGCATTTATACCTCCATCGGCTTCAATATCTACTTCTAAGTTTTCTTTTTCTATATATTCTCTTAAGTTTCTAATTTTATCAATGGTCTCTGGAATTAGGGCTTGTCCGCCTTTTCCTGGCTCTACTGTCATAATCAAAACTGTATGTATAAAAGGAAGAAACTCGTATATATCTTCTACTTTTGTGTCTGGTTTAATGCTTATGCCAACTTTACAATTGTTCTTCTTTATATATTCTATCCACTCTAGTAACTCTTCCTTATTTTTTGCAGCTTCGTAATGTACAGTAATATTTCGTGGTTCAAAAATCATAAAGCTTTTAATAAATGGCAAAACGTCTTCAACCATTAAATGCACATCCAATGGTACATTTGTAATAGTATTTAAATACTCAGAATATTCTGTCATAAGCTCTACCGTATTATTTTCTACAAATTTTCCATCCATAACATCTATGTGAAAATAATCTGTTCCTGCTGTTTCTAAATTATAAAAAGTTTGTATGCAATTTTCTTTTTTTACACTTAAAATTGATGTTGAAATTTCCATCATTATCCTCCTTTTACAGTACCTACCACTTTGGCGTTTTTTCAATTTCGTTCATAAGCTGACAATACCTATCATATCTTCCTTGCGAAATTTTGCCTTCTGTTAGTGCCTTTTTTATTCCACAATCTTCTTCTTTAATATGGCTACAATCTCCATATTCACAATCATTTAAGTATTTTCTAAACTCTATAAAGTACTGTGCTAAGTCGTTTTTCTCTATTTCACTTACCTCAAACGTAGAAAATCCTGGAGTATCTGCAACATATGAATTTTCTTCTATTTTATGTAGTCTCACTTGCGTTGTGGTGTTTTTCCCTCTTTTATTTTTTTTGCTTATTACTCCCTCTTCTGAAATATTTTCACCTAGCAAACTGTTTAATAATGTAGACTTACCAACACCAGAATTTCCAGAAAAAGCTGTAATATTGTTTTTCAAATATTGTTTTATTTTGTCCACGCCAATTCCATTTTTTGCATCGGTTTTTATAACTGTATAACCTATTTCGCTATAAGTATTTTCTATCTCACTTGCTACGTTAGCCGAGTCTAAATCAATTTTATTTAAGCAAATAATTGGCTTTATTTTCATAAATTCTGCATAGACTAATTGCTTGTCTAACAAAAGCATATCTGGTTTTGGTAATTTTATAGATACTACTAAAATTAGTTGTGTAATATTTGCCATTTTAGGTCTTTTTATATAGTTTGTTCTTTCTTCTATCTTGTCTATTACACCTTCTAATTTATTTTCGTCAGTTATATCTATTTGTACAATATCCCCTGCTACAGGACTTATTTCGTTATTTTTAAATTTTCCTCTTGCATTACAATCGTACACCTTACCTTCTGACTCTACTTTATATAAATTTGATATGTTACTTAAAACTATTCCCTTTTGCACAAAGTACCTCCTAATTACGTTTCTATTATACCACAAATTTTTACCAAATGTAAGTTTTGTTGTTCACATTGCAAAAAAGTGTATTACATATTGTTACTAATCACAACTTACCCCAAAAACAAAGCAACTGTGGGTTGTACTAATTTTTATTAAATTTTTTCAATAAAAATAAAAATGGTATGCTAGTTTTAATTTAACATACCATCTTTATTAAATTTATATAAATTGTCTTAATCTATATTCAAGACAGGATTTTCAGAGTTTAAATCTAATGTTCTTTGGTCTTTTCTTACTCCATCAACGAATACCTTTACTGTAATTGTACCTCTACCAGATACTTGTATGCTCAAATTTGTCTCTTCAACACTACAAGCTTCATCATAAACTGGCTCTTCAACACCTTCTGATGTTACGGTTATACGTACATTTACTGTGTTCACAACTTGATCTACTTGATTTACATCTGGTTGCGTAGTATTTCCTATTAGTGATTTTACATTTACATTAACAGTTCCCTCTTTTAAAGCTTCCACTTTATTTACAGTCAATGTTACTTTTGTTCCCTCGTCAACTGTTGTTCCTACGTCTATACTTTGCTTTAATACCACTCCATCGTCCTTACTTGTGTCTTCTTCGTATACAACAGTTACCTCAAAGCCTAAATCTGTAAGTGTCTTTTTAGCATCTTCTTCTGTTTGACCAATTACGTGTTCCATTGTAATTTGCTTTATTCCTGTGCTTACATATATTTTTACTGTTTCTCCAGCATTTACTTCTTCGTCTGCTTCTGGCTCTTGTCTAATTACATATCCTGCCTCTATTCTACTACTTGCTTCTTGTATCACCTCAACTTTAAGCTCTTCTGCTTTAATTTCTGACTCTGCCTCTGATTGTTCTTTTCCTACTACATTTGGTACTATTTTGATATTTTCGCCTTTGCTTACCACTACTTTTACAACTGAATTTTCTTTTACAGTATAGTTTTCCATATATGGTGGATCTTGTGAAATTATTTTTCCTTCTTCTACATCAGAATTAAATTCTTCTGATACTTCCAATTGTACATTTGCCTCAGTTGCAGCTGTTTCTGCCTCTTCTCTAGTCATATTTACAAAGTTTGGTAATTGCACATCTTTTACACTTCCTGCATTAAGCGCTGCTTGTGTTCCAAAGAATACTCCTACTGGTATTAATATTATAATCAATATTATTAACAATACTTTTAATACTGGATGTTTGGCAAAAAATTGTCTTATTTTGCCTTTTTTCTTTTCTTCTTTAGTTTCTTGCCTATTTTCTTGTTCTTTATATTCTTTATTTGATATTGTTTCTATTCTTTGTGTATATGCCATTTCATTAGAATTTGTTCTAACAAAATCCCCATCTGGATCTTTTAGTGCCATATTCAAATCTTTTAACATTTCTGTTGCAGACTGATAACGTAAGTTTAAATCTTTTTCTATTGCCTTCATTATTATTCTATTTACAGAATAAGGTATTGCAGGATTTAGTTTTATTGGTTCTACTGGTTTTTCTTGCATATGTTTTAATGCAATTGAAACTGGTGTATCTGCATCAAAAGGAACTCTACCTGTTAACATTTCGTACATTACTATTCCAAGAGAATACAAATCAGACTTTGCATCTGTATATCCACCTTTTGCGTGTTCTGGTGAGAAATAGTGTACAGAACCTATTGTTGTCCCAAATGCAGTTATGGTTGAATTTGAAACAGCTTTTGCTATTCCAAAATCTGTAACTTTTGCTATTCCATCTTCTGTAATTATTATGTTATGAGGCTTTATATCTCTATGTATTATATTGTTTTTATGTGCTACCTCTAATGCTGAAGCTATTTGAATTGCTATGTTTAGCGACCATTTCCAAGGTAGAACTCCATCTTCGTCTATTATTTGTTTTAATGTTTTTCCTTGAATTAGCTCCATTACAATGTAATATATATTACCTTCATTTCCTACATCATAGATAGACACAATGTTTTGATGTGTTAAACTTGCTGCTGACTGCGCCTCTGTATTAAACCTTCTTATAAATTCTTCATCAGTAGTAAATTCTTCTCTTAAAACTTTTACAGCAACATATCTTTTTAGAACTATATCTTGTGCCTTATATACTGTTGCCATTCCACCTTTTCCAATTATCTCTAGTATTTCATACCTACTTCCTATTAACTTTCCTTCTAGATTCATATAATCTTCTCCTCTTAAACTATTATAATAACAGTAATATTATCGTATCCGCCTGCATCATTTGCCGCATTTATTAAGTTATCTGTTGCTTTATTTATGTCTTGTTTTATTAGTTCATATATTTGTTTTTCTTCCACCATATTAGTTAAACCATCTGAGCACATAATAAAAATATCACCTTTTTCAAAGTTTCTGGCTCTTAGGTCTGGTTCAACATAAGGTGTGCATCCAAGCGCTTTAGTAAGCATATTTTTCTTAGGGTGTGTTTTTGCCTCTTCTCTTGTTATTCTCTTGTCCTCTACAAGTTGCTGTACATAGCTGTGGTCCTTAGTAAGCTTTCTGATAACATCTTTTCTAATTCTATATATTCTGCTATCTCCTATATGTCCAATATATGCTTTATTATTATATATTAAACAAACCTCTAAAGTAGTACCCATTCCTTCTAATTCTGCATTTTCTTTTGACTTTTCGTATACCACCATATTTGCATATTCTACAGCACTTGCTATTAATTTTAATATTTCTTCTTTTTCTTTGGTTATATTACAAAAATTGCTTTCTATATAATTTTTTACTGATTCAGTTGCTAATTTACTTGCTATTTCTCCGCCTTTGTATCCGCCCATACCGTCAGCTAAAATATATATCTTTGGTTCACTTGTTTCTTCTGAGATATAGTAATAGTCTTGATTTTGCTCTCTAACCTTTCCTATATCCGTCTTTGCAAAAACCATTTTTTCCTCCTAATCTCTATTTTGTTACATTATTTATTCTACGCCTTTTTAATATTACATTGCAATATTTTAGACGTTTTATTTATATACCATCCTATTTATTTCTATCGCATCTTATCTTTTTTCACTGTTTCAAATTTTTTCTTCTTAGTTGTCCACAAGCTGCATCTATGTCTGAGCCTAGCTCTCTTCTAATTGTCGCAACTATTCCATTATCATTTAAGTAATCCCTAAACTTAATTATATTATCATTTGAACTTTTTGTAAATTCTCCATTTTCTATTTTGTTAATTGGGATCAAATTTACGTGACATAACATCCCTTTTAAAAGTTTTACAAGTTCTTTTGCATCTTCTAAATTGTCGTTATTGTCTTTTGCCAATGCGTATTCAAATGAGATCCTTTTATTCGTTTTATTTATATAGTATTTGCACGCTTCCATCAATTCCTTTATATTGTATCTATTATTAATAGGCATCATTTTGCTTCTTTTCTCTTCATTTGTTGCGTGAAGAGAAATTGAAAGTGTACATTGATAATCTTCGTCCGCAAATTTATATATCATTGGTACCAAGCCACTTGTAGATACGCTGATGTGCCTTGCTCCAATATTTAAACCTTTTTGGTTGTTTAAAATTTTTATTGCTTTCATTACATTATCATAATTGTCAAAAGGCTCTCCTATTCCCATAAAAACAATATTCGAGATTTTATCTCCTATATCTTGCTCAACTGCTAGCACTTGTTCAACTATCTCTCCAGCAGTTAGGCTTCTTACAAATTTTATACCAGTCGAAGCACAAAATTTGCAACCCATTTTGCATCCAATTTGTGAAGAAACACAAATAGTTTTACCATATTTATATTGCATTAAAACCGATTCTATTGCATTTCCATCTAGAACATCAAACAAATACTTTTTTGTACCATCCGCTGACTCTTGCTTTTTTAATATTTTAAAATTGCACATAGTGTAATTTTGTTTTAGTTTTTCTCTTAGCTCGAGCGATAAGTTGGTCATCTCGTCAAATTCTTTTACTTTATCTACATATAGCCATTTAAAAATTTGTTCTGCTCTAAATTTCTTTTCGCCAAAATTTTCCATCTCTGTTATGAGTTCGTCTAAATTATAATCTTTTATATTCTTCACGTCAATCCTTCATTTCTTTATCATTTTTATTATTGTAAATAATTTCTTTTCCCATATATCATACGAGAAATATATACTTTTCTTTTTTCTAAATTTACAGTATATAATATATCATATTATTATTTAATATTAAATAGTTTTTTTATATTTTTTGTATTTCTTTTTCGGCAAGTTACAATGTACAGTTTATTTTTAGAGAAGAAGTATATATTTTTGATTTCCGTGCTTAAGGTGGGGACCGACAAGTTTACAAACTGTTAACGACACGTATGTGGAGTTAATACAGTTTGTACGCAGTTGGTGGTCGGAAATAAAAATAAAAAAATATATACTTCTTCTCGGTATCAATATAACTGTGAATTGTAACTTAAAATAATTACAGTCTTTTTAATTCCTTTAGTCTCTCTTCGTAAGCTGCCATAACATCACTTTCTAATGCTAATTGAATATCCTCATTATTTTCGTGGATTTGCTCTTCTTTTGCTTCTTTTTTCTCATTGTCTGCTGAATTGTTTTGCACATTTTCCATCATTTTTATAATTTTCTTTGTAAATAGTGGGTTTAATATCAATATTGGACCTATTATGTACGTTCCTATAAAGTTATTTTTTCGTATTCCCTCTAATTTGCTATCTTTGTTTATTCCAATTCCTTTTTCTACTTGTACAAAGTATGAATTTGTGTTATCTCCATACATCATAGTAAACTGACTTTTGAAACCTACAATTTCGATGTCTTCAAACTTTCCAACTAGTCTACTATTGTGTCTGTGCATCATATCTCTTTTTGCATATACGTCAAATATTCCTAGTCCTTCTATTTTGCTTCCATCTTCGTTTTCTATGTATTTACCTAAAACTTCAACTGCATTGCCTGTAAATAAAAACACTACATTTTTTTCTATTAATTCTTCTATTCTATTCTTATATGGTAGTAATCTTGCTATTACTTTTTCTTGTGTATTTTCCGTCATTGGCCCTAAGTAAATCAAGTTCACATCTTCGTTTACAAATGTAGGAGTTTGATCCAGCTCAGTTTCCACAAATTCTGCATCTGGCAAGCACATTTTTAAGTATTTCATATTAAAGCTATCGCCATATAAGTTACAAAATTCTGGAAATAAAATCTCTATTTTTAATTTATTCACTTTAAAATCCTTTCCTTTCAAATTTAATTACATCTTATTTGCGGATTAGTTCTATGCTTTTTATTCGTTATTTTATGGACTATTTATTTCCGTCTCTATTATTAAGCATTATTTCAACTTTGTTTTTTGCCGCTTCTTTTAACTCCATTGCATATAAATCGTGCAAGATAAATACAGTTTCTATATTATCTAATTTTAAATCGTCAATTGCAGAAAGTTCATCTCTTTTGCATACAATTTTACTCTTATCTATTCCGGCAATTTGTAGTCTTACATATCCATCTAAATACCTTGCTCCTGCAATAATTATTTGCTTTATGCTGTCGTCATTTAAAAATTCATAATCTGTATCATATTGCCAAGCTGTATTTTCACTGCCATTTGCCGCTTCGTGCAAATCATCCAAAAACAACATCACAACCTTATTTCCTTTATACTTTCTTACATAATCAAATACTCTTGAGCAAGCAATTGGGTTCATACCTTTTGCTAAATGAGTTATTACTTTAACCCCATTTACCATTTCTTCGCTGTATCTAGTGTCCACTATTTTTTGCTTTTTTAAAGATTCATTTATTTGATCTTTGCTTAATCCAATTTGTTTTAGAACAGTTATTACAGTAACAATGTTATATATATTTATAATGTTGTCACTTATTAAATCATATGTCTCTTCAAGGTTTCCGTTTTTTAGAGTAAACTTCATATTTTGTAAATCCAAATTAGTTGCAAGATAATCAATATCAGGAGATTTAAAATCACAATTTGGGCAATGAGCTCGTCCTATATGGTTGTACCTAACAAAATCATACACTAATTTTGCATTACATTTTGGGCATACAATAATATCTCTTGCAATGTTTTCGCATTTTTCTCCATCCGTATCTAGCCTATCTATTCCAAAATATATCCTTTTGTTTAGTGGAGCAATGTTGCTTGTTATTAAATCGTCACCATTTAAAATTAAGGTTGTATCCTTTGGTATGTACTTTGTTAAAAGTTCGCTTATAAACTCGGTATGTGCATTTCGCATTAAAGAATCTCTAAATAAATTTGTGCACACTAAATATGTTGGAGTTAAATACGGATAAATTTTAGGCGAACTTCTCTCGTCAACCTCCAAAATTGCTAAATCTTTTTTTGATTTTCCCATAATGCTAGCGCCACTTATTAATGTTGTAGCAACACCTGCATCAATGTTTGAGCCATATTTGTTATCTATAAACACATAATTGTTATCTTTTAAAATATCTTCTATTAAATTGCATACTGTTGTCTTTCCATTAGTTCCAGTAACTGCAATTATGGTACGTGGCTTGCCTATTTTTCCTATAAAATCCGGGCACACTTTTAATGCAAATTTCCCTGGAAAGAATGTAGCATTTCTTCTAAACAATTTTAGCAATATAGTTCCTGCTTTTGCTCCCCATAATGCTATATAAAATTTTAATCCTTTTTTCATTTTTCTGTTCCCCTCTAACAAAGCGACGAAGTCGCTCTTTGTTCATGCCGATTTGAGTTTCCGACTGAAAGGAGGAAATCTCAAAGGCAATAGCGATTTCAGCCATTTTCACATTCTAGGAAATACAATTTCCTAGAATGTGAAAAACTGTTTATGCTATTATATATTAATTTGTGCTTTAAAGCAATACAAGAAAGAAAAATAAATCAAACTTGAACGTTTGGGACACTCCTTTTTGTTCAAGTTCTTGAACTTTTAGGAGTGTCCCAAACGTTCAAG
>CAKNRV010000005.1 GCA_930991035.1 uncultured Clostridium sp. | reverse complement strand
AAAACGATATCTTATGTAAACGAGGATATTCGTTGGACAGTCTGGAGAGAGAGAGAGAGTAATACATTAAAAAATGGTACTCTAATTTGTGATGTAAAAAGTAAGAAAAGTTTTATAATAAATAAAGATAGATACGCTTGAATTAAAGCATAAAAATTGCTTGAAAAATTTTTGAAATGATTCAGAAATTCAATAAGTAATGAACTTGAAAATACAGAAACTAGAGAAGGCAACAAGGATAAAAAAGCAAAATTTATGCAAAGGAGAGCGCATTTATTATGGAAAAAAATGAGAGAGGTATAACATTATTAACATTAGCTATAACAATATTAATAATAATCATATTAGCAGGGGTGACAATAAATGCAACACTAGGAGATAATGGCTTGTTAAAGCAGGCACAAGATGCTAAAGATATGGCAGAGAGTACAACAATAGACACAGAAGAAAAAATGAATAAGATTATGCAAGAATATGCAAATGTGATGGCGGAAGACGAGACAATAGAAAATCCAGGATCTGGGACTGAGCCAGAAGAACCAGTTGATCCGCCAAAGCAAGGAATAGAAGCTTCAGAGATATCAGAAAACGCAACGACTTACTACGGAGCAGAAGTAACAGGGTATACTTGTAATAGTGACGGAGTATCAAAATGGCGAATCTTTTATGCGGATGAAAATAATATATATTTGATAGCAGATGACTACATTGCTCCTACTGATACACCAAGTACTAGTGCAGGTAAAAGATTAAATACAGGATATAAATCTTATGCTGTATATTTTACAAATATATTAAATGATTATACAGGAAACAGCTGGATAAAGAGTAATAGTAAAGCGGCAAAATGGTTGAGTGCATACTCAAATTCATCAAGCACAAACAATAATATAAAAGCAGTAGCATATTTAATGGATACAAATATATGGGACTTATATGTTGGAGAAAAAGCTGAATATTCAATAGGAGGACCGACAATAGAATTATTTTGCGCTTCATATAAAGATACGCATCCAGATAAATATGTAGATTATCATATAGCAAATAGCTATGGATATGATATAAAATGGAGTACATCTTCTTCATATGATACATATATAACCGGATTAACACAGAATGACTTTTATGGAATTTATATAAAATCAGATTCTTCAAAAGCTTCTGGAATGTGGATTGCTTCTCCTGCATCAAGTAATAATAATTTGCAAAGCGCATATTCCGTTGGTAATATAGATGATTATACATATAGTCATGATATGCTGGGGCTTCGACCAATTGTCTGTTTAAAATCTGATGTAAGATTAGAAAAAATAAACGACGAAATGTATGAAATAATAGACTAAAAAAATTAAGATTCTGGAATAATTTTACTTGACTTTGTTATATTAATTATATATGATAAAGAAGCGGACAGCAATATTGTCTAGCAGGGCAATAAAAGCAATAGTAGTATATTCTATCAAAATAGCACTGCAAACGCTTTACAATATGTCTGTGGAAAGGAATGTGATTAACTATGGCAAAAGAAGTCAGTGAAGAAGAGCAAGCAAAAATAAAACAAATGATAGACACTCTAATGGAAAAAGCTAAAAAAGCATCAGAAGATTATTTAAAATTAAGTCAAGAAGATGTAGATAGAATAGTAAAAGCTATGTCTATGGCAGGATTAGAGCATCATATGGAACTTGCTAAAATGGCAGTAGAAGAGACCGGAAGAGGAATCTACGAAGATAAAATTACAAAGAATATGTTTGCTACTGAATATATTTATCATAGTATAAAATATGATAAGACTGTAGGAGTCATTTCTGAAAATGAAGAAGAGGGATATGTAGAAATAGCAGAACCAATTGGAATTATTGCTGGTGTTACACCAGTTACAAACCCAACTTCTACTACAATGTTTAAGTCGATAATCGCAGCCAAAACAAGAAATGTAATAGTCTTTGGTTTTCACCCATCTGCTCAAAAATGTAGTGTTGCAGCAGCAACTATATTAAGAGATGCGGCAATAGCAGCAGGTGCACCAGAAAACTGTATCTTATGGATTGAGGAACCATCTGTTACTGCTACAAATATGCTAATGCATCACCCAGATGTTAACTTAATTTTGGCAACTGGTGGAACAGGAATGGTTAAGGCAGCATATTCTTGTGGAAAGCCAGCACTTGGCGTTGGACCAGGAAATGTTCCTTGCTATATCGATAAAACTGCAAAACTAAAAACTTCTGTAAATGATTTAGTTATGTCAAAGTCTTTTGATAATGGTATGATTTGTGCATCTGAACAATCAGTTATTGTAGACAAAGACATTAAAGACGAGTTCGAAAGATTAATGAAAGAAGCAGGATGTTACTTTTTATCAGATGAAGAGACACAAAAACTAAGAGACACAATGTTCATTAAAGAAAAAGACGGCGCTTTAAATTCAGCAATTGTTGGACAAAGCCCATACAAAATTGCGGGAACAGCAGGAATAGAAGTGCCAAAAGAGACAAAAGTTCTTGTATTAAAAGAAAATGGAGTGGGAATAGAATATCCATTTTCAAAAGAAAAATTAAGTCCAGTTCTAGCATATTACGTAGTAGAAAATGCGGATGAAGGAATTGCTTTAGCTGAAAAGTTAATTGAATTTGGTGGACTTGGTCACTCGGCAGTAATTCATTCAGAGGATAAAGATACAATACTTAAATTTTCTGAAACAGTAAAAGCTGGAAGAATAATTGTAAATTCTCCATCAACTCACGGAGCAATTGGTGATATATATAACACCAATATGCCATCGCTTACACTTGGCTGTGGTACATTTGGAGGAAATTCAACAACAGCAAATGTATCAAGTGTAAATCTAATTAATGTTAAAAGAGTTGCAAATAGGAGGGTTAATATGCAATGGTTTAAAGTCCCAGAAAAAATATATTTTGAAGCAGGCTCAATTGGGTATTTGGAAAAAATGCCTGATATTACAAGAGCATTTATAGTAACAGACCCATCAATGGTAAGTTTAGGATATATAGATAAAATATTATATCATTTAAGAAAAAGAAATGAATATGTACATTCAGAAATATTCTCTGATGTAGAATCAGACCCATCATTTGATACAATAAACAAGGGAGTTCAAATGATGAATGAGTTCAAACCAGACGTAATAATAGCAGTGGGTGGAGGAAGCCCAATAGATGCAGCAAAAGGTATGTGGCTATTCTATGAACATCCAGATGCAGATGTAGAAGGCTTAAAACTTAAATTTATGGATATTAGAAAACGTACGTATAAATTCCCTAAACTAGGAGAAAAAACAAAATTTGTAGCAATACCTACTACTTCAGGAACAGGCTCAGAAGTTACATCATTTGCAGTACTTACAGATAAGAAATTAAACAAAAAATATCCACTTGCAGATTATGAGTTAACACCAGATGTAGCAATAGTAGATCCAGAGCTTGTAATGAGTCTGCCAAAAAGAATTACAGCAGATACAGGTATGGATGTACTAACACACGCAATAGAAAGTTATGTATCTAATATGGCATCAGATTTTACAGACGGTTTAGCAGAAAAAGCAGTTGAACTTGTATTTAACAATCTAAGAGAAGCATACAACCACGGAGATAACAAAGAAGCAAGAGAGCATATGCATAATGCAAGTACAATAGCTGGTATGGCATTTACAAATGCATTTTTAGGAATTAATCACTCGTTGGCACATAAGATTGGTGCTGAATTCCATATGGCGCACGGTAGAATAAATGCAATTCTATTGCCTTATGTAATAAGGTACAACAGCAGTAAGCCAACAAAATTTGTATCATTCCCAAAATATGAATATTTTATAGCTGACAAAAAGTATGCGGATTTAGCTAGAAGAATGCACTTCCCAGCTTCTACAAACGAAGAGGGCGTAAATTCATTAATAGAGGAAATTAAAAAATTAAATGCTGACTTAGGAATAGAAAACTGCTTTAAAGATGCTGGAATAGACGAAAAAGAATTCATAGCAAAAGTAGATATGCTTGCAGACAGAGCATTTGAAGACCAATGTACTACTGCAAACCCTAGAGTGCCATTAGTAACAGAATTAAAGCAAATATTGATTGATAGCTATTATGGAAATTAATAAAATATATTCAATCTGTAGCTACTACAATTCATAGTTTAAAATAAAAACATACATTGTTTGCTATAAAATAAAGTTGTGAACAGTAACTGCATACTTTTTAAGATGTTAAATTAAATTGACATAAAGTGACGAAAATGGTATAATAAAGATGTTGCACAAATGTGCAATAAATTTAAAAAAATGGAGATGTCGCAAATGACAAAACAGGAAATGAAAAATCAGAAAACCCAAAACAATGCTGTCGAGCGGATACAAGACTCGCAAGAACGGTTAAACAGAGAGCGCATTTTAAAGCTAGAAGGAGAGGTAAAACTGCTAAAGCAAGAATTGCTAAGACTCAGGGCAGACGTAGCAAGGCTACAAAAAGGAAAAGCACATAATGTAGTTCAAGACAATGAAAATATAACAAGAGAAAATATAAACAATCTCTTAACAGAGCTTGGACTTAGTTATAGTGCAGTTGGTCGTGAATACATCTGCGAAGCAATAATGTATTGCAAGGATAAAAAAGATATTATGTTGTGTCATGACATATATCCAAGTCTAGCAAAGACATTAAAAACAACTCAAAGTGGAATAGAAAAAGGCATAAGAATGGCAATTATAGATATAGTTGCCAATAAGACGGAAAAATTTAATGAGATTTTTGGCATAACCGATACCTCTAGGAGGGGAAAATTGACCAACAAGGAGCTGATTAAAGGGTTAATAAATTACCTGAAATAAATCTCCATACTATTTTAGTTTAGCTAAAATAGTCATAATAAAGCTCAACAGTTTAAATAAGCTGTTGAGCTTTATGTTGATATAAAAATTGATAAAATGGCTATTTATAAAACGCGAAGAATAGAAAAGAGTTGTAGTTAGAAAAAGAAAGACGGAAAGTGAAATTGACATAATATGGCAAAAATGATATAATATATGTGTTGCACAAAAGGTGCAATAATTTATAAAAAGGAGATGTCAGTATGTACGGACGACGGGAAACGACGTACGATAGACAACGGCAACAAAGAAGATTTGAGGAGGAGTTGCAAGGTCTTAGTCAGGAGGAACTACTAAAAGTAATTAGCAGACTGATGACAGATGTAAGTGAGCTTAAGTCAATTGTATATGACTTGAGAGAAGAAAACAACATACTCTTCGACAGAGGAGAGCGCTTGGTTAATTTGAAAAAAATCTCGGAACTGCTTACAGAAATTGGTATTCCAGACAGCAAGGGACGAAAGTATCTCATTGAGGGGATACGGTACTGTATTAAGAAACCTGAAAAGATAAGTATAGTAAAGGAGCTATATCCTTATCTTGCCAAAGATTTCTATATTAGTATAGAAATCTTAAGAAATGAAATGAAAAAGGCCATTCGTAAAGCAGTACAACAAAGGAAACCAAAATTAAGAGCAATTGAGAGCTTTTTTCCAAAAGACCTTAGAAAGCTCAACAATGCGGACTTCATTTATGGAGTCATAAACTATCTGAAAAATACTGGAGATTAAATATCCATCTCCTAAGTACAGTCCTTCATAGGATAGTACTGGAAAAGACTACACCATTATGTGATGTAGTCTTTTTTATTGTATAGGAAAAATCGAAGATTTTTGCTATACAACAAGGTTAAGCTTCCTTGGTCCGTGCGTATTTGCGAAGCAAAACGCATATATGGCGAAGCTACTTTTCTTATAATCAACTGTTACTGTAACCTTTTTTAGAAAAATCTACAATTTTCTTGAAAAAATGTGGATTGTATTATATAATTTGAAACAACAAATGCAGATAAAATTCATAGGAGAATAAGATTAAATATGATTATTTTAATAATTTTTCTATTATGTATAATTATTTTTACGGGATTTATTACAGGAAACTTTTTGTTTAATTTAGCATTAAATCCGAAGTCTTCAAAATCAATCATATTTAATAAAGAATATGACGACGAAGAAGAACTAAAAAAAATAGAAAATGATAAATGGCTTAAAGAAAATGCTAAAGATATATTTATACAAAACAAAAAAGTTAACTTACATAGCTATGAGGTTTTAAATAAAAAAGAATCGAATGTATGGGTGATTGCAGTACACGGCTATACAGAGTCAGCAATCTCAATGGTGGAATATGCCAAACATTTTATAGAATATGGCTATAATGTACTAATGCCAGATTTACGAACTAGTGGTAAAAGCGGAGGAAAATACATTGGAATGGGTTGGCTTGATAAGGACGACTTGATTTTGTGGATAGACTACCTTATAGCTACTTATGGAAATATAAAAATAATATTATATGGAATTTCTATGGGAGCTGCAACAGTAATGATGGCAAGTGGAGAAAATCTGCCAAGTAATGTTAGAATGGTAATAGAGGATTGCGGGTATACATCAGTTTGGGACGAATTCAAGTATGAACTTAAATATTTATTTCATATGCCAGCATTTCCAGCTTTATATAATGCAAATATAATAACCATAATTAGGGCAGGATACTCATTAAAAAAAGCATCTTGCTTAAAACAAATAAAAAAATCTAAAATACCAACATTGTTTATTCACGGAGATAAGGATAAATTTGTACCATTTTGGATGTTAGATAAATTATATGAAGCAGCTAGTTGCAAAAAAGAAAAGTATGTGGCAAAAGGTGCAGCTCACGCAGAAGCAGAAAGCATAGACCCACAAAAATATTGGCATACAGTAAGAAAGTTTATAAAGAGATATTTGTTTTAGGAAAGGAACGAAAGTAAAAATGAAAAAAGGAAAGTTATTTGTAATTGATGGAACTGATGGAAGCGGAAAACAAACGCAACTTCAAAGATTAAAAGAAAGATTTGAAAAAGAAGGAATAGATTATAGGGCAGTAAGTTTCCCAAATTATGATAGCCCATCTTCAGCATTGGTAAAAATGTATTTGAATGGCGATTTTGGATCTGATGCGCAATCAATTAGTCCATACATAGCATCTACATTCTATGCAGCAGATAGATATGCGACTTTTAAAATGGGGTATGAAGAGTACTATAATAACGGAGGAATCATTTTAGCAGATAGATATACAACAGCAAATATGGTACATCAGGCAGGAAAAATAAAAGATGATGAAGAAAGAGAAAAATTTTTAAACTGGTTATGGGACTTTGAATTTAATTTATATAAACTCCCAGTACCGACAGAAGTTATATTTTTAAATATGCCAATAGAATATTCTCAAAAACTAATGGAAACAAGAGCAAACAAAATAACACACCAAGAAAAAAAGGATATTCACGAGAGTAGTAAAACTCATTTGCAAGATGCTTACAACGAAGCATTAAAGCTGGTAAAAAAATATAATTGGTGTGAAATAAAATGCGTAAAAGATGGCAAGATAAGAACAATAGAGGATATAAGCGAAGAAGTTTATGATAAGATAAAAGGCTTAATTTGAACAGTTGAACAATTGGGACTACTGCCTTTTGTTCAAGAACTTGAACGTTTGGGACACTTATATAAAAATAAGTTTTATAGGTATAACATTAAAAACCTAAATAAATTGTGAAAGGAAAGTGATATAATGGGAAGAAGTGGTGGAGGCTCAGGAAGAAGCGGAGGAGGCTTTGGAGGAGGACGTTCCTCAGGAGGTTTCTCTGGTGGAGGTAGATCCTCAGGAGGATTTTCCAGTGGAGGAGGATTTGGCCATAGCTCAGGACCACACTTCACAATGGGACCAATATTTGGATATGGGTTTGGATATCCTCGAAGAACAGGTTGCGGCTGTGGAGGTGGAATTTTAATCATTATAATATTTTTTATAATGATGATGTCATATATTCCATTTGATTTTTTTGGAGGAACATCAAATAACACATCAAATGTAGAAAAAAGTACAAAACAAAGAGAAGCATTGAAAGGGGTAGTAACCAAAACAGATTGGTATGATGACCAATTAGGATGGATTAGTAGTGAAAAAGTGCTAATAAGCGGATTAGAAGACTTTTATAAAGAAACTGGAATTCAACCATATGTACTTTTTGTGCCATACTCAGAAGAACTTTGGAATGGAAATAATCTTAATGTAACAGCAGCAGATGACTATTTAAATAAAATTTATGACGAAAGATTTGAAGACGAAGGTCACTTTATATTTGCATATTTCCAATGTAAAAACGATTCTAAACAAGAAATGGAAGGAGAGTTTAGATATTTAAGTGGATATAGTGCAGATACAATTATGGATAATGAAGCAATAAGCATTTTATGGGGATATTTTGAGGCAAATTATTATAATACTTCGCTTACAATAGAAGAAATGATTGCAAATACATTTACACAAACAGCAGACAATATAATGCAAAACTCCGAAGATGGTGTAAATATACCAATGATACTATCAATAATAATTATAGTTATAATAGTTATTATAATAATATATTCAATAATAAGTAACAGAAAAAGAAAAAAACAAGAGCAAGCAGGTAAACCAGCTGATGTAATAATTGAAAAAGACGATAATAAATAAATATGAACAGTACTTAAATAAAATAATATCAACAAAAGTGATTAGTTATGAGAATGTCAACAATCAATCACTCTAATCCAACTTAAGCAGGACAAAAGAAAAACCTTCTTTTGTCCTGTTTTTCTGCCATAAACCACTTGTAATTTTTGGAAAAAGCATATATAATTGTACATATTGAATCAGGAAGGAATGATAATATGGCAAGCGTTAGTAAAGAAGAGTTATTGCATATAGCAAGACTTGCAGACTTAGAAATTAAAGACGACGAAATAGATAACTATTTAGCAAATTTACAAGATATATTAAACTTTGCTGATATAGTTAACAATGCAAATACAGAAGGACTAGAAGAAACAATTGGAGAAGCGGACAAGTTTAATGTATTTAGAAAAGACGATGTAAAAGTTTTTGAAGATAACAAAGCTTTACTTCAAAATGCTAAGGAGCAAGAAAGAAATATGTTTAAGATACCAAAAGTAATTGAATAAAACAACATAATTTTACAAGGAGGAAATTTCAAGTGGATATTACTAATTTAACCGTAAGCGAGCTTAAAGAGAAAATAAAAAATAAAGAGCTCACTTCTGAAGAAATAACTAAGGCATACATAGATAGAATAAATGAAAAAGAAAAAGATGTAAAAGCTTTTGTTACAACATTATGTGATGAAGCTTTAGAGCAGGCAAAAGAGATAGATAAAAAAAGAGAAAGCGGAGAGATAAAATCAGAACTAGCAGGAATTCCAATAGGTATAAAGGACAATATTTGTACAAAAGGAATAAAAACAACTTGTAGTTCTAGAATGTTGGAAGACTTTGTATCTCCATATAATGCAACAGTTACAGAAAAAGTACTTTCAGAAGGTCTAATAGATTTAGGAAAAATGAATATGGATGAGTTTGCAATGGGAGCATCAACAGAGTATTCATATTTTAAGAAAACATCTAACCCTTGGAACTTAAATACAGTACCAGGTGGGTCTTCTGGTGGAAGTGCAGCAGCTGTTGCAGCTAAACTTGTGCCTTGGGCGCTTGGAAGTGATACCGGTGGCTCAATACGTCAACCAGCATCATTCTGTGGTGTAGTAGGTTTAAAGCCAACTTATGGCTTGGTTTCAAGATATGGACTAGTAGCATTTGCGTCATCATTAGACCAAATAGGACCAATTACAAAAGATGTAACTGATGCAGCAATGTTATTAAATATAATTGCTGGGCACGACGAAAAAGATTCAACATCTTATGATATAGAGAAAAAGGATTATACAAAAGCATTGAAAAATGATGTAAAAGGTTTAAAAATAGGTGTGCCTAAAGAATTTTTTGCAGAAGGAATTAATGCGGAAGTAAAAGAAAAATTAGAAGAAGCAATAGAAACATATAAAAAATTAGGAGCAACTGTTGAAGAAATATCTTTGGATATAGCAAAGTATTCATTAGCAACTTACTATATAATTGCTTGTGCAGAAGCAAGCTCAAACCTGGGAAGATTTGATGGAATAAGATACGGTCATAGAACAGAGCATTTTACAAACTTGAAAGAATTATATAGAAATTCAAGAAGTGAAGGTTTTGGACCAGAAGTAAAAAGAAGAATAATACTTGGTACTTATGTGTTATCTTCTGGATATTATGATGCATACTATAAAAAAGCTCAACAAGTTCGTACTTTGGTAAAAAAAGAATTTGCAAAAGCTTTTGAAAAATATGATGTACTACTTACACCAACATCACCAACAGTAGCATTTGAAATTGGTACAAGGTCAAATAACCCATTAGAAATGTATTTGGCTGATATTTGTACAGTTTCTGTAAATATTGCAGGATTACCAGGAATTTCTATTCCTTGTGGTGTAGATAGCAAGCAAATGCCAATTGGAATGCAACTAATAGGAAATAGATTCGCGGAAGAAACAATACTAAATGCAGCGTATACGTTTGAGCAGGAGTATAGATTTAGAGATAAATTTCAACCAAGTTTGTGCAAAAAATAAAGGAGGAAAAGTAATGTCAAATACAGATTTTGAAAAGGTAATGGGACTTGAAGTTCACGCAGAGCTTTCTACAAAAACAAAAATATTCTGTTCGTGTCCTACAACTTTTGGCGCAGAGCCAAATACACACGTATGCCCAATATGTATGGCTATGCCAGGAACATTACCAGTACTAAATGAAAAAGTAGTAGAATATGCAGTAAGAGCAGGACTTGCAACCAACTGCGAGATCTCAAGAAATAGCAAAAATGATAGAAAAAACTATTTTTACCCAGACTTACCAAAGTCATATCAAATATCACAATATGATAAACCACTTTGTGTTGGTGGATATATAGAAATAGAAGACGATGACGGAAATCCAAAGAAAATTGGAATTACAAGAATTCACATAGAGGAAGATGCAGGAAAACTAAACCATAATGAATTTGGTGCAGGAAGTTTAGTTGACTTAAATAGAGCAGGTGTACCTTTAATAGAGATTGTATCAGAACCAGATTTGCGTTCTGTTGGAGAAGTTGATAGATACTTGAAAAAGTTAAAATCAATATTAGAGTATATAGAAGTATCTGACTGCAAGATGCAGGAAGGTTCATTTAGAGCAGACGTTAATGTTTCAGTAAGAAAAAAGGGCGCGCAAGAATTTGGAACAAGAACAGAAATGAAAAATATGAACTCTTTTAGAGCTATAACAAGAGCAATAGAATACGAAGCAGAAAGACAAGTTGAAGTTATAGAACAGGGAGGAACAATAGAGCAAGAAACATTAAGATGGGACGATGTTTCTGGAAAAACATTTTCTATGAGAGACAAAGAAGATGCACAAGATTATAGATATTTTCCAGAGCCAGATTTAGTCGCAATACGCTTGTCAGAAGAATATATACAAAATATAAAAAATAGCTTACCAGAAATGCCAGAAAAAAGAAAAGAAAGATATTTAAATGACTTTAAATTATCAGAAAAAGATGCAAGACTTTTAACAAGTTCAAAATATTTATCAAATATGTTTGAAGCAGCAGAAAAAATCTGCGGAAATGCAAAAGCAGTTGCAAACTGGCTACTTTCTGATGTATCAAGAATTTTAAATGAAAAAGAAATGGAACCAGACCAAATACCATTTACAGCAGAGCAACTAGCTAAATTAGTTGAACTAATAGACAAAGGTACAATCAGTTCTGCAATAGGCAAAAAAGTTGTAGAAGAGCTATTTGAAAATCCTAGAGACCCAGAAGATATAATTAAAGAAAAAGGATGGATACAAATTTCTGACGAGGGTGCTATAAAAGAAGTAGTAGAAAAAGTACTTAGCAATAATCCACAATCAGTAGCAGACTATAAAGCAGGAAAGGATAGAGCACTTGGATTTTTAGTAGGACAAGCAATGAAGGAGACAAAAGGAAAAGCTAACCCACAAATGCTTAACAAAATGTTCTTAGAACAGTTGCGCAAAGAATAGAAATTTTATTTTCAACAAAAACCCCTTTGAAAAATATGCAGGCTTGCACAAAAGTCCTTTGAAAAATGTGATAACTCCCACAAAAGTCATTTGACTTTTGTGGGAGTTAAAAAGAAGATTGGCTTATTAATATACCATTGTATAGCATTGGTAATATTGAAAAGATAGTTACATAAAAAAATGAATTTTTTCAAAAGACTTGCCAAAATGCTATTTTCGTGATACAATAATATACGTTATAATTTACGAGACATAAAAGGAGGTGCAAAATATGCCAAACATAAAATCAGCTATAAAAAGAGTAGGTGTTATAGAAAAGAAAACACTAAGAAATAATATGATAAAATCTGAATACAAAACAGCTATAAGAAGATTTGAAGAAGCTTTAGCAAGCAATAATAAAGAAGAAGCAACAAAACTTTTATCAGTTGCTACTAAAAAAATAGATCAAGCTTGTACAAAAGGTGTTATAGTAAAAAACACAGCTGCAAGAAAAAAATCTAACTTAGCTAAAAAATTAAATGCTGCTAATGCATAGTAAAATAAAAGATTGTGCACAGTTTTTTATTTTGATTTTTAAGATTGTAAATTTAATTTACAATCTTTTTTTTTGACAAATATAAAGCATAAAATGGTAAAATTTACATTTGATTTTAGTCAAAACTTATGTTAACATAATAATATGCTGGATTTAAGATAATTACTACAACTTTTAAAATATATAAAAAACCGTAAAACTCGGATTTTATATAAATTATTTATATAAAATTTAATAATATCTATGCAATAAAAATACATAAGTGTGGAAATATAAACTTACCATTATGAAATTAGAACAAAATATAAATGTAAAAAACAAGAGAGGAATGAGAATTTATGAAATTAATAATAGAAAACTTCAAAAAAATAGAACCATCTATTTTAAAAATATGTTACAGTGGGCTTAAGTTTTGCTTAGTACTATCTTTATTATGCGCATTTGTACTTTGTATATATCAATCAGTACATAACATTTATTTATTTTACATAGGTACTAGTGTTTTAAAATCAACATTATTTTTTGCAGCTTTTTTCGTAATTTGTGCATTTGCAATAGATACAATAAAAAAGGAATTGAAATGAAATATACAAATGAAAAAATTTGGCAACTAATAAAAATATTAGTTGCCTTTATGTTCGTAAGATATAATTGCCCTTATGCGTACGTAAATAAAACTCCTTTCTCATTTTTTATACTAATACTATTATTATAGGGGTGAATATAGATATTTAATATTATAGGATCAAACTATTATGGATGATAAAGTTTATGATACCAAGAAACGCATAATGCAATTACAATATCTATTAAACCACAAAAGTATACATTTTGCAAGAAAAATCGTTCGACATAATTCGACACGGAAACTTGAACGTTTGGGACACTCCTTTTCGTTCAAAAACTTGAACAAAAAGGAGTGTCCCAATTGTTCAAAAATTTTTTCTCCAACACTTGAAAATTTAATAAATACAATATATAATATACGTACATTCAAACTAAAGAACATTAAAAATTGGAAGGAGAGAATAGTTATGAATATAAAAATAACAAGCAAAGAATTAGAAGCAACAGAGGCAATCAAAGACTACATAGAAAAAAAGGCAGAAAGATTAGTAAAATATTTTGGAAAAGAGTTTGATGTTTATGCAACAATAAAAACAGAGGGAAATGATAAAGTTGCAGAAATGAATATCAAGGCAGATACAGAAGACTTTAGAGCTGTTACAGCTAATAAAGATTTGTATGCATCAATTGATAAAGATATTGACATATTAGAAGGTCAAGTTAGAAAAATGAAAACTAAAAAAGATAAACAAAATATGACAGAATCAATTAGAGTAAAAAATGAAATGATGCAAAATGAGACTGAAGTTACTGACGAAATTATAAAAGTTTTATACTATGATATAAAACCAATGACACCAGAAGATGCAAAGTTAAAATTACAAGAACAACCACAAAACAGATTTTTAGCATTTATAGATGTAGATACAGGAAAAACAAATGTTATATATAGACTAAAAGATAATAAGAACTTTGGACTAGTTGAGCCAGAAGCTTAAGCAAATAAAAGCAACCTTTTTAAAACTTAATCTAAAAGGGTTGCTTTTTTACGTGATTTAGCAAGATATATAAGTATATTAATTAATTTACGTATAATTAATTATAAATTTAATTTAAAATCAAATTAAATAATAATTTTACAAAAATAAATTAAATAATAAACTAATATTTATTGCTAATATAAAGTCCTACGCAAAAACTATTTCATTTGGCTTTCAGCTTGTTGAATTAACTTTCTAACCATTTGTCCACCTATTCTTCCTGCATCTCTTGAAGATAAATCTCCGTTATATCCTTGTTTTAAGTTAACACCAACTTCACTAGCTACCTCATATTTGAATTTGTCTAGAGCTTCTCTAGCTTCTGGAACAACTTTAGTATTGCTGTTTGAATATGCCATTATCATTCACCTCCTAGAATGTGATAGTTTTTAATTTTTTAAGTAAAGATTTAAGTACCTTTACAGTACATAGAATGCACTAAAATTCTAAAAATAAACTGGAAATTTTTGAGAAAATGTTGTAAAAACAAAATATAGTGGTATAATGTATGTCCAATCTATTAATAATAAATCAAGAAAGGAGTTTATGACATACTTTGTATTATATATGTTTATTAAAAAATGTAATTAATTTAGATATAAAATAGCATTTAAGCAATTTATTTCTAATAATTATAAAATAAACATAAAATTAAAAACAAAAATTAATTTACAAAGATAAAAATAAGTCATACAAAATAAATTATGTACAAGTTAATAGCAATAGACTTAGATGGGACATTATTAAATTCTTATGGTCAAATTTCAGAAAAAAATAAAGCAGCTTTAAAACAAGCACAAGAAAATGGAACAGAAATAGTATTATCGTCTGGCAGGTCAAGCAATTCAGTTAAAAATTTTGCAAATGATATTGGAGATTGCAAATATGTAATTTGCGGAAATGGTTCTTTAATATATGATTTACAAAAAAGTGAAATAATATACGATAAATTTATAGATATAAAGAAAGCTTTGCAAATAATACAAATTTGTGAGCAAAACAGCATTTACTATAATGTATATACAGAAAATATGGTAATAGCAAAAACACTTGAAAACAATGTATTGTTCTACCATCAAGAAAATGCAAATAAACCAGATAGTAAAAAAACAAAAATAAATTTGGTTAGCAATATTTATGATTATGTAAAAGATTTAAAAAATGAAAATATTTTAAAATTTACAATAAGTGATAAAAGTAGTATCATTTTCAATAGTATAATAAAAAAGTTTAGAGAAATAAAGAATATAGATGTATTAGACGTAGCACGTATGACAAGAAAAATAATTAAATCTGGTACAGAAGAAGTATCATTGGAATACTATTACACAGAAATAACCAGTGAAGGTGTAGATAAATGGAATGCAATTAAATGGCTTGCAGGTAAATTAGACATTGAGCAAAATGAAATTATGGCCATTGGAGATAATGTAAATGATAAGCTAATGATAGAAAATGCTGGTATGGGAGTAGCAATGGAAAATAGCTCACCAGATATAAAAGAAATAGCTGATAAAGTAGTAGCAGATAATAACCAAGATGGCGTAGCAGAAGCGGTTAGCATAGAGTAAGTATCAACTTTATGGATATAATTATGTATTATATATTTATGTTTTTTCAATTTGAAAAAATTGATATTAGGCAAAAATACTAAGCAATAGTATAATAAATAGAAGAATAAACAAAATTAATAGAATTAGAAAAGAAAAAAATGCACAGACTAAAAATAATTCTGTTTTTATAGATTGCTTTTTGATAACAAAGAAAAAGACTTTTAATATTTTATATAGGCACTGTTCTTAAATTTGTTTCAAAAGCCACTTTTATAAAAAACAGCAATAAAATTTAGGAGGTGCATTTTTTGGATAAAAATAAAAAACAATATAATGAAATTATGCAAAATGAAATAGAGCAGGACAATGTAGGAAGTAGCAGTGGTAAGATAAATGTAGACAAAAATGAAAATGAAGAAGATGTAACAAAATACGGAGAATTTGTTTCTTCATATTTTGCTTGGCTTACACCAGAAAGACAAAAGAAAAGGGCAAAAGAAATAAATAATATGACGAAATAGAGAATGTGGGGAAGTTTCCCCAATTTTTTATGGCAAAAAAATATTTTTAAAATAGAAACTAAGAACAAAAAAAGCAATATTGACAGATGCAATGGAGATTGTTATAATTGAGTTACCAAAACATATAGGTAAAAAAAGAAAAAAGGACAAAGAATTTAAGTTTTACCAAAATAGATATATAATATAGTTCCAAACTGCTTAAAAGAAATTTTAAAAGGTAATCAATTTCCAGTACATAAAATTTATGAAGACAAAATTTAAAATTAAATTCCTTTGACGAGTATATATTATAGCGAACAGAAATTCTTATCCCTAAAATTTATAAAAAAATCTTTTCTAAATAGTATTGCAAAATTAAAAAGTTTAATGTAAAATAAAAATGCAATGGAAAAGTAAAGAAAAGTAGGAACAAGTGACGAAAATCAGAGCAAAGGAGAAAAATAAAATGAACAACTTAAGAAACGGCGAAAGCCTTGAGACTGCACACACACACACACAAGCATTATATATACAAAGCCTATATTATAAATTATTAAAGGATGTATTAAAAAAAGATACATCTTTAAAAGCAGACTATAAGGAAGACATAATAGAAAAAATATATAGTGAAATAAATTCAAATTCAGTAATAAATAAAAAGGATAGACTGTTTAGCAAAAGTAGAAAACAGAGTTATGCAAATAATGCAAGTTATGCATAGCAATAATATCTGTACAAAACTTTTGCAAAATGGTCTGTCCTTTTTGCGTGCTAAAAGAATTTATATAAGCGAAAATAAAATATGCATAAAAAATATTAGAAAAACCTATTGAAAAAACATAACAGTTAGTATACAATCAATACGTACTAATGGTACGCAAAAATATTATACTAATATAATTTGTTATATAAATAACAAAAAAACACAATAACAAAAAATAACAAAATGAATAAAACTAGAAAAATAGTAAAAAATAAAAGAAGAAGAAATATAGTTAGACTTACTAACTATAATAACTACTAATAAAGAATAAAAAGTTTTTCTAGTAAAGAAACAAAAGGAGGTATTAAATGGAGCTGAAACGTAGAAAAACAAATAACAAGCTAAAAAAGCAAAGAAAAACAAATGAAAGGAGAGAAAAATAGGTTATGAGGAAGAATAAAATCATAAATAACAAAGTAAACAAAAATGCACATACACAAGCAAATACAAAAAGAAATGCAGGAATAACGTTAATCGCGTTAGTAATAACAATTATTATCATAATAATATTAGCAAGTATAACAATCAATTTTGCCTTTGGAGATAACGGTTTAATAAATATGGCGGAGGAGGCAAGAGATTTGGCGGCAAATAGTACAGACTATGAATCAAATGCAAGGGCAAATTTGGTATCATATATGAATGAATTTATAGCTGATTTAAATGGAGGAAGTAGTGGAGGAGGAACAGAAGAGCCAGAAGAAGATATTACCCCTCCAGTGGTAGCAATACAAGAAGGAGCTATAACATCAAATAGTATAGAAATAAATGTAAGCGCAAACGATCCAGAAAGTGGATTAGCAAGTGAAAATCCATATGTTTATTATTTAAATGGAGAAGAAAAAGGAAGAAATAATACAGGAAGTTATAAATTCGAAGGATTAACAGCAGAAACGCAATATACAATAAAAGTAGAAGTGTATAATGGGGTAGGAATAAAGGGAGAAGATAGTATAACAGTAAGTACAACTTCAAAAACAGTAGAAAATTCAAAAGGAGAGAAATTTGACAATACAACCCAAATAGAAGATGAAAGTGGAGACACAGTATGGATACCTGGAGGATTTGAAATAGCAGAAGATAGTGCAAATGATGCAGACGATGGAGTAGTTATACAAGACTCGAATGGAAACCAATTTGTGTGGATACCAGTAAAAGACGAAAGCAAATTTCAAAGATACGAAGGATATCAGAATGGTAGTTTAGCCTCAATATTATCTGATTGTTCGGAACCTTTTGCAAACGGATATTCAACCGAAAAAACAGAATATGATGCTATGGTAAGTAGTGTTAAAACCTATGATGGATTTTATGTTGGAAGATATGAGGCAGGAACAACAAATGCAAATAGAAGTAGTTCTTCTGGAATAAGCGATGCAGTAGTAGTAAAAAAAGATGCATATGTGTATAACTATGTTGGTTGGAGTGATAGTGATAGTATGAATGATGAAACAGGAGGAGCAGTAGAGATATCAAAGAAATTTGCAAGTGCAAATGGATATACAACAGTAACAAGTACATTAATATATGGTATACAGTGGGATGCAGTAATGAACTTTATTGATCCAGCATATTCAACAGAAAGTTGTAGCGAAACATCGTTTGTAAGAGATTCAAGTGGAAAAGGATGGTATAATCAAAGTGCGCCAACTAAAACTGGATATTATGCAGTAAAAAACATATATGACTTAGGAGGAAATGTATATGAATGGACAATGGAGGCGAACGGCACTAACGTTCGAGTTGATCGTGGTGGCGGTTACAACCGTTCAGGTTCTCGCAGTCCGGCTTCCTCTCGTTACAGCAGCCGTCCGTCTACTGCCAGTGACAACATTGGTTTCAGGTTGGCTTTATATTTGTAGATCTGTAAGCTGAAGAAAAAACAGAACAAGTTGACATAATATCATTCTCGAAAGAATAGAAAAATCAGAACAAATCTAGCGAACGAAGTACGCTAGAGGAGTGGAAAATTTTAGACTACGAAAATACAAAATATATTTTGTATTTTCGCAAGGATAAAATTTTCCACCAACAGGAGCAAGGCGCCAAGCACCAACAGGAGCAAGGCGCCATTGCTGCGTTTCAGAGCTTTTTTAGCATTTGTAAGTAAATGGTGCCACAAAATAAAATAGGTAGGTGGTAAAAATGAGTTTCAGCAAAATGCTAGAAATATTAAAGAAAAAAGAAGAAGGAAAAATAGTATTAGTAAAATTAGGTACATTTTATGTAGCGGTAGGAGAAGATGCAGTTTTATTGCACAAAAAAGTAGATTTAAAATGTACGTGTTATAAAATGAATATATGTAAAGTAGGATTTCCAGTAATAGCACTGGATAAATATGTGGAAAAGTTAAATGAAACAAAATATGCTTATGTAATATATGATTATGATGCTAAAGTGAATAATTTCTTAGAACCATATTTTGTACTACCTTTATAGATACAAGTTATGCTTGTCTAAAAAATAATGGAAAAATAATAACTAATATTGACTTTAGGTTTATTTATGATAGGTATAGGGAACACAAAGAAAAGTATACATCTATTGCAGAATGTAAGCTTAGGCTATTAGACGGTAATGAAGTAAAGGCTTATGGATATGACGATATTGCAGATAAGATGTTTAGATTTTATCAACGTGGCAGTAAGGTATTAATTGAAGGAAGTTTAGACCAAAGTATGAAAATAAATATAGATATAATACAATATAAAGAGTTTACAAATGGTGTTAGATATTTGTTTGAGGAGGATTTGATTAAAGGAATTAAAAAAGTGTAAGTTCAATTTTAAAAAAATAAGTATAGAAATTATTATTTTATTTAATTAAGGAAACTTTAAGATTTTAATCTAGTAATAACGAATAAAAAAGAATGAAGCCACAAAACAAACATAGCAAAAATAAGAAAAAATTGTTATGTTTGTTGTTTACCGTTGAAGTTAATAAAATGGAGAAAATCAATGTTTTAGATTTTCTCCTATATTAATGACTAACATAGCATAGAAGCTATGGACACTAATGTAGTAATAGTATATGAAAATTGTAAAATTTTATGCATTAAAAAACGATAGCCTTTTGAGCTATCGGATTTTAATGATTACGTTCTTTTCAGAACGGACGCTAATGTTTTATTAATTTAATTATAAACTATTATATATCAGAAAGTCAAGCCAAATTCAGAATTTCATTTAACTTTTTATTTAACTCTTTTTATTTATTTTCCGATTTAATTAGAATATAATTATATGTCTATAAAAAACGTAAAAGGTTAAAATTTTAGCAGTAATAACGAATAATCAGATAAGGGAATTTTTCCAAAAAACTATTGACATTTTGTAAAAAGCGAGTATAATATATATGTAGGTCAAAGAAAGTCAAAGTCAAAACAAAAACAACAAAAAGACTGAACAAATAAAGCAAACAAAACAATTTATATGGAACAGAATCATATATTAAGTGATACTAATCTAATAAAATTTGTTCTAAAGTACAAAAGACGATATATAAACAAAAAGGAAGTGAGAATAGTGAGAATGTCAGACATGATAGAAGAATTTATCAAAGAATTACTTGAAGATGACGACGGCTATGCAGAAATACAAAGAAATGATTTAGCAGAGCATTTTAACTGTGTGCCATCACAAATTAACTATGTTATATCAACTAGATTTAAACCTTCACAAGGCTATTATGTAGAAAGCAAAAGAGGTGGTGGAGGTCATATAAGCATTAGAAAAATAAATACAACAAAAAGCAATTATTTAATGCATATAATTTCAAGTATTGGAGATAAAATAACAGCTCAAGAAGTAGATGTGTTTATAAGCAATTTTCTATCTTATGGTGTTGTAACCGAAAAAGAAGCTAAACTACTTAAAGTTGCAACTAGTGACAATGTACTCACAATACCGCAAAATATAAAAGATGAAATAAGAGCAAAAATTTTAAAAAATATGCTAATCAACTTGGTTGAAGACTTATAAATAAGTTCACAAATGATAAAAAGTAAGAAAATAAACTAAAGATAGACATATAATGAACATAAACTTAGTGTAACCTATAAAAAGGTACACTTTTTAGAATGTTTAATAAAAATGAAATTAAAATTATTGACATAAAATAAGGATAAATGAAGATATCAAAAAATAATCTATTCATTTATATAGATAGGAGGGTTTTATTATGATGTGTCAAAATTGTGGAAAAAACGAGGTAACATTTAGATATACTCAGGTTATAAACGGAGTAAAAAAGGAGCTTAATCTTTGTGATAATTGTGCAAGAGAATTAGGACTAAAAGATTTAAATTTTAGTATGCCAATTAGCTTTTCTAGCTTTTTAGGAGATTTCTTTAACGATTATTCAGATACACTATTACCAAGCTTTATGGGAACACAAGTTACAAAATGCAAAACATGCGGAGAGAGTTTTGACGAGTTCTTAAATAGTGGCGAGTTTGGTTGCAGTAATTGCTATGATTTATTTGAAGATAGAATAACACCAATTCTAAAAAATTTACAAGGTGCAACTAAACATACAGGAAGAGGATACAAAAAAGTATTAGCTGATTTTGGCGAAAACAAAAATGATAAAGTGGCTAAAACTGTAAAAAAAGAAGAAAGCGAAATTTCTAAACTACAAAAAGAATTACAAAAAGCGATTAAAATTGAAAATTATGAAGAAGCAGCTAAAATACGTGATAAGATAAAAGAACTAGAAGGTTCAAAAAATGCGAAATCTAGTAAAAAAGAAGAAAAGAAGAATATTGAACCCAAAAAGAAAGAAATTGAAATAGAAGACGAAAACAACGAAAATAAAAAATAGAATTTAGAAATAAATCTAAATTGTAAAAAACAAAAAATGTGTAGCTTTATTATAAATGGAAAAGTTTGGAATTTGAAAAATTGTAAATTATAATTTCAAAGCTAAAAGATAATTAAAATAACAATAAAAAAATAATTTAGTAAAACATTTCAAAAATATTTGTAAAATGTAAAATAAAAATGAATCGGAGGTTAAAATAATGGCAAATTGGTATTTACAAAATGGTAAGGATTCTGATGTAGTAGTAAGCTCAAGAGTAAGACTAAATAGGAACTTAAATGTTTTTAAGTTCCTAAGTAAATGTTCGGTAGAAGAACAAAATAATATTTTAACTAAAATTAAGGAAGTTATGCCTAGTTTGGGTTACGGACTAAAGTACATTGACTTGAAGGACTTGGATGATGTAACAAAATTAAGTTTAATAGAGAAACATTTAATTAGTCCAGACTTTGCTGTAAATAAAGAACATAAAAAAGCAGTTATAGTAAATGATGATGAAAATATTTGTATTATGATAAACGAAGAAGATCATATTAAATTGCAAGTATTTAGCAGTGGACAAGAGCTTGAAAATTTAATGAATTTAATAATAGAAATTGATGAAAAGTTAGGTGATTTAGTTGATTATTCATTTAGTGAAAAATTTGGATATTTGACTGCATCTCCAATCAATGTGGGAACTGGTATGAAAGCATCTGTAATAGTGCATTTACCAGCATTAACTATGACAGGCAATTTATCAAAAGTTCTAAGAATAGTAAATAATTTGGGAATGAACATAAAAGGAGTATATGGTGAAGGAACACAAAATGATGGGGATTTGTATCAAATATCTAATACACAAACAATAGGATTAACAGAAAAAGAAATTGCTACAAATGTAAAAAATATTACAGAAAAAATAATAGAACAAGAAAGAACAGCAAGAAATTATTTAGGCAAAAATCAAACAGAAATAGAAGATAGAGTATACAGAGCATTTGGTGTGCTAGCGTATGCATCAAAACTATCGTCAGAAGAATGTAAAAAATTGTTATCAGATGTAAAACTAGGAACAGATTTGGGAATAATTAAAGAACTGGATGATAGCAAAGTTAAAGAATTAGAATTATATACAAAAGCAGGAAATTTACAAAAATATTTTGGAAAAACAATGGAAGGATACGAAAGAGAAATAAAAAGAGCAGAGGCAGTTAAGCAAATTATAAAAGGATTAAATAAGTAGTTAAAGTTAGGAGAGTGAAAAATTATGATGTATAAATTTACAAACAGAGCAGAAAAAGCAATTGAACTTGCTAATGAGATTGCTTTAGAGCTTGGACATACATATATTGGTACTGAGCATATTCTATATGGACTATGCAAAGAAGGTACTGGTGTTGCAAGCAAGGTTTTGGAAAACCAAGACATTACTGCTGAAGATATTTTACAGGAAATAGAAATGCTTATTGGAACTGGGGAGCCTTTAAACCCAAATGAGTCTTTAGGTTTTACACCTAGAAGCAAAAGAGTTATAGAAAATGCATTTATAGAGGCTCGTAAATTAGGTTCTGAATTTATTGGAACAGAACATTTACTAATTGGAATTATGCAAGAAGGAGATAGTGTTGCTGTTAGAATAATGCTAGATTTAAATTTAGACCCAAGAAAAATGTATAATGAAATTGTAAAAGTTTTAAGTGAAGATGAAAATGACTTTAATGCATCAAGAGGTGGCTCAAATAAAAATTCCGGAAGTTTTAATTCTACACCTACATTAAATCAATTTGGTTCTGACTTAACAAAACAGGCAAGTGAAGGAAAACTTGACCCCGTAATAGGTAGGAAAAATGAAATTGATAGGGTTATACAAATACTTTCAAGAAGAACTAAAAATAATCCTTGTTTAATTGGTGAACCAGGTGTTGGTAAAACAGCAGTTGTAGAAGGCTTGGCCGAAAAAATAGTGGCAGACGATGTGCCAGAAATGCTTAAAAATAAAAGAGTAGTTGCACTTGATATATCTGGTATGGTAGCAGGTGCAAAATATAGAGGAGACTTTGAAGAAAGAATTAAAAAATGTTTAGCAGAGGTTAGAAAAGCTGGAGATGTAATTCTTTTCATTGACGAAATTCATACAATAGTTGGGGCAGGTTCTGCAGAAGGTGCGGTAGATGCAGCAAATATTTTAAAACCACTTTTAGCAAGAGGAGAAGTACAGGTTGTAGGTGCTACTACTTTAAATGAATATAGAAAATATATTGAAAAAGATAGTGCATTGGAAAGAAGGTTTAGCCCTGTAACTGTTGGAGAGCCAACTGAAGAAGAAACAATAAAAATTCTAGAAGGTTTAAGAGATAAATACGAAGCTCACCATAATGTAAAAATTACAGAAGAGGCAATAAAAGCAGCAGTAGATTTATCTATAAGATATATTAATGATAGATTTTTACCAGATAAAGCAATAGACCTAATGGACGAGGCAGCATCAAGAGTAAAAATGAGAACATATACAATGCCAGATAGCATAAAAGAAATTGAAGAAAAAATAGCGTCATTAGATAAAGAAAAAGAGGAAGCAATAAGAGTTCAGGACTTCGAAAAAGCAGCTGGACTTAGAGATAAGGAAAATGAGCAAAAAGATAAATTAGAAAAAGAAAAGAAAAAATGGCAAAGCAAAAATAGTAAGAATGTTTTAAGTTTGACAGAGGAAGATATTGCAGAAGTAATCGCAAGCTGGACAGGAATTCCTGTAAACAAGATTACTCAAGACGAGAATGAAAAATTAAAACATTTGGAAGAAACCTTGCATAAAAGAGTAATAGGACAAAACGAAGCAGTTGATGCAGTGAGTAAAGCAATAAGAAGAGGTAGAGTTGGTCTAAAAGATCCAAATAGACCAATAGGTTCATTCCTATTCTTAGGACCAACAGGTGTTGGTAAAACAGAACTTTCAAAAGCATTGGCAGAGGCACTTTTCGGAAACGAAGATGCAATGATAAGGGTTGATATGTCTGAATATATGGAACCACATTCAGTTGCAAAACTTATTGGCTCACCTCCAGGATATGTAGGATATGACGATGGAGGACAATTAACAGAAAGAATAAGAAGAAAACCATACTCTGTAATACTATTTGACGAAATAGAAAAAGCACACCCAGATGTTATGAATATGCTACTTCAAATTCTTGACGATGGTAGACTTACAGATGCACAAGGTAGAACAGTAAACTTTAAAAACACTGTAATAATTATGACATCAAATGTTGGTGCAAGAATGATTACAGATAAAAATGTACTTGGATTTAGCCAAAGTGCGACAGATAAAGAAAAAGGTCAAGAAAAGGAATACGAAGACATCAAAAAAGATGTAATGGCAGAATTAAAGAAACAGTTTAGACCAGAATTTATAAATCGTATTGACGATATAATAGTGTTCCACAAATTGACAGATGCAGATATTAAACAAATTATAGATATAATGTTAAAACAAGTACAAAAAAGATTAAAAGAGCAGGAGTACAATATAGAAATAGACGAATCTGTAAAAGAATTAGTTGCTAAAAAAGGTATAGACAATAATTATGGTGCAAGACCTCTAAAAAGAGCGATACAAAGCATTGTAGAGGACAAAATTGCAGAGGCAATACTTGATGGCAAAATAGTGCCACATAAGAAAGCTAAAATTATTGCAGAAAATGATGAGGTAAAGGTTGAATAAAGAAAAAAATTTGACATATAATAAAAAATAAGCTATAATATTTATAGCAATTGCAAAAGGAATTCTTTTATTGTAAAAAAAGACTAGGTGTGCAAGACCTAGTCTTTTTTATTAGTCCTTCATTTTCTTTATAATTAAATAAATCAAATAAAGTTCCAATAATTTTAGGAATTCTTTCATTGTAAGCTATCCCCCTTTCAACAATAGAAAGAAGTGCATTTTCATAATAACATAAATTATAATAAACTGTCAATATACATAAATTATAACCATAAAATACCGATAAATAAAAAAATCGTTTAAATAATTGAAAAGTGTGCCATAATGTGATAAAGTAATGTGTGGAAATTTTACAAATAAAGTGCGAGAGCAATATTGATACTGCTTGGAATTTGTAATGCAAGCAGAAAATCAATAAAACAGAAAAACCAATGAAACAGCACTTTAGGAAAGGAAGGACATTAATGAAAAAAGGAAAAATTGTTTTAGTAGGAACAGGATTTGTAGGAATGAGTATGGCATACTCGATGTTAAACAGAGGTGGAATCGACGAGTTAGTTCTTATAGATCTTGATGCAGATAAGGCAAAGGGAGAGGAGATGGACTTGTCACACGGGCTTCCATATGCGCCACAAAAAATGGTAATAAAAGCAGGGGATTACAGCGAGTGTAAAGATGCACAAATAGTTGTAATTACTGCTGGAGCAGCTCAAAAACCTGGTCAAACAAGACTTGAGCTTGCAGAAACAAATACAAAAATAATGAAAAGTATAACAAAACAAATTATGGCTAGTGGATTTAACGGAATTATAATAGTAGCAACTAACCCAGTAGATTTAATGACTTATGTTGTGGCTAAAGTTTCTGGACTTCCAACAAATCAAGTATTCGGATCAGGAACAGTATTGGACACAGCAAGACTTCGTTACTTATTAGCAGACTATTTTAAGGTTTCAAGCAAAAATATTCACGCGTATATAATGGGGGAACACGGAGATTCTTCATTTGTACCTTGGGAACACGCTTATATAGGATGCAAAAAAATTAAAGATGTAATGAAAGACAACAACCATCCTATATCTGACTTGGATAAAATTCACAAAGGTGTTGTTGATGCAGCTTATGAGATAATTGATAAGAAAAAGGCAACATACTATGGAATTGGTATGGCTTTAAATAGAATAGTAAGAGCAATATTGGATAATGAAAATTCAATTCTTACAGTTTCAACATATTTGAAAGATGGAGCTTATGGTCAAGACGACATTTTTATTGGGGTGCCAGCAATAATTAACTCAAAGGGTGTTAGAGAGTTATTAGATTTAGACTTAAATGATAAGGAACAAGAAAGATTAAACAATAGCTGTAATATAATTAGACAAATGAGAAAAGATTCAATTGATAAGATTATTGAAGAAAACTAATAGATCAAAAATATCATAAGAAAGGTGAATATATGACCAGAACAAAATTGAAAGATAGAATCCTTCCTACTTATACAAAGGGAGAAGAAATTTTTAATATGACTTCACATATAGTGGGAGCAGTGTTAGGAATAGTTGCAATAGTGCTATGTGTTGTTAAGGCAGCAGTAAATGGAAATGGCTATGGCGTAGTAAGTGGGGCAATTTATGGCACTACAATGCTTATTTTATATACAATGTCCAGCATCTATCACGGGCTTAGTCCTAGATGCACTGGAAAAAAAGTAATGCAAGTACTAGATCATTGTACAATATTTTTGCTTATTGCAGGTTCATATACACCATTTGCACTATGCACATTTAGAGAATATGACACGGCGACAGGTTGGACAATATTTGGAATTATATGGGCTATGGCTATAATAGGTATTGTTCTAAATGCAATAGACCTAAAAAAATATAAACTATTTTCTATGATTTGTTACCTAGGAATGGGTTGGGCAATTATATTTAAAGTAAATTTATTGCCAGTACTATTGCCAACTGCTGGCTTAGTTCTTTTAGTAGCAGGAGGTATAGCTTATACAATAGGAGCCGTTCTTTATGGTGTAGGTAAAAAACACAAATGGATGCATTCTATTTTTCATTTGTTCATATTATTAGGTAGCTTGCTACAATTCTTTTGCATTTTGCTTTACGTAATGTAATTTTAGTGCATTTAGGAAGTTGTTACTATTTACAGCTAATAATATACATTGCTTCGCCCGATATATTTAGTAACATAATGCGCAATGTGAAATAATTGTGAAAAATATTGAATAAAATGTAAATGAATGATAATACAAAAACAAATAATGGTTTATAGGTAAAGCCAACATAAAAATCTAAATAAATTAAGTAAGGAAAAAATATGTTAAGACTAGAAAATATTACCAAAGAATATGTCACAGGCGATAGTAGGGTTGAGGCTTTAAAAGGAATTACTTTACAATTTAGAAAAAGCGAATTTGTATCAATCTTGGGTCAAAGTGGTTGTGGCAAAACTACTTTATTAAATATAATAGGAGGACTAGATAGATATACAACAGGTGACCTAGTTATAAATGGTAAGTCAACAAAAGAGTTTAAAGACAGAGATTGGGATTCATACAGAAATCATAGTGTAGGTTTTGTTTTTCAAAGCTATAATTTAATACCACATCAAACTATACTTTCTAATGTGGAATTGGCGCTTACTCTTTCTGGAGTATCTAAGTCGGAAAGAAAGAAAAAGGCAATAAAAGCCTTAGAAGCTGTTGGACTTGGAGAGCAAATACATAAAAAGCCAAACCAATTATCTGGTGGTCAAATGCAAAGGGTTGCAATAGCAAGAGCCTTAGTAAATGACCCAGAAATAATCCTAGCTGATGAGCCAACAGGTGCACTTGATACACAAACCAGTGTGCAAGTAATGGAAATCTTAAAGAAAATTTCTAAAGATAGATTAATTATAATGGTTACACATAATCCGGATTTAGCAGAAAAATATTCAACCAGAATAATTAATATATTAGATGGTAAGATTACTGGAGATTCAAATCCATACAGCATAGAAGAGGAAGAAAAAGAAGATAGAACACCTAAAGCAGATAGCAAAGTTTCAATGAATTTTTTAACTGCATTATCTCTTAGCAAAAATAACCTTATGACTAAAAAGGGCAGAACAATTTTAACAGCTTTTGCTGGAAGCATTGGAATCATAGGGATAGCACTTATATTATCTCTTTCTAGTGGAATGCAGTCATATATTAATAGAGTAGAGGAAGATACACTTTCGTCTTATCCAATTACTGTTCAAGAAGAAACCATTGATATGGCAAGTATGATGACTTCTCTTATGGGAGAAAATGAAGAAACCGAGCACGAGGATGGAAAAGTGTATTCAAAAAATATTGTAAATGATATGCTTAGTACAATATCTACAAAAGTCCAAAGCAATAATCTAGAAGAGTTTAAAAAATATTTGGATGACGAAAATAGCGAAATACGAGATTATATGAATGCTGTTCAATACAGCTATAATTTAGATTTAAACATATATAAAGAAGACGAGGACGATGTTGTTCAAGTAAATCCAAGCCAGATTTTCTCAAAACTTGGCATGGAAAATATGGAGAATATGATGGTTGCAGAGACTGATGTATGGCAAGAACTTTTGGATAACCAAGAATTATTGGAGTCCCAATATGATGTTTTGGCAGGAAAGTGGCCAGAAAACTATAATGAAGTTGTATTAATAGTAGACGAAAACAACGAAATATATGATTACACTTTATATGCTTTAGGAATACTTGACCAAGATGAATTAGCAGATAAATATCAAAGAATATTAGATGGAGAAGAAGTAGAAGACGAAGTAATAAAAGAATATACTTATGACGAATTGTTAAATACAAAATTCAAGGTACTATTAAATACAGACTACTATGAAAAAGATGGAGATATTTGGATTGACAATAGCGAAGACGAAGATTATATAAAAGAAAAATTAGAGAATGCAGAAGAAATTAAAATCGCAGGAATTATCAGACAGAAGGAAGGAACAGTTGCTACTACTATGTCTGGTACAATAGGATACACAAAAGAGCTTAAAGAATATGTAATAAATAAAGTAAATGGAGCAGAGATTGTAAAAGAGCAAAAAGAAAATCAAGATATAAATGTATTTACAGGGGCAGAATTTCCAGAAGACCCAAATGCATCATTTGATTTTTCAAGCTTGACAGATGAGCAAAGAATGTATTTAGCATCTCTAAGCGAAGAAGAAATGGCAGCATTATTGCAACAGTATACAGAAAATGCATCAGCAACATATGAGGGAAACTTAGAAAAAATGGGAGTTGTAGACTTAGACGCTCCAAGCAGTATAAGCATTTACCCAAAAGATTTTGAGTCAAAGGACCAAATAGCATCAGCAATTGAAAGCTACAACCAGAAACAACGTGACGAGGGCAAAGAAGAAAATGTAATAACATATACAGATTTAGTAGGAACAATGATGAGTTCTGTATCTACAATAATAGATGCAATAAGTTATGTGTTAATTGCATTTGTAGGAATTTCACTTGTAGTATCTTCAATAATGATAGGAATTATAACATACATTTCTGTATTAGAAAGAACAAAAGAAATAGGAATTTTAAGAAGCATTGGAGCTTCAAAGAAAGACATTTCAAGAGTATTCAATGCAGAAACATTTATAATAGGTTTGGTAGCAGGAATTCTAGGAATAGTAGTTACACTACTTTTGAATATACCAATTAATATAATAATAAAGTCCATAACAGACATACCAAACTTGGCAAGCTTACCAGTTGTAGGAGGAATAATTCTTGTAGCAATTAGTATGATACTTACGATTATTGCAGGATTGATTCCAGCAAGAATGGCTAGCAAAAAAGACCCAGTAGAGGCACTTAGAACGGAATAGAAAAAAATGTTGATTTTATGTAACGTTCGTGGTATAATAAAATTTGTCCAATTTTTTAATATCCTTTAAAATAACTCTGCTATGAATAGGGACAGAGTTCACATACATAGAAGAATGACACACTCGATTGAGAAAGGATGAAAATCAGTGACATTAGTATTTATTGTTATAGCAATTCTAGGCATAATAATGATGGGAATAGCTAGCATAAATAACGAAACTAAGCTAGCAATAATAGGAATGATTCTTACATTTGTATCTATAATAGGTTTGATGACATTATTTTTGAAAGATTCAAAAATAATACCTATTACTACTGACCCATATGTGTTTGAAGAGACAAGTGAAAACAGTTGGCCTAGTAGACCATATTGAAAAAATTACCTATTCAAAAAAAGAGGAAACTTAGGTTTCCTCTTTTTTGATAAAAAGACTGTACTATTTTTGGAAAATAGTGTATAATAATAACGTATTTTTAAACAGGCTTATATTCTTAATTAAGAATATACTGTGTAGCGAACAGAGGCGAAGAGTCTCAAAAGAAGGTAACATTATGAAAGATTCAAAAGATTACAAAAATTTTAACAGAAAGGAAAATTTAAAATTTGCATCAAAAGTTGTACACGGTGCAGAAGGGGTAGACCCAGAAACAGGTTCTCTTAGTTTCCCAATTTATCAAACAGCTACGTACAAGCATAAATCAATAGAGGATAAATCTGGATATAATTATTCAAGATGTATTAATCCAACTAGAGAAGAACTTGAAAAAACAATGACAATATTAGAGGAAGGAACAAGAGCTTTTGCAGTAAATTCAGGAATGGCTGCAATTACTTTAGTATTTTCTTTACTAAAACCAGGTGACCACATAATTATGTCAGACGACATTTATGGCGGTACTTTTAGAGAGGTAAACGAAGTGCTAACTGTAAATGGTGTTGAGTATGATAGTATAGACTTATCTAATTTAGACTTGCTAAAAAGAACTATCAAGAAAAATACAAAAATGATATTTATTGAAACACCTACTAACCCAATGATGAAGGTTGCTGATATTGAAGCAATTTCTAAAATGGGACACGAGATTGGTGCTTTGGTGGTAGTAGATAATACATTTTTAACACCATATTTTCAAAAACCACTTACACTAGGCGCAGATATAGTTGTGCATAGTGGAACAAAATATTTAGCTGGTCACAATGATGTACTAGCTGGTATAGTTGTTGTAAAAGATAGTGATATTGGAGCAAAACTAGAAATACAAATGTACATTTATGGTGCAGGTTTAGGTCCAATGGACTCTTGGATAATGCTAAGAGGAATAAAAACATTAGCATTAAGAATGGAAAAGCACGCAGAGAATGCAATGAAAGTTGCAAACTGGCTACGTAATCAACCAAAAGTTGAAAAAGTATATTATGTAGGTTTTGAAGACCACAAAGATTATGAAATAACTAAAAAACAAACTACTGGATTTGGTGGTATGATATCTTTTAAAGTAGATAGCACAAAAACAGTAAATGAGATATTATCAAGATTAAAGCTAATTATATTTGCCGAAAGCTTAGGAGGAGTAGAAAGTTTAATTACTCACCCAGTTAGTAGAACACATACAGAAATTTTGGAAGAGGTAAGAGAAGCGCTAGGCATTACAGATACTCTTTTACGTTTGTCTGTAGGTATAGAAGATGCAGACGACATTATAGCAGACTTAGATCAAGCAATGAACGGAGATATGAAATAATAACAAAGTTAAATAAAAAAATTAAAGGCATAGTTATGAAAGAACTATTTTCATAACTATGCATCTTTAAAAATAAGAGAGGAGAAGCATTATGACGAAATTTACTAAAATGCAAGCTTATGGCAATGATTATGTATATATAGATGCAATAAATCAAAAAATAGATAATGTTAATGAACTTGCAAAATACGTAAGTAATAGACATTTTGGAATAGGCTCAGATGGACTTGTGCTAATTTGCAAATCAGATGTAGCAGATTTTAGAATGCGTATGTTTAACCCAGATGGAACTGAAGGGGAAATGTGTGGCAATGCATTACGCAGTTTAAGTAAATACGTATATGACCACAAATTGACAAATAAAGAAGAACTAACAATAGAGACACTTGGAGGAATTCAAAAAGTAAAATTAACAGTAGAAAATGGAAAAGCAGTAAATATAGAAGCAAATATTGGAAAACCAGTATTAGATACTAGAAAAATACCTGTAAATACAAACTTGCCAGAATTTATAGAGCAAGATGTAAAAGTATTAGATAGAACATTTAAAATAACAGCTGTGTCTTGGGGAAATCCACATTGCGTAATGTTCTTAGAACCAGAAGAAAATCTTTCGGATTTTGATGTTGAAAAGTATGGAAAAGCAATTGAGTACAAAACAGATTTATTCCCAAACAAAACTAATGTAACATTTGCACAAGTAATTGATAGAAATAATATAAGAATGAGAGAATGGGAAAGAGGAACAGGAGAAACAATAGGATGTGGAACAGGAAGCTGTACAGCAACTGTTGCGGCAGTGCTAACAGGAAGATGTGATAGAAAAGTAAAAGTACATCAAATTGGTGGAATACTAGAAACAAACTGGGACGAGGCAACAGGCACTATGTTTATGAAAGGTCCATCACATACAGTGTTTGAGTCAGAAATTGATGTAGACAATATAATAAATAAAAAAGCAAATAGAGTAAAAAAATTAACAAAATTATTAGAAAATGTGGATTATGAGTTGGTAAAAGGAAGCCTTGATGTAGATATTGCAGATGTTAAAGACGACTCAAGAAAAATAGAAGAAAATGACTTATATATTGCAAAAATAGGAACAAGCTCTAACTCACACAAATTTATACCAGATGCAATAAAAAAAGGAGCAAAAGCAATTGTAATAGAGCAAGATACTGATATACCAGAAGATGTTACAGTAATAAAAGTAAAATCTTCTAGGGAAGCAATGGCAGATATATCTGCTTCATACTTTGACCACCCAGCTGAAAAACTAATTACAATAGGTGTTACAGGAACTGCTGGCAAAACTTCTACTACAACAATATTGAAAAAAATGTTAGAAGAAGCTGGTAACAAAGTAGGTTTAATTGGAACAATAGGTGCATTTATAGACCAAACAAAAATAACACTTCATAATACAACACCAGAAAATTACGAAATACAAAGATTATTTAGCGAGATGGTAGAAAAAGGTTGCAAATATGCAATAATGGAAGTATCTTCTCAAGGACTAAAAATGCATAGAGTAGACGGCTTTACATTTGATTATGGTGTGTTTACAAATATTTCAAATGAGCACATTGGACCAAATGAGCACGAAAGCTTTGAAGAATATTTATATTGCAAAAGTTTATTATTCCAAAAATGCAAAGTTGGTATAGTAAATGCTGATGATGTAAATTGGGAAAATGTAACTAAAAACCATACTTGCAAACTAATGAAGTTTGGATTAAACTCACAAAATGTAGATATGAAGGCGGAAAATGTACAATTTATTATGACAAAAGACTTCTTAGGAATGGGATTTGATGTAAAAGGCAAATTAAATGATTCATTTGAAGTTGCAATACCAGGTAGATTTTCTGTATACAATGCGCTATGTGCAATAACAATTGCAAACGAGCTAAAAATAGCTCCAGATGCAATGAAAAGAGCACTAAGAAAAGCTTCAGTAAAAGGAAGAATGGAACTTGCTGTTTCAAACGAAACATATAAACTAATAATAGACTATGCTCATAACGAAGACGAAATGACAAACCTAATGGAAACAATAATGGAATATAAACCAAAAAGAATTGTTTGCATATTTGGTGGTGGAGGAAACCGTGCAAAATCAAGAAGATATGATATGGGCGAAATCTCTGGAAAATATGCAGGACTTACAATTCTTACAGAGGACAACCCTAGGTTTGAAGATATGGAGTCAATCAATAATGATATAATAGTAGGATTAAATAAAAGCAATGGAAAATATATTATTATAAATGATAGACAAGAAGCAATAGAGTACGCAATGAAAAACGCACAAGAAGGAGACATTATACTTTTAATTGGCAAAGGTCACGAACAATACCAAGAAATAAAAGGCGTACAATATTATTGGGACGAGAGAGAAGCAGTAAAAAAAGCAGAAGAAAGAATGACACATTAGAGACGGGTCTTATCGCGCTACTTGCTGAAGACAAAATGAGAAATAGGTACTATTTAGAACAACACGTTATCTTCATATTGCCATAAGTGCAAAAATGTGCTATAATAGGTGCAGTGGCAAGGTTTGTCACCGTACGCAATCCACAGCTCGACACAAATGGAGGTAGCTTTATGGAAATTTGTATCATTTTTTGCATTGTTTTTTTAATTACTGTAATAATGCTTGCAGTAGTTGTATGGGGAAAGTTGTCTGAAGAAAGACGTCTTAACAATGATAGCGAGTATGAACGTAAATTAGAAAGAAAAAGAAAAACAAACAATTTAGTTCGGTTTTATCTAGAAAAGTATAATGAATACATTAATCTATATAACAATATTGCAGGAGGAGAAGATAAACTCTTGCAAGAACTTACTGAAAAGGCAAAGCAAGAGGCAAATCAGTTTGCAAGACTATATAATAAAAATATAGAAGAATTTAGTTCTATCTGTAATGGTGTATTGCCAAGAGATTTACCAAAATCATTGCCTATTTTGATTGATGCAAATGTAAATAATTGATGCAGAACAAGCAATATCACAATGTGGTATTGCTTGTTTGTGTGTGTTACTATTTACAGCTAATAATACATTGCTTCGCCCGATATATTTACAGCAGTGAATTGTAACAATTTTTTAAAGTATTTGATTAATTCTTTGTCAACATACTAGACAAAATAACAAAATTAAATTAAAATATTGGGAGACTATTATAAAGGAATGAGGAAAAATGAATATTTGGCACGATATAAGTAAAGAAAGAATAACAAAAAATGATTTTGTAGGAGTAGTAGAAATACCAAAAGGTGGGGAAGTTAAGTACGAATTGGATAAAGAAACAGGTATGCTAAAATTAGACAGAGTATTATATACAGCAACACATTATCCAACTAATTATGGATTTATACCACGTACATATGCAGAAGATAATGACCCATTAGATGTTTTAATTTTATGCAATGAGCAAATTGTACCACTTACTCTTGTTGAATGTTATCCAATTGGAGTTTTAATTATGAATGATAGTGGAGAAGAAGATGAAAAAATAATCGCAATTTCTAAAAAAGACCCATATTTAAATGGATATAATGATATATCAGCACTTCCAAACCATATATCTGACGAAATAAAGCATTTTTTTGAGGTATATAAACAATTAGAAGGAAAAACAACAACAGTAGATAGGATGTTAGGCAAAGAAGATGCAGAAAGAATTATAGAAAAATGCATAAGAGTGTATGAAGAAAAGTTCGGCGGTGACAAAATTGGTTGAAAAAATTATTTTTAATTTATTGGCTTTTGCGCTGTTTATAATTGTATTTGCAAGACTAATCAAAAAAAATGATACAAGTTATGTATATATATTGGGCTTACAATTTATAGGAATTGTAATAAATTTTATAGAACTAATTTTTAGTATGCATTTTAATCTATTTTTTAGAATTTTAATGTACATACTATCTGTAATAATTCCTGGAGTAATTCTAATAATAGAAAAAAAGAAAAATATAGATTTTCCAGAAATGCTAAACATTGTGTTAGCAAAAATTGCATTAAATGCAGGAAATACAGAACAAGCAAAAAATTATCTATTTAAGTTAATAAATAAGTATCCTCATAGCTATTTTGGGCATAAAACTCTAGCAGAAGTATATGAAAAGGAAGAAAAATACTCGATTGCAGTTGACGAGTATATACGTGCAACAGAGATAAATAATAAAGATATAAAATTAAATTATAATATAGCCAGACTTTTAAACAAAGACGAAAGACCAGAAGAGGCTATTACAATGCTTCAAGATATTTTAAAGAAAAAGCCAGAGTATTATGATGCAACTAATTTATTAGGAGAAATTTTATACTCTAATGAAAGATATAAAGAAGCAATAAATGTGTATATGAATGCATTAAGATATAACCCAGGCAATTATGATTTATATTATAATTTGGGTATGGTGTATACAATGGTAAATGATTTTCAAAGAGCGAAAGAGTTTTATCAAAAAGCCGCGGAAATCAATTCGCTGTTATACAATGCTAAACTAAGTTTGGGTCAAATTGCACTAATTGCAGGTGATTTGGACGAAGCTGAAAAATACTTTAAGGAAAGTGTAAAAGGAGAAGATGTAGAAGCAGGTTCATATTACTACCTAGCACAAGTTGCTATTTTAAAAGGTGATAAAGAAAAAGCAACAAATTATATGAATATTGCAGTCGAGTTAGATTCTAAAATATATGACAAAGTTCAAAAAGAAACAGTCTTTACACCGATAAAAAATGAAATTAGAAAACCAAGTGCAGAATTAAAAAAAGAAAAAAAGAAAACAAGACTACTTTTGAAAGAAAGAAAAGCATTAAACCATTTATCTAAAACTTGTTCATTAATAAGCAGTTTGAATAATGACGACGTTAATGTAATGATAAATTTAAAAGAAAAGGAACAAGAAAAAGAAGAAAAACAACGAGAAAATTAATATAAAGTTTAGCTCAGAGTTAATTATAAAAAGCGGAGTAATATATATTATATAACATATACATTACTCCAAAAAACATAATTAAACTATATGAATGACTAAAAAAGTAAATAATAAAATGCAATACATCCTAATATAATTAATAATGAAATTAATTGTATTAGGATGTATTTAGTTACACCTAGGAAAGGAAAAAATATGAATATTTCAATTGTTGGTGGAGATTTAAGAATTGTTAGATTAGCAGAGATGTATGCAAATGAAGGTAAGCTTGTTTATGTTTATGGATTAGAAGATTATTTTCAAACTAATGAGAAAAATGATACCAATATTTTTGTATGCAATACATTAAAAGAATGCATTGAGAAGTCAGATATTATAATAAGCGGTGTACCGTTATCAAAAGACAAAGTATATATTAATGCACCTTTTACAAAACAAAAAAATGGACTTGAAGAATTAAAAAATGAATTGCTAATTGCCAAGCCAAATAAGAAAAGGTTTATTGCTGGAAATATTCCAAAAGAGTTTTATGTGGAGCAAATAGAAAATGTAGATTTGTTACAAAGTGAAAAACTTACAATACTAAATGCTATCCCAACGGTAGAAGGAACAATTAGAATAGTTTTGCAAGAAAGAGAAGAAACAATTTTTGAAAGTAATGTTTTAATCTGTGGATTTGGTAGAATTGGAAAAATATTATGCGAAAGATTTTACGACTTAGGAGCAAATGTGTATTGTGTGGCGCGAAAAGAAGCGGACTTTACTTGGATACGAGAAAAAAGATGTATACCTCTACAATATGACCAAATTGAAAAAATTGGATATAAATTTGATTTTGTAATTAATACTGTACCTACTACTGTTATAACAGAAAAAGAAATAAAGTCTTTTAGAAAAGATGCGTTAATTGTAGATGTTGCGTCAAACCCAGGAGGGATTGATAAAGAATCTGCAGAAAAACATAAAATAAGAGTTATTACAGCACTTGGAATTCCTGGAAAAGATATGCCTAAAACAGCGGCCAAGTACATTAAGGAAGTAGTTAAATTATAAACCACTATACTGCAAGGTTGCAATCCACGGTCTATTCTTTAATGCGAAGCAATGTATATTTAAAAAATAGCTGTAAACTGTAATGGAACATTTAAAAAGTTTAAAAAAATCTTGCATAAACGAAAAAATAGAGATATAATCAAAAAACGTTAGAAGGTTTATAAGTAAAACCATTAAAAACTTAAATTTACACAAAAGGAGAGTACAAATGTCAGTTTTTCAAGCATTAATTTTAGGAATTATTCAGGGACTTACGGAATTATTACCAATATCTAGTTCTGGACACTTAGATATTATCCCTTGGTTATTAAATTGGACCAATGATCCGAATTTTGTTGCAGCATTTGAGGGCTTTGATGTTGCATTACACTTTGGAACACTTTTAGCCATTGCTTTATTTTTCTTTAAAGATTGGATTCGTCTTATCGTTGGAGGATTCAACCAAGTTGTAAAAAAGAAAAAAACTCCAGAAGGAAAAATGTTTTGGTATATTGTCATTGCTACAATACCAGGAGGAATAATAGGCTTATTATTAGATACTTTTGTGGGAGATTCTTTAAAACAACCTGTTATTATTGCAATTGCATTAATCGTAATGGGTATTATCTTATACTTTGTTGATAAAAATGCAAAGTCAGATACTACTTATGAAAAAATGTCATTCAAACAAACATTTTTAATAGGTCTTTCACAATGCTTAGCATTTATACCTGGTGTTTCTAGATCTGGAATAACAATGACAACAGGAAGAGCAATGGGAGTTGACAGAGAATCAGCAGCTAGATATTCTTTTATGCTATCTGCACCAATAGTATTGGCAGCTACAATCTTTAAAATAAAAGATTTTGTATTTAGTTTACCGTTCTTTGTTGGAGTTTTAGCAAGTTTTATAGTTGGCATTATAGTAATAAAATGGTTACTAAACTATCTGCACAAGGGTAGCTTTAAAGGCTTTGCAATTTACAGAGTAATCTTTGGACTAATCATTTTAATTGTTGCTTTTGTACGTTAAAAAATAACAACATTATATTTACTGCTGTATATATTTTGAGCGGAGCAATGTATATTTTAAATTTTATGTTGGAGTGCTTAAGGTGGGGACCGACAAGTTTACAAACTGTTATGTGAATGAAATGAACATTTACAGTTTGTACGATGTTGGGGGCCGGAAACATAAAATTTAAAATAACATTGCTTCGCATTTTAATATTAGATGTGAATGGTAACAAATATTTCAATAACTTTTTTATTTCAAAAACAACAAATAAAAAACAAAAATGTTACAAAAATATTACAAATATATTACATTTATATTAAATCTTAAAAATCATATTGACTTTTTTATAAAAAAAGATAAAATATTAAAAGAAAAAGCAATAAAAAACAAAAAAATGACAAATTGGAAAAAAATACAAGTATTATTTATTGTAGTTTGTAAAACATAATAATGGTACAAATAAACACGAAGGAGAATAAAATGGCAAGTTGTTTAGGATTATATATAGAAAGCAATATAATTAAATATGCAAAAGTAACTAAAGACCGCGAGCTATTAAAAATTGAGTCTTTTGGAATAAAGTTTTATGACAAAATTGGAGAGGCAATTGAGCAAATAGTTTCAGAAACTTTTAGTTACCATATTCCAATAAGTGTAAACTTATCAGAAGAAGCGTATAACTACTTTTATATGTTTAGTCTTTTAAATAAGAATGACTTAAGAAAAGCAATTGATACTGAATTTGAATCTTTTTGCTATGATAAAAAACTAAACAGAAATGCATTTGAAACTAGATATGCGTTATGCAATGAGCTAGAAGACAAAGATAAAGTAAAAGTAATTCACGTTTCAACTAATAAATCTTCAATAACAAAAATTTTACAAACTATGAATGGATACAAAGTATCGACTATTACTCCACTTGGCGTTAGTATTTCCAATATTGCTTCAATTAAACCAAAAGAAAATATAATAATTGTTAATATAGAAGATGAAACAACATTTACAACAATAGTAAACCAAAAAATATATAATGTAGAAAAAATGGAGGAAGGTTCAGCCGAAATTTTAAGCAAAATAGCAAGCAAAGAAAATTCATATTCAAAAGCTTACGAAATTTGCAAAAATTCTACAATATATACAATGGAGGGAAAAGAACTACAAGACGAGGAAAACGAATACTTGGATTATATAATGCCTACATTATATAAAATAGCAAAACGATTACAAGAGTATGTAACAAATAGTACAATAAAATTCGAAAAAATTTATATTACTGGTACAATGTCAGTTGTAAATAATATAGACTTGTACTTCCAAGAATTTTTTGAATTAGAAAAATGTGAGCTATTAAAACCATATTTCGTTTCGGAAAATATAAAAATAAATATAAAAGATTATATAGAAGTAAACTCAGCAATAGCAATAGCGATGCAAGGATTAAATTATGGAATAAAAAATATGAACTTTAAAAAGCCATCCTTATCAGACCAATTACCAGATTGGATGAAATTAGATGTTAGCTTAGGTAAAAAGGAAAAAACAGGCAACAAAAAAATTAATTTAAGTCTTTCTGGAAGATTAGATGCAACTGAAAAATGGCTATTGAGAGGTGCTGCTGGAGTATTGATATTGACTTTGTTGTATTCTGGTTTTGCATTTTATTTAGACAGTAGAATAAATGAAAAAATAGCAGAAGCAGAAGAAGTATCAGCATATACTGAACAACAAATACAATTAGCAGATAATGATATTAATGCTGTAAAAAATAAAACAAACCAATATATTGAAATGAGAAACAATCTAACAGACATAAATGAGAGGCTAGAGACAGATTTAAGTTTAAAAGGTTCAATTCCAAACTTGTTAATGGAGATAATGACATCTGTTCCAAGAGATGTTCAAATAACTCAAATAGAAAATACAGTAGCAAATAATGAAAGACACATTGTTATTAGAGCTCAATCTAGATATTATGACGAACTAGGGTATTTTAAAGCAAAATTAAGCGAAGATGGTATTTTAAACAATGTGGTTTCATCACAAGGAGAAAAACAAGACGATTTTGTTAAGATTGTAATAGAGGGGGATTTGCCATGAGAAAAATTTTAATTTCAATTTTACTAATACTATTAATTGTTTTGGCATTTTTCACTATATTTCAAGGAATTTCAATTGGATCTTTTCAAATTTTAAGTGCAACTGGGATTGTAGAATTAAATGATAATTTAAATGCAAGCATAAATGAAGCAAATACAAAGATAAAACAAGATTTGCAAAACAAAAAAACAGAGTTGTCAGAAAATGTCCAATTATTACTACAAAGCAAAGGAGACTATTACGATTTAGCAAATGTAAGTACAGAGACTGAAATTAATAAGGCAAGCACAGAAGAAGTATATACAACAGAATATTTGTGGCTTAGAGTTGGAAGACATGCAAGAAATGAAGGAGTAAACATCAGGATGGAAATCTTAACTGGAGATGCAGGAGACAGTAGCATAAAGAATATAGATTTTACAGTAGATGGAGCATATGTAGCAATAATGGATTTCATTTCAGCAATTGAAGATGACAGCGAATTAGCATTTAGAATAGAAAACTTTAATATGTTACCAAGTGGAGACAATTTACAAGCAACATTTAGTGTAACGGGAATAAGAATAAGACAAGAACAAACAACAACAACAGTTGATAATACAACAGATACAACAACAGGCCCAACTACAAATACAGAAGGAACAACAGACACAAGTGCGCAATCATAATATGTGGAGGTAATTATGGTTAAATCAGTTTTGAAAGAAATTTGTATTATATTACTCTTGAGTGTGACTATACTTTTAATTCTTGGAATAATATTTTATGAATATATTCCAATCAACCAAACTGTACCAACAAGAGAAGCGTATGTAACATCAGAAAATGTAAAAGCAGAAATAGATGAAAATATAAAATCTTCAGAAAAAATTGAAGTTACTTACGAAATTACAGATTCAGATTTGAATATTTATAAACAAAGTGGAAGTTATACAGAAGGAAAAGTAAATCCATTCTTATTAGAGCCAGAAACACAAAATAATACAGATACTAATACTAATAACAATGGTGGAAACACCAATAATGGAAATGCTAATAATGGAAATGAGCAAAATGATGTGGACAGAAATTCAACAGGAACATTTTTCAATGAAGAAGGAATTAAATAGTAATATTTAGTTCAAAATTAAAATTAGGTTATATTTATATTTTTTATAGATATATACAAAATAAATTTTATTTATAAGGAGGAATTTTTTATGTTAAAGAATCAAAGAGGTATTACATTAGTTGCTTTAGTAATAACAATCGTTGTATTAATTATATTAGCAACCATATCAATATCATTTGCATTTGGGAACAATGGATTAGTTAAACGTTCTGAACAAGCTAGAGATTTCTATGCAAATGATACAAAATACACAGAGCAATCTGTTGCAAATGTTGACACATACCTACAAGAAGTTCTAGTAAATGCTGGAATAGTATCAGAATAATTCTAAAAAAATTTTAAACGGTTTAAAATTTCTTTAAACTAAAAATAAAGAGGTTATACTAGATATAATTTAAAATATATAATTATATTTTAAGTATAACCTCTAATTTAAAATAAGGGAGAACAAATGGATATTGTATTTTATATATTAATTTTTTGCATCGGTACTTTATTTGGTAGTTTCTTTACCTTAGCAGTATATAGAATACCATTAAGACAAGATATAACGCATACTCGTTCATATTGCCCAAAATGCAACCATAGACTTGAGTTCTTAGATATGATACCAATTTTTAGTTATATTTTTTTAGGCGGAAAATGTAGATACTGCAAAGAAAAAATAAGACCAAGATATTTATTGCTAGAAATTTTCTCTGGTATAGTTTTTGTGTTATTTGCAATGTCTATAAAACTAAGTTTGTTTAATTTAGAAACAGAAACTTTAGTATATTTTATTGTGGGATTATTATACTTAGCTACAATATTTATTATAGCAGGAATAGATAAAGAAAGAATAGAAATTGAAAAGCCAGTTCTTTTGTTTGGCTTTATTTGTGTTGGAATATATATGATATATCTATATATAGTAGACAATGACCCTAATATGTATAGATATGTTATTTATTTGATGTTAGCATGCATTCTACTTTTATTTAGTATTTACTATTTAAGAAAAAAAGGCAAAGATAGTTATACAATAGATATATTAGTATTATCAATTCTAATGATATTGTTTACATACGAGGCTGTATACATATACACAATAATAATTACTTTATTGTGTGCATCACTTCAATTGCTTTTACACAAATTAAAAGAAAGAAAAGTAAAGGCTGTAAAAAATGTAAAAGTAGAAAATTCAAAAATACCTATTGGATTTTATATGTGTGTATCAAATATAATAATGCTTTTAATAACAAATTTTCTAATATTTTATGCGTAAATGATGTTATTGCTTAAATATAGCAGTAATATAAAAATCAGATTAGCTTAAAAAGAGAAAGGTATTAATATGAAGGGAAAGATAAAAAAGAAATTAAAATCGCAAAAAGGTTTTACAATGCAAGACCTAATTATTGCTTGTTTGATATTTACAATATTTGCTAGTTTAATTGGTACTTTAATGTATAATTCTTATTATAATAACTTAAGAGCAGAACTTAGTGCAAATATGACAATTTATGCTGTCAAAATATTAGAGGACCTTGACAAGATTTCTTATGAAGAAGTGCAAACAAAGACTGGTACAGATTATAAAGAGCAATTCGATATTCCAGCAGGATATAGTGTAGAATTAAATATCTCTAATTATGGAGAGGGAGTAGAAAACATTGAAGACATAATGAAAATTATAAATTTAAAAATATCGTATACATTGCAAGGGGAGACAGAAGATTTTGTTGTGCAAAGACTAAAAATTAAAGAAATGTAATTAGAAGAAAGGAGTATTTGCTAATTAATGAAAACGAAATTAAAAAGCCAAAATGGTGTTACACTTGTAGCTTTAACTGTATATATTTTGATTTTTATAGTAGTAATTGGAATACTTACCACAATTAGTAATTTCTTTTATGGTGGAGTAGGTGCAGCAATGAATACTCCTGATTATGTAGCAGAGTTTAATAAATTTGTAATGTTTTTTGCAGTAGATATAAAAAATTACAGTTCTGCAACTGTAACTAATTCAAACATACAATTTGAAGATGGCCCAACTTATAGATATCAAAATGGAAAAATATATAGAAATGATGTAGAGATTGCAACTGACTTTTTACAATGTACATTTACAGCTAGTACTTTTACTGTTGATTCAATTACCAAAAATATCATAAATGTAAATTTTCAAATAGGAAACGACAATGAAGACTCTATATCTGATAATATAGATTTTACATTAAGATATTGGTAATAATATTAAAAAAATTGTAAATAATAATTTATATAACTAATGAAAGGAGAAATTCTATGGATTCAAAAAGAAGACAACCTTTGGGTATAGAATTAGTAAAAAGAGGTATTGTAACTGAAGAGGACATTCAAAGAGCACTGGATTATCAAAAAGCAGAGCCAAAAAAGAAAATTGGTGATATACTAAATATTTTAAGAGCTTGCGACCCTTATGTTTTAATAAACGCAATGGGAGAAATATTAGAAGAAAAAGCAATATATTTAAAAGAATCTGATATCAAGATAAATATTTTAGATTATATTTCTATTGATATTGCAAGACAATATAAGGCTATACCATTTGAAGAAGTGAATGGTAGAATTAAAGTTTGTTTTGCAGATACTTCTAATAAAAGAGCAGTTGAAACAGTTAGGTTATTACTTTTAAATAAAGGCCTAATTATGGAAAAATACATTACATTTGAAACAAATATAGACTTAATATTAAATTCTTTTAGTGGAAGTAATGAAAGCATTGATGTAAGTGCGGATGTATCTGGATTTATAGATAGTGTAATAAAAACAGCAATGGAAAAAAGAGCATCTGACATACACATAGAGCCTATGCAAGAAGGTTTAAGAGTTAGGTATAGAATAGATGGTGTTTTAATAAATGCAGCAAATGTAGGAAAAGAAAAGCAGTCACAAATTATAGGAAGATTAAAAGCTATATCTAATATGCACCAAGAAAAGCAAGAATCACAAGACGGAAGAATAATAATGTATCCAGAATATAATATTCGTGTATCTTCACAAAAAAATATTTATGGAGAAAAGTTTGTTCTTAGATTACTAAAGAAAAATGAAGATGTAAAGTCAATTTTTGATTTGGGATTTCCAAATGATGAGCAACTATTAAAAAATGCATTTAACAAGAAAAATAGTATTACAGTAATTGCTGCACCAACTGGAGAAGGAAAAACTACTTCTTTATACAGTATTGTAGATTATTTAAATAGAGCTGAAATAAATATAACAACAATAGAGGACCCAGTAGAAATTAGAATAAATGGTTTGAACCAAATAGAAGTAGATCCAAAAACTACATTTGCAGATTCATTAAGAACAGTATTAAGGCAAGACCCAGATATTATACTTTTAGGAGAGATAAGAGATACAGAAACGGCAGAAATTGCTATGCAAGCAGGACAAACAGGACACTATGTATTGTCTACTATTCATACAATTGATGCGATAGAAGTTATAACAAGACTTAGAAAAATGGGAGTTTCAAATTATGACATTTCTAGTACTCTTGCGACATCTGTTTCAGAGAGATTAATAAGAAAATTATGCCCAGACTGTGCAAAAGAAAGAGATTTTACAGAACAAGAAAAAGAGATAATAGAAAAAATAGGAAACAAATACAATGTGAAATTTGATTTGGAAGGCAAAAAAACTTATGATGCAGTGGGATGTTCAAAATGTCATAACACAGGTTACTTTGGAAGAATTGGTATATTTGAAGTACTAATAATTAATGACGAAATAAGAGCTTTAATAGTAGAAAATAAACCTACAATGGAAATTAGAAGAGAAGCATTAAAAAGTGGTTATTTGCCATTGATTATAGAAGGAGTAAATAGAGTACTTGATGGTACTACAAATTTACAAGAGTTGAATAATAAGTTAGCTATATATTAGATTTATGGAGGTAACTAATGATAGATATTGATAAAATTTTAGAAACAGCATTAAAAAAAGATGCATCAGATGTTCACCTAATTTGTGGCATAAAACCTATGCTCAGAATTAGAAGAGATTTAATAGAATACGATTGTAAAAGTCCATTAAATGAAGACGATATGTATGAGGTTTATGACTACTTTGTAAGAGGAAATGTGGATAAAGATAGAGTTTTTAAAGAAACAAAAAAATTAGATACTTCTTATGAGTTTGAGAATATTCGTTTAAGGGTAAATATCTCATTAGCTAATGAAATACCAGTTTATACAATGAGACTTATAAAAAATGAATTACCCAAATATGAAGACTTGGGAGTACCTGATATAGTAAGAAGAATGACTTATCAACCACAAGGTTTAATACTAGTAACAGGAAAAACTAACTCTGGTAAAACTACTACATTAAATGCCTTAATAAACGAAATAAATGAAAACCAGAATAAAAAAATACTTACTTTAGAGAACCCAGTTGAGTATAAACATCATTGTAAAAAATCTGTTATAGTACAAAAAGAAATCGGACCAGGACGTGATTGTTTAACATATAGCGATGGTGTAAAAAACTCATTAAGAGAAGACTGCGATATTCTAGTAATTGGTGAGATTAGAGATAGAGAAACAATGGAAGCAGCAATTGAAACAGCAGAAGCAGGACACTTGGTAATAGGTACACTTCATACAAAATCTTGCGCAGAAACAATCGATAGAATGGTAAACTTCTATGAAATAAGAGACCAACAACAAGTTAAATATTTAATTTCTTCATTATTAAAACTTGTTATTTCACAAAGGTTATTACCATCTAAAACAGGAGATTTGGTACTTGTGCCAGAGGTAATGGTTGTAGATAATATTGTTTCTGGTATAATAAGAAAAGAAAAAATAAGTGTATCAGAAATAGAAGATGCAATTCAAAGTAACCTAGAAAAAGGAAGTATAGGTCTAATAAATTCAATCGCAGAGCTATTTGTTGACGATGTAATAACATTAGAGCAAGCAAAAGCTCAAATAGAAGAAAAAAATATAGAAACATTAAACAGAACAATAATGCAATTAAAAATAAAGAAAGAAAAAGAAAACAAAATTAATCAATAAATTTGAAGCTGTTAGAAAGGAGGAAAAATGCCAGAATATGTATATAGAGCGGTAACATCTAAGGGACAAATAGTAAGAAATAAGGTAGAAGATGTAAATAAAAACACATTAATAAAAAAGCTAAAAAATAATGACTTATTACCTATAAGTATTGTACAAGTTGGTTACCAGGGAAAAAAGACAAAGGTAAATAGAAAGAATATGATGGATATAGACGACATTATGAAGCAAGCAAACTCTGCAAACATCCTTAGAGGTAGAGAAAACATAAAGCCATCTATAAAAGAAAGAGTTAATTTAGCATTATCTAGAGAAGAAAAAATAACTAATAGAGATATTATAATTTTTACACAGAATTTTTATTTACTTAAAAAAGCAAACTTTAATAATATACACGCATTAAGTACAATTATAGATAGTACAGAAAACTTATCATTAAGAGGAATATTGCAAGATATTTTAGCAGGTGTTGAAGCTGGAGAATATATGTATACAACAATGGAATATTACTCAAATATATTCCCATATATATATATCAATATGATAAAAGTAGGTGAAATGTCAGGTTCGCTTACAAAATCGCTTGAGCAAGCTATAAAATATATGGAAGATGTAGATGGATATGGCCAAAGATTGAGAAAAATAATTATTCCAAATGTATTACAATTACTTGCAATAATAGCAATTTTAATATTTGGTGTGGCATATATTATACCATTGATACAAGAAACATTTGAACAAGCAGGGACAACACAAGAGTTGCCAGGCATAACATTGTGGTTCATAGATTTTTGTAATGGATTAGCAGCTATATGGTATATACCTGTTATGATTATAGCAGGAGCTGTTGCAATATTGATGGTTTATATAAATAGCCCTAAGGGAAGGTATAATTTTGACTACTTTAAATACAAAATGCCTGTATTTGGAAAATTGATTTTTGCAATGGATTTTTCAAGGTTAATGAGAGCTATGCTTTTAAACCTAGAGAATGGTATGAGAATTCAGGAATCTCTTGAGGTTAGTAAATCTGTCATCAAAAATTATGTTATGCTTTCAATTATAGAAACAGCAATTAATAATATTTTAATAGGTGCATCTTGGATAGAACCATTTGAAAACTCTAGTTTGACATCTCCAATGCAAACAGAAATGCTAAAAATTGGTATGCAGACTGACTTAACAGAAATGATGAGAAAATTGGTAGAATATATGGAAATAGATATAAACAATTTGATGCAAAGAATAATGAGTGTTTTACCACAAATTGTTTACTCGATTGTTGGTATATTCCTAATATTCTTAGTTTTAGTAATAATAGTACCTTGTATTCAACTTTATATGGGTACTTGGGTATTCGAATCAGTCGATTTACCACCATTATAGAAAATATTGTTCAACCAAGGAAGCTAGCGAGTACTTGGTTGAATTTGTTTTTTGGTTGAAAAATAATTACAATTGAGAAAGGAACGATGGTAATGAAAATTGGAATTGATATTGGTGGAAGCCACATAGGTATTGCTCTTTTGGATGAAGAAGGAAAGATTGTTGAAAAGCAAGAAATAGATATGACACAAGAATTGAAAAAACCAAAGATTCTTGTAGAGTATTTGGATAAAAATATAGAAGAGCTAACAAAAGAAAATAATGTAGAGTTAGTGGGAATTGCCTGCCCAGGAAATCCAAAAGGGAAAAAAGCATTGAATTTGGTTAATTTGGGAATAGATGTACTTGACTTTACACCACTTGCTGAAAAGTACAAAATTCCATTTTTAGTAAAAAATGATTCGAAAGCAGCAGGATTGGCAGAAATGAATTATGGAGCTTTGCGTGGATGCAAGGATGCTATATTTTTATGTATAGGAACAGGAATTGGTTCTGCTGTGTTCCTAAATGGGAGACTACTTACTGCAAATAAAAATTTAGGATTTGAGCTAGGGCATATAATAATACAAAAAGATGGTTTGCAATGTAACTGTGGAAAAAGAGGGTGTTTTGAAACTTATTGCTCTATAAAAAGATTTAAGGAAAAGATAAGAGAGATTTTGTCTCTTGAAGATATAAATTCTGAACAATTACTTGAAAAACTAAAAGAGAACATAAAAAATCCAGAAATAGAAAATGTAATAAATGAATACATAGAAAATTTAATTGTGGGCTTGTCTAATTTAATAGATATATTTGAGCCAGAAGCAATTTGCCTTGGTGGAAGTTTTGTTTTCTTTAAAGATATTTTCTATGATAAATTAGTAACTAGAATGAACACAAAAAAATATGTGTTTAATAAAGATAGCCTGCCTAAAATTGTATTAGCAGAGCTAAAAAATGATGCAGGAATGATTGGCTCTGCAATTTGACAAAATCAAAAAAACATAGTATAATAATTTACAGTTGTTACCAATTAAGGTAAAGAAGAGATTTATATAGATATTTATAGAGAGCGGAAAAAATATTGTAAATTATTGAGCGGATTAATAAATTAAAGTAATATTAGCTATGCTTAAAGCGGGATAAAAGCATAGAATTAATGTGCGCGTAAAAAAGGAAGAATTATTTATAAAGATAATCATTTGATTTGTATAAATAGTTGTTACCGAATATGTTTTATTAGTAATTTATTAAGTTACAATTATAAATAATTAAGTAAAAAGCTGAAATAATGTATATTTCTTAAAACTTCTTATACCTTGCCAAAAATATACATCTCATTTCAGCTTTTTTTGTATAAGATAAAGAAAATAGAACAAAATAATTAAAAAGTGTTTGGAACGGAAAATATTTTAGTTTTCTATATATAAAATATATAAATTAAAATATGCATAAGAGAGCGTACTTTTGTAAGATTAGAAATATATAAAATTTAATATCTAAAAGTATGTGCATACAAGAAAATAATAAAAATAAAGAAGGAGAGATTTATTTAATGGAGAGAAAAGGAACAGTTAAAGAAAAAACAGCAAAGAAAACTGATTTAAACAATAAGTCAGAACTAAAAAAGAGAAACAATCCAAGAAAAACTAATAGAAAGGAAGCAAACCAAATTAACAAGAGAGAGAGCAAAGCTCAAAGCAATGGAGAAGTTTTATTTGAAAAACAATTTCCAAGAGACGAATTGTTAAGTAGCTCATTTAATGGTAAAAGAAGAACAAATAAATTTGAGTTCAAGAAAGACAATTTAAAAATAATACCTCTTGGAGGTTTAGACGAGATTGGAAAAAATATTACAGTTTTTGAATACGGAAATGAGATAGTATTAGTAGACTGCGGTTTGGAATTCCCTGAAGACGATATGTTAGGTATAGATTTGGTTATACCAGATGTAACATATCTAGAAAAAAACAAAGATAAAATAAAGGGAATGGTTGTAACACACGGACACGAAGATCACATTGGTGCTATACCTTATGTTTTAAAACAAATTAATATGCCAATTTATGCAACAAAATTAACAGTTGGTTTAATAAAAAATAAATTGGAAGAACATAAATTATTGGCTTCAACCAAATTAGTTACAGTAGAACAAGGTCAAACAATAAACTTTGGAAACATTAAAGTTGAATTTATAAGAAGTAGCCATAGTATACCAGACTCTGTTATGCTTGCAATACACACACCAGTTGGTGTAGTCCTTCATACAGGAGACTTTAAAGTTGATTTTACACCAATAGACGACCAAGTAATGGATTTAGGAAGAATTGCAGAATTAGGTAATAAGGGTATTTTAGCTCTTATGTCAGATAGTACAAACTCAGAAAGAAAAGGCTATACAATGTCAGAAAGAACAATAGGAGAGGTTTTTGACAGGCTATTTCAAAACAACAAGAAGAGAATTGTAGTGGCAACATTCGCATCAAATGTGCATAGAGTGCAACAAATAGTAAATTCTGCTGAAAAATATGGTAGAAAAATTGCAGTTTGTGGTAGAAGTATGATAAATATGATAGAAACTGCAAGAGAAATTGGATATATTAATGCACCAGAAAATATGTTTATAGACATAGATATGATAAAAAATTATACAGATGACCAATTAGTAATAATTACAACAGGTAGTCAAGGTGAAACAATGTCTGCACTTACAAGAATGGCAGCAGGTGAGCACAAAAAGGTAGTTATAACACCAAATGATATGGTTATAATCTCAGCAACTCCTATACCAGGAAATGAAAAATTGGTATCAAACGTAATAAATGATTTGATGCAAATAGGTGCAGAAGTTATATACAGTGCGTTAGAAAATGTTCACGTATCAGGACATGCTTGCCAAGAAGAGCAAAAACTAATAATAAGACTTGCACGTCCAAAATATTTTATACCAGTACACGGCGAATATAGACAATTAAAAGCACACGCAGAAACAGCAAAAGAAATGGGAATACCAAGCGAAAACATATTTATACTAGAAAATGGGAAAACATTGGAATTAAACAAAAAAGAAGCCAAAATTACTACATCTGTACCAAATGGAAAAATATTAGTTGATGGACTTGGCGTGGGTGATGTTGGAAATATAGTTTTAAGAGATAGACAACATTTATCACAAGATGGTTTAATAGTAATTGTAATGACAATGGATGGAAGTACAGGAGAAATTGTGTCAGGACCAGATGTGGTTTCAAGAGGATTTGTATATGTAAGAGAATCTGAGACACTAATGGACGATGTAAAGAAAGTTATAAGACAAGAAGTTAGAACTTTTGAAGAAGAAGGAGTTCGTGACTGGTCAACAATTAAATCAACTTTAAAAGACGATTTAAGAGATTATATTTTCCAAAGAACTAAACGTAATCCGATGATTTTGCCAATTATTATGGAAGTGTAATGAGCTTGAAAAATAATTAGGTTTTGGCGTTGTTAGCCTGCGTTTCGAAAATCCTCGACGTACAACAAGTACGCCTCCGGTTTTCTCACTTGGTTGCCTAGCCAAAACACCAATTCTTTTCCAAGCTAGAAAGAAATTTTAGAAAGGGGAATAACAAATGAATTATAAAGATTTAGCAGACTTAATTTTTCCAGAAGCAAAGGAAATTTCATATTATGAAGAAAAATATCCAGAAAGAAATTTGCCAGAAGGTGCAGTAGTATCAAGATTTGCACCTAGTCCTACTGGATTTGTGCATATTGGTGGACTATACCAAGCTCTAGTTGCAAAAGAAATGACAAAAAAGACTAATGGAGTATTTTTCTTAAGAGTTGAAGACACTGACCAAAAAAGAGAAGTTGAAAACGGAGTTACAGGAATAGTAAACTCTCTAAAAGACTTTGATATATTGCCAGACGAGGGTATGGTTACAGAAACAGAAGAAAAGGGAAATTATGGACCATACAAGCAATCTCTAAGAAAAGATATTTACCAAGCATATGCAAAATATTTATTAGAGCAAGGTAAAGCATATCCTTGTTTTTGCAGTAGCGAAGAAGTAGACGAAATAAGACAAAAACAAGAAGCTGCTAAAATAAGACCTGGATACTATGGAGTGTGGGCAAAATGTAGAAATTTAACTGTAGAAGAAGCAGCAGAAAAAATAAAGAATGGTGAAAAATACATTATACGTTTTAAATCACCAGGAAGAGAAGACAGAAAAATAAAACATCACGATTTGATAAAGGGAAATGTTGATTTCCCAGAAAATGACCAAGATATAGTTATAATAAAAGCAGATGGGTTGCCAACTTACCATTTTGCACACGCAGTTGACGACCATTTAATGAGAACAACAATTGTAATACGTAGTGACGAATGGCTATCTTCTGTACCACTACATTTACAACTATTCCACGAGTTAGGTTTCAAAGCTCCAAAATATGCACATATATCACCAATTATGAAAAATGATAATGGCAATAAGCGTAAATTAAGTAAAAGAAAAGACCCAGAAGCAGCAGTATCATACTACAAAGAGGAAGGAATACCAGTTAATGCTGTTAAAGAATATTTATTAAACATAGCAAATTCAACATTTGAAAACTGGAGAAGAGCAAACCCAGATAGAGATATGGACGAATTCGACTTCCAATTGAATAAAATGAGTGTTAGTGGAGCATTATTTGATATGATAAAATTGCTAGACATAGGCAAAACAGTTATATCAAAAATGACAGCAGAAGAAGTTTACGAAAATTCATTAAATTGGGCAAAAGAGTATGATAATGAATTATTTGAAATGCTTCAAGATAAAGAATATTCACTAAAAATATTTGGGATAGAAAGAGGAAATAAAAAGCATAGAAAAGATATTTCAAAATGGGCAGATGTAAAAAATTCTATAATCTATATGTATGACAACAAATTTTTAGATAGTGAAGTTTCTTATGATTATGGCAAAATTTCTGACAAAGAGAAAGTAAATAAATTGCTAAAAGACTACATAGAAAAATATTTTGATATACAAGACGATAAAGAAACGTGGTTTAATAAAATAAAAGACTTAGCAGAAGCAAATGGATATGCAAGAGAAGTAAAAGAATATAAAGCAGAACCAGAAAAATGGCCAGGACACGTAGGAGATGTTAGCACAGTACTTAGAGTTGCACTAACAGGCAGACAAAACACACCTGATATGTATGAGATTATGAAGGTGCTTGGAGGAGAGAGTGTTATTAAGAGATTAGAGAAGGCAATGAAGTATGAATAGTTGAAAGGAAAGAGTATAGTGGAGTATAATGTGGGAGATGTAGTGAAAACAAAAAAGCAGCACCCTTGTGGAAGTAAATTGTGGGAAATTACTAGAGTAGGAGTTGACTTTAAGCTAAAGTGCTTAGGCTGTGGACATACTATTATGATAGAAAGACCAAAAGCTCTAAAAATGATAACTAAAAAAGTGGAAAAGGAAGAGAGTTAAATAAGTACTTTTAATTTTTCAAATTGCTACTTGACAAAGAAAGCTAGTATTGATAATATATAAATGTAACATAAAAAATCAAAGGAGAAAATACAAAAAATGGAAATTGAAAAACTAAGAGAAATGACTAAAACCGTTGATACTGTAAGAGAGAGAGAGAGAGAGCAATAAATTAGAAAAAATTGCTCTTGTTTGTGACGCAGAAAATAATGCTATAAAAGATATAAATAAAAATACTAAGAGCATAATGTGTGCTACAATTATGGCATATGCAACAAGCATAATATGCATTACAAGTGTATGCGAAAAACATACAAAAATACTAGTGCAATTAATAAGTGACAAAATAAAGAGGATAGATTATATTGCGAATAGAAGAAAGGAAAAACTTCTATTTGCAGGATAGTCTATCCTTTTTGTGCGTGTAAAAAGTTAAATATTAGGCATTTTAAGAATCTGGCATAATGATTAATAATGAAAAAATAAAAAACAGGAGGAAAGATATAAATGGTAAAAAACAAAAAGAAATTAAGAGATGAGAAAAGAAATTTTAAAGAAACTTTAGAAATTCGTTCGGAAAGCATATTAAAATTAAATCCAAAACACATCAGAAAAATGTCAGGAATAACATTACTAGCATTAGTAATAACCATAGTAGTGCTAATAATATTAGCAACAGTAAGTATAAATATGTTATTTGGAGAAAATGGACTAGTAACATCAGCCAATATGGCAACATTGATGTCTGAGTTTTCAACATATATAGAAGAAAAGGAAATGTTTGATGCAAGTAAAAAGTTAGAAGACCTAAACTATGACGAAGAAACTCTAAACGCAAGTAAAGGAAGTTTAGCGTATGACGAGCAAGTAAGAGAAGGAAATATAACAACAGTAATTCCATCAATGAGAGATGGGTACTTAGATAAATTTGAGATAATAAAGGGAGAGCTATACGTAAACACAGCTGACGACTTAGAGATACGAGTAGCACAAGCATTAGGGCTAAATGTAAATCCGTACTTAATAATAGATGGAGTATTAATGTCAGCAAACCAGAACCTAGGATTGCAAACAGGTTCAAATACATTAACAATTCCAGGAAGTGTAACAGCAATAGGAGCAGGGGCATTTTCAGGAGTAAAAGGATTAAAAGAAGTAATAATCCCAGGAACAGTACAAGAGATAAGAGCAGATGCATTCTCATATAACACAGAAATAGAAAAAGTAACAATACAAAATGGAACAGTCAGCATAGGAGAGAATGCATTTAGAAGATGCACTAATTTGCAAGAAATAACAATACCGGATAGTGTAATAGAAATAGGAAATGGTGCTTTTTATGGATGTACAAATTTAACAAAAGTGCAGTTATCTAATAATATATCTATATTAAACGTATCTGTTTTTAGTAGTTGTAATAACTTAACTGAAATAAATATGCCAACAAATCTAACCCAAATATCTGATACTGCATTTTGGTATTGTTACCAATTAAATAATATAACAATACCAGCAGGAGTAACAAGTATAGCCAGCAATGCATTTAATAATTGTACAAGCTTAACAAACATAACAATAGATCCGGCAAACGAAGTATATGAGATAGACGAAACACAACCAGGAATAATATATATAAAAGAAAATGGAGTACGAACATCATTAATAATGCTAGCACCAATGGCAAATGAAGAAACAGTAAGAATAAGTGAAGGAATAACAAGATTAGAAGATGGAGCATTATCAATATGTACAAATATGAAGACATTAGAATTACCAAGTAGCTTATCAAGTATTGGAGGAAATACTTTTTGGGATCTTAGAGTATTAGAAAATATAAGTTTCCCACAAGGAAATAATAATTATACAGTACAAGATGGATATTTATATGGTAATAATGGAACAGAACTAATCTATGCTGTACCAACCAAAACACAAATTGAAATAAGTGAAAATGTACAAACAATAAAAAGTTATGCAATTCAAAACAGAAATATAACAGAATTAAATATACCTAATACAGTAACGACAATAGATAGTTCAGCATTACGTAATACTACTAATTTAACAAAGATACACATAGGAAGTGGTGTGAGTAACTTATATAGTCAGTTTAAATCTTGGTCTAATATACAAAATGGACTTGAAATAGAAATAGATGGAAATAATCAAAATTATAAAGTAGAAAATAATTTGATACTAACAAAGGATGGGACAGAAGTAGTAACATATGTAGATAAAAATGTGCAGACTCAAGAGATACCAACAAATGTAGTAAAAATTAGAGATTATGCTTTTACAGGTTTTAACATAACAACAGAGATAATATTGCCAAATACATTAAAAGAAATAGGAAAATTTGCTTTTCAATATTGTGAACAACTAACAGCGATAGAAATCCCAAGCAGTGTAGAGTCGATAGGAGACTATGCATTCAATAACTGTTCTAACTTGGGAACAATAAAAATAAATAAAACAGAAGGAGACTTGGTAGGAGCACCTTGGGGAGCGCCAAAAGGAGATAGAGTGCTTGTATGGAACGAGCAGTAATCATTGGGAATAAATGCAATTATCAAAATATATTTGTTAAGATAAATAAATATAAATAAAAAAATATAAATAAAAAAAGTATAAATAAAAAAAATATATATTTATTTATATAATTTAACGATAATGTTTTAAGGACAGAGAAAAACTCTGTCCTTAAATACAAGATTGGAATAAAACTATGATATATTTCACTTGTTCATATAAGAATTAAAATTCTAAATGTTTCTCAATTTCATTCCAAACGTTTTCCGAATATATTTTTCTTTCAGAAGAAAATGGCAAAAATGTCAAATCTTTTAATGGATTCAATTCGTTTTGCAAGTTCATAACTGCAAAATCTACTTTAGTTATAGCTATTTTATCAGCCTTATTTGCTATAATAATACAAGGTCTTCCACTATCAATAACATAACGATACATTAATTTATCATTCTCGGTAGGAGAGTGTCTAATATCAATTAAAAATACAATTAAAGCAATATTATTACTTTTAGTTAAATATTCTTCAATAAAATTACCAACTTTTATTTGCTCTTGCTTAGACATTTTACTATAACCATAACCAGGTAAATCTACAAAATAAAATTTATTATCCATATTGTAAAAATTAATTTGCCTTGTTTTGCCAGGCTCACTACTAGTTCTGGCTAATTTTTTTCTGTTAACTAAAGTATTTATAAAAGAAGACTTTCCAACATTAGATTTGCCAACTAGAACAATCTGTGGTAAACCATCATTTGGATACTGCTTAGGACTTACAGCCGAAATTTTAAATTCAGGATTTTTAATAAGCATCTTTTAATTTCCTCCTTCTTGAACAATTGGGACACTCCTATTCGTTCAAGTTTTTGAACAGTTGGGACACTCCTATTTGTTCAATTTTTTAAACTTTTAGGAGTGTCCCAAACGTTCAAGTTTCTATTTTTTTGGTATTAATTTTTCAGTTCCACCCATATAAGGACGTAGGACTTCAGGAATATTTATACTTCCATCTTCGTTATAGTTATTCTCTAGGAATGCGATTAACATACGAGGTGGGGCAACAACAGTATTATTTAAAGTATGTGCATAATAGTTACCTTTTTCACCTTTTATTCTAATTCCTAAACGTCTTGCTTGCGCATCTGTTAAATTTGAGCAACTTCCTACTTCAAAGTATTTCTTTTGTCTTGGACTCCAAGCTTCAACATCACAGCTCTTAGCCTTTAAATCTGCTAAATCTCCACTACAACATTCTAAAGTACGTACAGGAATATCCATACTCCTAAATAATTCTACTGTATATGACCATAATTTATCATACCATTTCCAACTATCTTCAGGTTCGCAAACAACTATCATTTCTTGCTTTTCAAATTGATGTATACGGTAAACACCACGCTCTTCAATGCCGTGTGCACCTTTTTCTTTTCTAAAACAAGGAGAATAAGATGTCATTGTATAAGGCATATCTGCTTTTTGCAATATTTGACCTTTAAATTTACCAATCATAGAATGCTCGCTAGTACCGATTAAATATAAATCTTCTCCTTCAATTTTGTACATCATAGCATCCATTTCTTCAAAACTCATAACACCTGTAACAACATCACTACGAATCATAAAAGGTGGTATACAATAAGTAAATCCTTTATTTATCATAAAATCTCTTGCATAAGATAATATTGCAGAATGAAGTCTTGCTACATCACCCATAAGATAATAAAAACCATTACCAGCAACTCTACGAGCAGAGTCCAAATCAAGTCCATTTAAACTTTCCATTATGTCAGCGTGATAAGGAATCTCATAATCTGGAACAACTGGCTCACCAAATTTTTCTATCTCAACATTTTTGCTGTCGTCTTCACCAATAGGAACAGATTCGTGTATAATATTTGGTATTTTCATCATTCTTTCTGTAATTTGACTAGCATAAGTTTCTTCAAGTTTTTCATTTTCTTCAAGTTCTTTATTAATAGATTGAACTTCAGATTTTATTTTTTCTGCCTCATCTTTTTTACCATTTTTCATAAGGTTACCAATTTCAGAGCTTAAAGAATTTCTTTTGCTACGTAACTCGTCACCTTTTAATTTTACTTCTCTATTCTTTTTATCAAGGTCTAAAACTTCGTCAACTAGAACCAATTTATAATCTTGAAATTTCTTCTTAATATTTTCCCTAACAATATCAGGGTTTTCTCTTAAAAACTTTATATCTATCATATAAAATTTCACTCCATTCTTAATTCATTTAAGGTATTAAAAAATTATTATACAAGCACTTTATAGTATAGGGAAAATCCTATATAAGTTTGTATAAGCACTATAATGCATATTTTACCACTATTTGAAAAAAATATCAATATATTTTTAGAATACAATGTTACTGTTCACAGCCACTTTTTACAAAATAAGCATAAATTACAAATTTGTGAATATAATAGTAATAATATGGAAAAGACTATTTAAAAAATTAATTAAAATCGGGTAAAAGAAAGGAAAGAAAAACATATGTATTATCAGGATTATGTAAAAGAAAATAAAATTGAGGACAAGTCAGAAGATGAAAAAAATTTAGAGTTAATTGTAAATATAATAAAGACAAAGAATGAATTAGACTCGGCACATAAAAATTTTGAATTTGCAGAAGAAGGCTTAATAGATTATTATTCATATCAAATAAAGGCTAATCAAACCAAGTTAGACTACTTAATAAAAAAAGCACAGAAAAAAGGGCTAGCACTTGATATGATTAATGAAATTTATATAAGAAAAAATAAGGCTTAGAAAAATTATTCTATGTAAGAATAGGTATGACTTAGCATATTTGTCCAATTAAATTCATATTTATTATTAATAAAAGTTTTAAAAATGAGTAAAGAAAGTTACTAAACCATTTAATATTATTACTGATAAAAAATGGTTATAAACAAAATAATAATAGCTAGAAGGAAAGGGATGGATAATAAATATGGATTTTAATAGTGTAATAACTTTTTTAGCATGCATTATATTTCTCTTTATTATAGGAAAGGTATTTGCAGTGCCTTTTAGAAGTGTTTTTAAGCTTGTAATTAATTCTGTATTTGGTGGAATTTTAATATATATTATAAATCTTATAGGAGCAGGATTTAATTTTCATATAGGACTAAATATTTTGACATCTTTATTAGTTGGACTACTTGGAATACCAGGAGCAATGTTACTAATAATACTAAAAATAATATTGCGGTTGAAATTTATAAAATCATATATTGACTTTGAAATTTGCCTTTTCATATTTTAAATGAATTCTAAAGGAAGAAATATTATATAAGCATTAATAACATTAAATTGTGCAGACACTGTCTGCACAATTTGAAAAAATTTTTTTACTCTACTGTAACCGATTTAGCCAAATTTCTTGGCTTATCTACATCTAAACCTTTGCACTTAGAAATGTAATAAGAAAGAAGTTGCATAGGTATTACAGACAAAATAGGTGAGATAAGAGGATTTGTCTCTGGTATATTAATTACATAATCAAAATGACTATTTGGAAGTATTTGATTTGTTATAATTAATGTTTTAGCTCCTCTAGTAATAACCTCTTGTATATTACTTATTGATTTTTCTACTAAGTCAGGATTTGTAATAATTTCAATTACTGTAATACCATTTTCTATTAAAGCAATAGGTCCATGTTTTAACTCGCCAGCAGCGTATGCTTCTGAGTGGATATATGATATTTCTTTTAATTTTAAAGATCCTTCAAGTGCAACATTATAATCAATACCTCTACCTAAAAAGAACATATCTTTTTCTGTATATATTTTTTTAGCAAATTCTTGTATAGTATCAGTATTTTCAAGTATTTGTTCTATTTTAGAAGGTAAGTCAATCATATCCGATTTTAATTTCTCTATAACTTCTGTATTTACACTACCTAATACTTCTGCAAAATACATAGCCAAAATTGCAATTAATGCAACTTGCGAAGTATATGCTTTTGTAGAGGCAACAGCTATTTCTGGACCTGCGTGTGTATATATAGAATAATCTGCTTCCCTAGTAATTGAGCTACCTATAACATTAGAAATTGCAAGTGTTTTTGCTCCCTTAGATTTAGCTAGTTTTAATGCAGCAATTGTGTCTGCTGTTTCACCAGATTGACTAATGTATATACATAATGTATGTTTGTCAATTATAGGGTCTCTATATCTAAATTCTGATGCAATATCAACTTCGGTTGGAATTTTGCATAATTTTTCCATAAGGTTTTTTCCTACTAAACCAGCATGCATAGCAGTTCCACAAGCTACAAAATAAATTTTATTTACTGTGCTTAAATAATCTTTTGATATATCAATATCATCAAAAGAACATTTTTCTCCTAATCTAAATCTTGAACCTATTGTCTCCCTTATAGCAGTTGGCTGCTCAAAAATTTCTTTTAACATATAATCTTCAAAACCATCTTTTCCAGCTGCATTTGCATCCCAGTCTATATTTTTAATAGGTTTATTATGTTCAGTAAGGCTATTATCAAAAAACTTAATACTGTCTTTGCACACAACAGCAAACTCGTTGTCGTCTAATAAGTAAAAGTCTTTTGTATATTTTAAAATAGCAGGAATGTCAGAAGCAATATAGTTTTCACCATTTCCTTTGCCAATTACAAGTGGACTATCTTTTCTAACTACAATTATTTGGTTAGGATAAGTAGGAGAAATAGCTTCTATTGCGTAGCTTCCTTTTAAATCAAAAACAGCTGATTTTACAGCACCTAAAAATTTATCTTCCTCGTTATCTAAAACAGAAACAGGCCCATTTGTGTAATAGTAATGAATTAAATTTGGAATAACCTCTGTATCTGTCTGTGATAAAAATTTATATCCTTTTGAAGTTAAAAAGTCTCTTAACTCAGAATAATTTTCTATAATTCCATTATGAACAACAGCAAATTTTCCGCTATTATCTAAATGTGGGTGAGAGTTTTCTTTAGATGGTTTACCATGCGTTGCCCATCTTGTGTGAGCAATACCAACTGTACCAACTAAATCATTTATTCCATCTAAATCATATAGATTTTTTACTCTTCCTTTATCTTTCATAACTTTTATAACATCATTTTCAATAGTTGCAATTCCTGCAGAATCATAACCTCTGTATTCTAGGCTTAAAAGACCATCAATTAATATAGGTGTAGCTTTTTTGCTACCAATGTATCCTACGATACCACACATAAAAATACCTCCTTAAATAAAAAACAAAATGTATATGCTAGTTTTTCTATTTGCAAATAATTAATTGCAATTTTTACTTAAGAAAGCAATACAAATAAAGATTACCCTATTAGATTTAAAACTAGTATCACTACCAGACTTTGCTAATATTTATGGCAGTAATCTGATGCCAAGAAACCATCCGCCGAATTTTTCGATAAGTTTCTTCCTCGTCAACATTTGTGCATTTGTGTGTGGATAATATGTATAAAAAATCCATAAAAAATGCAGTTATGTCCAGGCGCTAAATTAATTTGACAAACTCCTTTCTAACTAAATTATTTATATTTATTTGTATGCATTTCTTAATTTATAGTAGTATATTACTATAAATTTTATTTCGTGTCAAATCTTGAAAAAGGTGACGCTCGTTTTCACTTAAAAAACTGAACACTCATTTTCACTTAGTAAATTTTAATTACCAAGAAAAGCTATTAAAAGTAAAACTGTTAAAACATTAAGTCGAAAAATGTCGAACGATTTTTGTTGCAATATTATTGAAAATATGGTATAAAATTAAACATATTAAAATTCAGATAGATTATTGAATCGATAATTTTTATTTCTCGGAATTTTATATCTTTGCTAAATCATTGCAAATTAGTAGAATAAATTAGAAACAAATAATAAAATGCTTTGAGCTTAACTAAAAATATATATTTATTTCAAATTAATTTTATGTATTAACTTTGCAGTCTATAAAATCTATACAAATACATTCAAAGGATTTATTTTCTAACTTAAAAATTATAATTTATATTAGATTTTCAGAAAATTTATAATTCTGTATAAAGTTAAAATAATCTCTTTAAAGCAAA
>CAKNRV010000004.1 GCA_930991035.1 uncultured Clostridium sp. | reverse complement strand
CTTTCTTACATTTTTAAATTGGAAAAAAAGTGCATTTTTCTATTGACATTTACATCCTGATCAATATTAGCCATATCAGTGCCTTCCTTTCTTTTGCGCAGTTCTGATCAACTTCTACTTGATTAAGGAACAACGATATTCAGTCGTCAGTTTATATTATACTGCTTATGTAAACAATTGTCAAGTAATTTTGCTAAATATTCCCTTTTCTAGCATTTTATGCTTTTTGTAAAACTTAAAAAGGAACTAGAAAAATCTTTCTAATTCCTCTTTATTAATCAAGCCTATTTTTCCTGTTGTCTGTTGGTTGCTTTTCTTCTTTCTCTGCCAACATTAAAGTATTTCACAACACCCTTCGTTAAGTTAACTAAGGAAGCAAAGGAACCGTTACCCGCTCCACAATCCACATTTAAATATCCATTCTTATACTTTATTAAATTATCATCTGTAGGTGAATGTCCAATTACAGTAAAGACTCCTTTTTTTGCACTTTCTGGATGTGGTTCTGAAGAAAATATTGAATTATTACCTCTAGCCCATACAGCATCTATCATTAATTCATCCTTTCCTCCTGCAATCATTTCTCTTACAGTTTTATTACTATTATCTTCTCTGTCTTGAATAGCTTTAGCATGAACTAAATGGACTTTTTGTGAATTTACATTTATATTTTTATATACATATGAATTCAAAAGAAATTCTTTGATTGCACCTTGCTCTGTAGGTGATAATTTATCAAATGCTTCTTTTGTAACTTGTCCTTCATTTTTTGTTGAAGTCCAAATTTGTTCTTGTTTTTTATCTCCTAAAATTAATGATTGAACCATCATTAATTCATGATTACCAATTAAAAATTCGACTTGCCCTTTTTCTTTTCTTTTCATTATATCTTGTATAATTTTTATTCCATCTGGTCCTCTATCTATTACATCACCTAAAACATATAGCTTATCATTTTCTTTTAATTGACTTATAATGGTTTGATAAACTGGATATTCTCCATGTAAATCGCTACAAACAAAAGTTGAAGGTTCTATTTTTTTGTTTTTTTTGTCTTTTCCTTTTATCGATATTTTATTTTTAGCAGCTAGTTCAGTCAATTGGTCAGCCTTTTTTCTATCATATAATGGTGAGGTATTATCACTATATATTTCTATTAAATTATTGTATATCTCCTCGTTAGCATTTTTTTCTTTATCATTTATTATTTGTTCATAAATCATTGAAGCTTTTCTTTTATTTTGAGTTATTATATCTTCACCAGAAGCATCTTTAAAACCTTTATAATACAAATCCCCAATAAAATTTAACGTTCTTGAATCTACTATTTGTCCTGCATCAATTCTCTGTTCTACTTTTTGTACACTTCCTAAAAAATTCTTCTTATCCTCATTGCTTACGATTCTAGAAAGAATTTCTTTAGAAATTGCCATATCTAAATAATCTGTTTTATTTGGTAAAAATTGACTCTGTTTTAATTCCCTCATAAAATCAGGTTCAACTTTTAATCTCTCTATTCCAGATAACTCATCTATTTTATATTTCTCTTTAAGAAATTCAAAATATCTATAACAAGTTTCTTCCTTAGAACGTTCATAGTTATCCATAATTTCCTTTTTATCACTTTCTTTTCCCTTTGATTTAATATCTTTTGCAACATTATATGTTAAACATAAATAGTAAGCTGCTGCATCTGGATTAATGGAAATTATTTCTCTACTTCCATCATTTGATTTAACACCATCCTTATAGCTATCATACATATATTTTAAAGTCTGAACATCAATATCACTAGAATTATAAATAAGTAATTTATCTGTATTCTTGTGCTTATCGGTTTGTAGTTTTGTTATTTCTTTATTTAATCTTTCTTGAATTTCTGGATCATCGTTATCTTGTAAGTAACAAATTAATTTATTAATAATTAAAACATTAATTCCTTTTGTATGTATATATTCAGCACTATGTGTTTCTGCTTTTTTTAATGATTCTAGCAATTCTTCTTTTAACATTTTTGCTTTAGGTGTAGTCACTTTTTGCTCAATCTTCTTTTCTTCTTTTTGTTTTATAGCTCCTATTGTTGTTCTTATTGTTTCACCTACAGCTAATGCACCTAATGCTATATCTGTTGCTTTAGTTTTATCTGCTGATGTTGATTGCTCTGTTTTTACTTTCTCTGTTGAAGCAATAACTTCTTCTACTTGTTTTTTTAAGTCATCAGTTTCTTGTTTGTCTTCATTCTTTTCTACTTCTGAAGAATTCTTTTTTTCTTCTATACTCTCATTTAGTTCCTGTTGAAATTCTTTTAATTCACTATAATTCCCTTGTTCAGTAACTTCATATTCTTGTTCCTTTTTAACAGTTGGTAATCTTACTTTAAAAGTATCATAAAGTTTATTTAGAGTTTTGTCAGCTATTGTATTTGGATATTTCTTTTTAATACTTTCTATTTTAGAATTTAACTCTTCTACTTCTTCTTTTGACAATTCTTTATCTTCAATTTGTTTAAAGATACTTTTTAATTCTGTTCTTGCTTTAATTTTTTGTTTAGTTAAATCATTATCTTTATCTAACTTTTTTTCAAAATTTGTATATACTGTATTTTTTCTTTCTGGGATCTTTTTAATTACAACTTCTGGTACAGTTGTAGCTGTCCTAGATATATAAGTTTGTGAATTAGCAGTTGTAGTTGTTGTTCTACTACCTGCATTATTTCTATTATTAGCATTATTATTGATATTATTTCTAATAAGATTATCATATCTTCTTTCTGCTATATAATTGTTATTTACGTATTCTCTTTGAATTATCGGAATCTTTCTTAAGATAGTTGTATTAGCAATATATTCATTAGCTTTCTCAAATTTATCTTTTTCTAAGGATGGAGTTGCAAGAGTCTCTCCTCTTTTTCTTGCAGAAATAATTGATTTTGCAAGTTCCATTTTTCTATCAATTTCTGCATCAATATCTTTACTTGCTCGTATACTTTCTTTGATTTTATTAATATATGCTTCAGGAAAATTCATATTTTCTGCTATTTCTTTAAGCTTTTCAATTTCTTTATGCGAATCATAACCTAATGTAGCTAATTCTTCTTCACTCTTTAAAGCTATTGTGCCGTTTTCAGCTTTTATAAAAGCATCACTAAATAACTCATAATCATTTTTTATTTTTTCTTGAGCCTCTTTTATAGCTTCTTCTTCAATTATTTCTTGTTCAGTTAATAAACTCTCAGCAATATAATCCAATAGTTCTTCTTCTAAATCTTCTTCAATGTTTTCCATTCTATCATTATATTCTTCTAAAGTTTCTCCTTCTTGTTGTTGCCATTCATCATCTTGTATAATATCTAGCTTTTTTATAATTTCATTTATTTGATTTATTTCATCTTTTATATCCATAATAGACTCCTTATATTAATATTCCTACATAATTATACCACATTTTACTTTTTTATGTAAATAGGCTTAAATCAAAAAACACATATAATTATGTAAGAGAAGTGAAAAAGTAAAAGCAATTTTAAAATATGTAAATAGAAATTAGTGTTACACCATACCTTAATGTACAACTTAACACAATTTTAGTATAATATATTCGCAAATGTTTTTGGCGGAAATGGAGCAATAGATATGATTGAAAAAATAAACAACTAACTCTAATTTTGTGTTAATAAACGATTAGTTTTTTTAGTTCTTACAATATCTAATTTTCCATACATTTATTTAAAATCAATGATTTTGTTATCTGTCGATCCCCCATCTTATCTACTTTATAGTAGGTCGACAGATAACTTAGATATACTAAATCAAACTTTATATTTATAATGTAAATAACAGATAAAAAATAAGGGGCTTTATTTACAACTTCAAATAATCAGATATCTTATCTAAAAACTCTGCATTACTCTTAGTTGCCATCATTTCTTCTATCAATTGTTCAGTAACTTCTGCTACTGATTTTGAAGACATTGCTTTTCTAAGTGCAAATACAACTTCTTGCTCTTTTGGAGTTAGTAATAATTCTTCGCGTCTTGTGCCAGATTTGTTTATATCTATTGCAGGGAATATCCTTTTCTCTGATAATCCTCTATCTAAGTGAACTTCCATATTACCTGTTCCTTTGAATTCTTCAAAGATTACATCGTCCATTCTACTTCCTGTCTCTATTAAAGCTGTTGCAAGTATTGTTAAGCTTCCGCCATTTTCTATGTTTCTAGCAGCTCCAAAGAATTTTTTTGGTTTATGTAATGCGCTAGGGTCTAATCCTCCTGATAGAGTTCTTCCTGAAGATGGTATTACAAGGTTGTATGCTCTTGCAAGTCTTGTTATACTATCTAATAATATTACTACGTCTTTGTTTTGTTCTGTAAGACGTTTTGCTCTTTCTAAGACCATTTCTGCAACTTTTACGTGATGTTCTGGCAATTCGTCAAAAGTAGAGTATATAACATCTCCTTTTATTGAGCGGCGCATATCAGTTACTTCTTCTGGTCTTTCGTCAATAAGTAGAACTATTAATTCTATTTCAGGATTGTTAGTTGAAATTGAGTTTGCTATTTTCTTTAATAATGTTGTTTTACCAACTTTCGGAGGTGCTACAATCATACCTCTTTGACCTTTTCCAATAGGTGACATTAAGTCTATTATTCTCATAGCATATTCATTTGGAGTTGTTTCTAAGTGTATTCTTTCATTTGGGTGAATAGGAATAAGGTCATCGAATTTTTTTCTCTTATAAGCCATTTCTGGTGCATCACCATTTACTTCTCCAACATATATTAATGCAGGGAATTTTTCTCCTTCTTTTGGTGTTCTCGCAATTCCTTTTACTTTATCACCTTTATCCAGTTTAAATCTACGAATTTGAATTGGAGAGATATATACGTCTTTTGACGTTGATAAATAATTTTCACCTCTTAGAAAACCGTATCCATCTGGTAATACTTCTAGTACACCTTCTACTATCTCGTCACCTTCATTTGTTAGCTTGTACCCAGCTTGTCCAAATGATGCTTCATCACTTGTTGTTGAATGATTGCTTTTAGAACTTGCATCATCTAAAGATTCTTTTATTTTTTCTTCTGAATTACTATGTAATGAAGTACTTTTTGCATTATTTTCTTCGTTATCAATCATAATTGTTTCTTCATCAGATTCAAAATCACTTAAAAAACTAATTAATTCATCTTTTTTCATTTTTGAAACATTTTTCGCACCTTTTTCTTTTGCTAGTTGACGTAATTCAACTAAAGTGTAATTTTTTATATCCATAAATACCCCCTAAACGATTTTTGTATTATTTTTATATTTTATATTTATTATTTGTTTATTTTTCTTTTACTAGTGTGAAATAAATAAGAATTAAATAAAATGAAAAAACAACTTATGAGGCATTTTATCCAACTAACAAAATCAAAATGCCTCTATATGTAATTATTTTTCGACATCAATATAAACTCTTTCATTAGGATAATACATTCCTAATTTTTCTCTAGCAATTTCTTCAATATACTCGTTTGAATTTATATTATCTTTCATATTTTGTAATTCTTCTTGCTCTTCTTGTGCAGTTTCTATTTGTTCATTGTATTGTTCTTTTTCTTGTGCATAACTATTTAGTGTTCTTTGCTGGGAAATAATAGTATAAATAAAATATATGATAAAAGCAATTACTAGAACTTTTTTTAAAAAATTCTTCACTTTATTATTTTTCATCTGTATTTTTCTCTCCAAAAAATTATCTACATATATATTATTCTACAAATTTCCAAAATTTCCTTCTTTTTTTAAGCGTTTTTTTAGATTAATTGGAAATTTTGTCAATTTTAGCATTTTTATATTTAAAAATGTTTTTTAGACTTACTTTTTGTTTATTTTTTATGCTTTTATTAGAATCTAAGCTAGTCAATTTAACAGTTTTATTATTTTCTTTCTTCTTTGTCTTTATTTTTTTACTTTTAGATTTTAATGTTAATAATTTTTCTTTTATTTTCTTATAAAATGTCGCAAATTTATCTCTCAAAAATTTAAGAGTTGTATAAATTGGTTTAAATATGATTTTATTTAAAAAATTAAACACATAAGTCAATGCTTTTGTAAAATATTTGCTTAGTAATAATGCGTATAATATTATTCCCAACAAAATAGCTATAAATATGTATCCACGTAATTCTCCATTGTTAAAGGTAAATATACTATATAGTAATAAAAAACCTGTTATAATCCAAAATAAGAAGTCTTGAATGTATGTTAAAGAATTTAGTGGCTTAAAACATCTTCGCAATATTCTAAAAAAGTCGAATAATATTCCAATAATAAATCCGTGTAATTAAAAAATATATAAAAATTCTTAGTTGATTTATGTCCAAATTTATAGCCTCCTATCTAAAAATTTTACTAAATATCCCTCCTTCACTTTTCTTACCAGTTTCTTTTTCACTATATCCCAAATTATATATTTCTCCATCTACAATTACTTCTGTGGTATCTAAGCTTAATTTGTTAATTCTTAAATTTTCTCCTTTTACGGTTAAAAGTCCAAGCTCGGTTTCAAGAATAACAATTTGGTCATCAAAACTAAGTACATCAAGTACACCAGAGATACTAAGTTTTTCCCTGTTTTCCAAAATTATATTTTGTACTGTACTAACATTTTGATTAAGTCCATTACTTTTTCTCTCGTCTATTGTCATAATAACCTCCATTCAAGCAATATATGCTCTATTAAATTTTTATAATTCACTAAACTCTATAAAATATTATATTCACAACTTGTCTTTTTAGAACTATACAAGGACAAATAATAAAAAAAGTGCCTATAATCAAAGAATTATTTTTCTTTAATTACAGGCACTTTTTTATAAATTATACCTTAGTGTTCCTTACTTTTCCTAATACATCCTCGATCATATCCATTTTTCCTCCAGAGAGTACTTGAACAATATCAAATCCAGGGCGTCTATTTCCTTCAATAATTACAGGACCATTTTCAGAAATTGCTACATCCCAGCCTACCACTAATATTTTATTGCTCTCTAAGCTTGCTTTTAATACCAGTTCTTTTGCTTCTTCAAAATATGGTATTTGGAATCCATCAAATTTAATATGAGTTAAAGGATGTTCTTCATATTCATTTAAATCTTTATCAATTGCGTTTCCAACTAATTTTCCGGTATTTATATCAACATTTACAGCCATACCTTTTGCGTGAAAGTTGTCAATTGAGTTTATACCATTTCCTACACGTAATCCAAGCCAGATAATTCTAGGTTTTCCATTGTCATTGAATGTCATAATGCGCATTGTATTTACACTTTTAGCGCAAAGTTTGTTCATATCAGGATGTTGGACAACTACTTCCTCTAAAAAAATACGATTTTTAATTGCATTATTAAAATATTCTTTTTTATCTTTAATATCTTGTACATTTTCCTTTTTTACATCAGCTCCGCCAAGTCCATCATAAGGCTTAGACATAAAAGTATGATGTCTATCCAAAAATTCTAGAAATTCTTCATAATTGCCTTCTTCCGGAACAAAAAAGTCTCTTTTAGTGTATTCTTTAAATTCCTTTAAAAATCTAGGTTTAACTGTATATCTTTTTTTATATTCACTTGGTGAAACAGTCTCATAAAACTTATTTTCAGTTTTCGTACTTACATATTTTTTTCTTTCTTTACTATTTTTATTATACAATTTGTAGTTTAAATAATCGCTAAGACAAAATCCATATTTAAAAACACAGATTCCCGTATCAAATAATAATTTTACAAATTTCAAATTTTCTTTTTGGGCTATTTTTTTCAAATTATCAAAATATCTTGAATAATTAGCCGAAAAAACATAAGAATAAAATGCCATTTTCTTCAGTACCTCTTCCCTATTTTTTATTTTATTAATTCGTTATGCAATTGTTCTAATATTTTACAATTTACTTTTTCCTTTGTCATTATAGACAATTTACATTCTTCTAATTGTATTGAAAATATATCAATAGCATTAATTTTTAATATTTCTAATGTTTTTTTTATCGCTTTTGTATTGTTCATAATTCCATATCCAACAAGAGATATTCTAGAAATATTAGTAAATGTAGAGTTATATTTAGAAAGCTTATTAATTAGAAGTTCTTGGAATTTTCCTAAGTCTGATGCTTTTATTGTAAAGCTAATATTAAAGCTACTTGCACTATTGTTTATTACATTTGTTGCTATGATTTCATTTTCCATTAATATAAAATATAACTTATTTAACATATCTGGATTGTAACTATCATATTTTAAAGTTATTAAAAATAAATTGTCATTTTCTACTATACTTTTTACAGAACTTTCTTCTATTTTGCTGTTTATTAGTGTTCCGACATTATTGTTAAAAGTAGAACCTGTTTCAATTAGTACATCATATTTTTGAGCAATTTCTACGCATCTATTGTGTAACACTTTTGCACCTTCATTTGATAAATCTAACATTTCTGTGTAAGATAATTCTTCTATCTTTTTGGCATCGGTTATTTTATTTGGGTCTGTTGAATATACTCCATCGACATCAGAAAAAATATAACAATGGTCTGCTTCCATTGCTGCTGCAATTGCCACAGCGCTTGTGTCTGAACCTCCACGACCGAATGTTGTAATATCTTTTTTATCGTTTATTCCTTGAAAACCAGCTATTATAACTATATTATTCGCATCTAGTTCTTTTTTTATTCTTTCTGTGTTTATATATTCAACCTTTGCCTCTTGATAAGTATCAGAAGTATAAATTCCAGCCTGCCATCCAGTTAGTGAAACGGCTTTATACCCTAATCTATTAAGTAAAATTGCTAGCTTTGACATAGAAATTTGTTCTCCTGTGCTAAGCAACACATCCATTTCTCTTTTGTTTGGCTCATAAGATAGCTCTTTAGCTTCTTTTATGAGATTGTCTGTTGTTTTTCCCTGTGCAGAGACAACAACAATTACTTTGTTATTTTGGTTATAAAAATCAATAATTTTATTTGCAACAATATTTAATTTAATATTATCTGCAACTGAACTTCCTCCGAATTTTAAGACTATTGTTTCCATATTATGCAGTCCTTTATATTAAATGTACAAGGCTTAAATATATTTATATTTTGCCTATACTATATTTTATTAAGTTTGTTCAGTTAGAGTTACAATAAATGTACTATTTAACATTATTCCTCAAATAGCTGTCAATAAATCCATTTAAATCTCCATCCATTACTGCTTGAACATTTCCTACTTCATAACCAGTTCTGTGGTCTTTTACCAATGTATATGGGCAAAATACATAAGAACGGATTTGACTTCCCCAAGCAATATCCATTTGTACACCTTTTAATTCGTCAATTGTTTCTTTATGCTCTTGTTCTTTAAGGTGTAGTAATTTAGATTTAAGCATTCTCATAGCAGTTTCTCTATTCTGGATTTGAGACCTTTCAGTTTGGCAAGCCACAACAATTCCAGTTGGAATATGAGTAATTCTAACAGCAGATTCTGTTTTATTTACGTGTTGGCCACCTGCACCAGAAGCTCTATATGTATCAATTTTTAAATCCTCTGGATTTATGTCTATATCTACATCATCTGTAATTTCTGGTAAAACTTCGACTGATGCAAATGATGTGTGCCTTCTTCCTCCTGCGTCAAAAGGAGAAATTCTAACTAATCTATGTACACCCTGCTCACCTTTTAAATGTCCATAGGCATAATCGCCAGATACAAGAAAAGTTACACTTTTTATACCAGCCTCTTCCCCTGCTAGATAATCTAATTCCTCAACTTTATATTCATTGTCATTTGCCCATCTAGTATACATTCTATAAAGCATCTCAACCCAATCTTGTGATTCTGTTCCTCCAGCACCTGGATGAAGAGTTAGAATTGCATTATTTATATCATATGGCCCAGATAATAATGTTGAAATTTCTAGTTTTTCGATGTCTGAATTTAAAGTTTTTATTCCATCCTCTAATTCTTTTTCTAGTTCAGCATCTTTTTCTTCTGATAAAAGATTTTTAATTTCAATTAGGTTATCCAACTCTTTTTTTGTGGATTTAAAAGAACTAATTTTGTTTTTTAGCTCGGTAATTCTTTTTAGAACTTTAGAACTATTACTTGTATCTTCCCAAAAATTCTGCATAGTTGTTTGATTTTCTAATTCTGATAACTCTTTTTCTAAAGTAATAATGTCAAAGTGAATCACCTATTTCAGTTAAGTTTTTATTCAGTTCGTCTAATTTTAAACTTATTTCTTGTAAATCTACCAAATTATCACGTCCTCTCAATTGTATTTTTCTTTTTGCCATTTATATTATAGAGTATTTGTGGATTTTTAGCAAGTTAAAACACAATAATTTTTGATTCTTTTTAAATCAGAAAAAAGCCAGTTCTTAAGCTGGCTTTTACTCATAAATTTTTACGCATTTTTTCCACAACAGTTCTTGTATTTCTTCCCACTTCCACATGGACAAGGGTCATTTCTACCAACTTTAGGTTCTGTATTAACAATTGGTGTATGTGACTTTTCAGTGGTTGGAGTATTTCCTTTTAAAGATACATTAGTATCTTCTAAGCCTTCTCCTGTTATTTTTATAGATTCTTGTCTAACAGGTGCTCCTTCTCTTTTTCTAGCATTTAAAAGTATTTTAACAACATTTAATCTAATATCAGCAATCATTTGGTCAAACATATCAAAACCTTCAATTCTGTATTGTACAACAGGGTCTTTTTGTCCATAAGCTTGTAATCCAATACCATCTTTTAGTTCATCCATTGCATCTATATGGTCCATCCATCTTTCGTCTACTATCTTAAGCATTACAACTCTTTCTAGCTCTCTTAACATTTTTTCGCCAAACTGTTCTTCTTTTTCTTCATATTTTTTATGAGCTTTTTCGTCGATTTCTTGTGTTATTTTATTGGCATCTATCTTCTTATCTTGCAATGCTGTAATTTCATTAAATCCAAATGTAGAAGAAACATCTTGTAATAAAGCTTCTGCGTTTACTCCATCTTGTGATACATAAGCATTTACTGTGTCAGTTGCTACATCGTCAATCATTTTTGAAATATTGTCTTTTAAATTCTTTCCATCAAGAACTTCTCTTCTTTGCTTATATATAATCTCTCTTTGAGTATTCATAACATCGTCATATTGCAATACATTTTTCCTTACAGTAAAGTTACGATTTTCAACTTTCTTTTGGGCATTTTCAACTGCTTTTGATAGTAACTTAACTTGAATTGGCATATCTTCGTCAGCACCCAAAGTGTTATATACACTTGTAATCATATCTCCACCAAAGATTTTCATTAAGTCGTCATCCAATCCGATGTAGAATACTGATTCTCCTGGGTCGCCTTGACGTCCACTACGTCCTCTTAACTGGTTGTCAATTCTTCTTGACTCGTGTCTTTCTGTACCAATTATTTTTAGTCCACCAGCAGCCAAAACTTTTTCCTTTTCTTCTTTTATTTCTTTTTCATATTTTTCTTCTAATTCTTTGTATTTCTTTCTTGCATTTAAAACTTCCTCGTCATCAGTTTCGTTAAATGCAGTTGATTGTTCAATTAACTCTGGTGAATATTTTAATTTGCTCATTTCTTGTTTTGCTAAAAATTCGCTATTTCCACCAAGCATAATATCGGTACCACGACCAGCCATATTAGTAGCTATTGTTACAGCACCATATTTACCTGCTTGAGCAATGATTGCTGCTTCTTTTTCGTGGAATTTAGCATTTAAAACCTGATGTTTAATTCCTTCTTTATCAAGTAATTTGCTTAATTTCTCTGATTTATCAATAGAAACTGTACCAACTAATACTGGTTGTCCTTTTTCGTGGCTTCTCTTAATATCTTTTATAACAGCTCTAAATTTTGCTGCTTCATTTTTGTAAATAATATCTGGGTGATCGACCCTAACCATTGGTTTGTTTGTTGGTATTTCTATAACATCCAAATTATATATTTCTTCAAATTCCTTTTCTTCTGTCATAGCTGTACCAGTCATACCAGACAATTTGTTGTACATTCTAAAGTAATTTTGGAATGTTATAGTAGCAAGAGTCTTAGACTCGTCAGCAATTTTTACATTTTCTTTTGCTTCAATTGCTTGGTGTAATCCATTGTTGTATCTTCTTCCATACATTATACGTCCTGTAAATTCGTCAACAATAAGCACTTCCCCATCTTTAACAATATAGTCAACATCTTTTTTCATAATTCCATAAGCACGTAAAGCTTGATTAACATTATGAACTAATTCAGAGTTTTCTATATCATTAAAGTTCTCTAATCCAAATTCTTGCTCTGCTTTCTTTATACCTTTTTGAGTAAGTGATGCAGATTTTGCTTTTAAGTCTACAATATAATCATATTTTTCATTGTCTTCTGCCTGCTCAAGGTCTTTAACATCTTCTTCAACAATAACTTTAGGTGTCAATTTTCTTACAAATCTGTCAGCTTTTTTGTACAAGTCAGAAGATTGTGCTCCCCTACCAGATATAATAAGTGGTGTACGAGCCTCGTCAATTAAAATACTATCAATCTCGTCGACAATAGCATAGTTTAACTCTCTTTGTACCAATTGGTCTTTATATATAACCATATTGTCTCTTAAATAATCAAAACCAAATTCGTTGTTAGTTCCATAAGTCACATCACAGGCATATGCTTTTTTCTTATCTGCTGGGTTCATTCCCGCAATTGCAAGACCAACAGTTAAACCTAAAAATCTATATACTTTTCCCATCCATTCACTGTCTCTTTTTGCTAAGTAATCATTTACTGTTATTACGTGAACACCTTTTCCTGTTAATGCATTCAAATATACTGGCAATGTTGCAACTAAAGTTTTACCCTCACCAGTTTTCATTTCTGCAATTCTACCTTGGTGTAATATAATACCACCTATTAATTGCACATCAAAATGTCTCATACCTAAAACTCTTTTTGAAGCCTCTCGAACGGTGGCAAAAGCCTCTGGTAACAAATCGTCAAGAGTTTCACCTTTTTCTAATCTATCTTTAAACTCGTCAGTTTTTGCTCTTAATTCCTTATCAGATAATTTTTGCATATCTGGTTCAAGCTCATTAATCCTTTTTACTAATGGCTGAACTCTTTTAACTTCTTTTTGACTGTATGTCTTAAATAATCCCATTATTATACTTCCTTCCTAATGTTACTGTATTATTGTATTTCAAGGCATTTGCCTTAATCTAAATTATACTATGATACTATACCACTTTTTGCAAAAAATCGCAACCCATTTTTTAAACAAAATTCCTAGTATAAATTTCAAAATGGCAACATACAAATGTATCAGGAGGTCCTATATGTTTGTGTTTAATTTTAAAATTAATGGAAATAAAACTGCCAAAATACTTTTAGGTGTGCTATGTGTAATTATTCTTATTCTTACAGCTTTCGTATGTTATAGGGTGATTTTTAATAATTTCTTTAAAACAAATGATGATTATCTGGAAGATTCTACTTTTGAATTAAATACTAAAAATTATACCAATGTCCTTCAAAATGTGCATAATGATATAGATACTTATGTTGGTCAAAAAATAAAATTTAGTGGATTTGTTTTTAGGTTGTATGATTTTAATAGTGAACAATTTGTATTGGCAAGAGATATGATAGTCTCTTCTGATTTTCAAACTGTTGTAGTTGGCTTTTTATGTCATTCTAGTATTGCAAGCAATTTTGAAGATGGTTGCTGGGTCGAAATTGAAGGTACTATAACTAAAGGAGATTATTACGGAGAAATGCCAATCATTGAAGTAGAAACAATAAATAAAATAGATGCCCCAACTGACGAATATGTTTATCCTCCAGACGATAGCTTTGTAACTACATCAACAGTTTTGTAATAGAACAAAGCTATGAAGTCGCTCTTTATTCATACTGCTTTGAGTTCCAGCTAAAAGGATAAAATTCCAGAAGCAATAGTAATTTCAGCCATTTTTCACAAAATTTGCAATTTATGTAAATATGTGATATAATACATTTGTTTACCGATATGGTAAGCAAATACATCAAAGGAGGGAAATCTATGAAATTTCAAGATTTCCGGCAGCAATTAAAAGAAGTAACAAACGTGTCGACAATAGAGGAGGGGTTTAAAGCTGAAACTGAAAAATTATTAAATAAAATATTACAGATTCTAGAAAATAACAAATCTATTTTTCAGGAGACAACGTTTCCTGAAGGCGAAATGCAATTATTTCTTTGCATTTCATTAAATCCATTAATTGTTTCGGATAATAAATCCGAACAGTCTGATGAATATAAGTCTTATAATTTGAATGTTACGTTTGCAGGACGTTGCAATACTGGAAAAGAATATGAATTATTCGATAACTTTGATTGCGACGACCAAAAGCTTTGTTTTAAGAACAGGATTTTTCTAGTAAAAGAACGATATGAAAAAGAATCGGATGAACTGAGTGGAACGTTTCAGAAATACCAGCAAGTCTGGTTAGAAGACTATTTACAATATGTTTTTAAAAAATTAGGCTTTGTAACTAGTATCTCTAAAAATAAGTATTCGGATATAGAATTATGTAGTATTATGCTTTCAGCAACAATAGACTTTCACAGTCTTTTAGACTTCTAAAATCCTTTTAGTTACTTTTCTTCCCTAGTAAGCTAATTACTAGGGAAGTTTTATATAAAAAGATACTTAAGTCTCTTCCCTTTTTAGTACATCAATCAAATTATCCGAAAAAATTTTCTTTTTTAAGTATGCTGTTGCTCCAAATATAATTGCCGTTATTCCTATTGTGCATATTATTAATGATACATAAGGTATCTCAAAAGCATACCACCAATAATCCATTGTTGTAACATATATTATATATGATGCTAGAAGTCCTATTGCAACTCCCAATATTAGTGCTAATACACCAGTTATAGCATTTTCATACAATAGCATTTTGTTTATTTGCTTCTTTTCCATTCCTATTGTTATTAGGCTTACTACTTCCCTTTTTCTTGTTTCCAAATTAGCATTTATAGCATTGTACATATTCAGCAAGCCAACAAGAGTTATAATTCCTATAAAGCTATATACAAATATATGTATTAATAAATTAACTTTGTCAAGTTCTTCTTGGCTTGTATTGGCTTCGAAAGCTATTATATTATTATAAATGCCGTTTTCTGGATCATAATAACTTAAATTATATTTTTCTTTTATACTTTCTGCAAATTTATTAGCCGCTTCTATATTATCTACTTTTAAATAAATCCTTCTATTCTCTTCTGAATTTGCATAATACTCTTCTCCAGAATTTCTATGAATTTGATCATATATATAATCAAACACATCTTCTCTTGCAATTATAGCAGGTCCGCTTTCTCTACTGCTTAAGTTACTTGGCATTTTATCTGTAATTTTCTTTATTTTTAGCCTTGCAGCATTTTCCCTTTTTTCGTCTATGTCCTCATAAGTTATACTGCCTCCGCTTATTATCTCTAACTCCTCACCTTCTTGATAATTTGTAATACGAATGCCATCATAATATTTTGTTTTTTCATTTATATAATCCACAAAAATACATTCGTTTTTTTCCAAACCATCTACTCCTATTTCTTTTAAATAAGCATTATATGCATCGTCGTTTAATGTAATAATAGAAATTTGTGTATAATATGTATCTAAAATTTTGCTAACATCATAGTCATCCGAAGCAAAAATCACATCAAAATGCACACACATATCATAATTTTCTCCCCATACTTTTTTGCCAACTTCTTTTTCTGCATCACTTATTTTGTCTCTATCTATAACTATACTATATCCCCACATTATCTGGTCTGCTATAACTTTGTCTGCAATTTTCGCTTCTTGCACATCGTCAATTATCTTCTCTGTTAAATCACCATATTTATCTATTTCATAATCGATATCAATCATATAGTTATAACCCGAATCATAGGCATTAGCTGAGATATTTAAAATATAAAATTCACTTACTATTATTAGAATTATGCTTATTATTAATGACATAATTATTGCAGAGTATCTAGCCTTGTATCTTTCTATATTTTTAAAAGCAAGTGTACGTTCAATGTGCTCATATGCTTTTTCTTTTTTCTTTTCCTCGTTTTTTCTAGGTTTACGTATTTTTATATGTTCTTTATTTTGCTTTATACTATTTATTGCTTGCAACCTTGTTACTTTTTTAATTGGTATTACAGACGAAATATATACAGTTAAAATCATAATAATTATTGTAAGACCAATTGTACTAATTGGAATTGCGATCCTAAATTCCTCATTTGCTTCAAAAATATTTAGTATACCTATGTTTGAAATCATAATTTCTGGAAAGAAATTGTTAAGTACTGCTATAATCAAAAAGTCTAGTCCAATTCCTATAACAATTCCTAATGGTATTGCTATTATTAGCAAAATTAGTAATTCTATTCGTATACTCCTTTTCATTTGCTTTGTTGTAGCGCCAATGGACTTTAATATTCCAAAATATCTTTTTCTTTCTATGATACTAATATTTATAACAGAATAAATAAACACCATAGAACTTATAACTATTATCCCTATAAAGATACCTTCTAAAGTATATATATTTTTTTGAAAATCAGAGGTGTAATCCAATACATTTGCGTACTCTAGCAAGGTCTTATTGTATTTAACCATTTCGTCTAACTTAGAACCATTCTCGTTTCTATAAGAACCAAGTTGATAATAAATATCATAATAGTCATTGTAAATTTGACTAATATCATTACTAAGTATAGTAATATCCACCCTATCTGTATTTTTCAAAGTACTTCTATCAAGCAAAGTTATTACATCATTATCGCTAAAGAATTCATTATAATAATTTGCTATTCTGCCCACCACGGTATACTTCTTAGTTTCTTCATTTTCTGCTTTTAAAATTATTGTATCTCCTATTTGATTTTGATTGCCGGAAGCAACAGCAACTACTTCATTAGAATCTTCAGGCAATCTTCCTTCCTCTAGTCTGTTTTTTACTAAATTATTTAAAGCGTTTTTGTCATACCCTAAAATATATTTTGGCATATAAAAATAATCATCTTCGTCTAATTCTTTTTCATTTATGTATTCTCCTATTTGCTTTCTAATAGAAATTTCTTTTACATTGATATGTTTTTCTATTATTTGTGCCTCTTCATAAGTAATCTCGTCATACCCTACTTCCCAGTTGGCGTCATATCTTTCAGATGCGATCATAAACTCTCTATAACTATCAATTAAAAGCAATATTGTTGTTATTAAAATTGTGGAAATTAATATACAAATACCTATAATAAAACATCTTTTCTTGTTATTCTTTATATAATTCAAAGCAAGTTTCCAAGTCACTCCCATTTTCGTCACCCTCTTTTACAATTTTATATATTCATTTAACTTATTCTAAAAAATACGTCATATTCATACTTTCTTAATTAAACAAGTTTTCCATCTTCCAATCTCAATATTCTATCTGCTTGCAATGCTGTTTTTTCGTCGTGTGTAACAATTAAAAGAGTTTGCTTATATGTTTTATTATAATATTTGAATAAATCCACAATTTCCTTTGAAGCCTTGCTATCCAAATTGCCTGTTGGTTCATCTGCTAAAATAATGCTTGGATTATTAATTAATGCTCTTGCAATAGAAACTCTCTGTTGTTCTCCACCAGAAAGCTCTGAAGGCATAGCTTTTCTTCTTTCTTCTAAGCCTAACAATTTTATAAGTTCTTCTAGTTTATCCTTATCTACCTTTTTTCCATCTAACAATAGAGGAAGCACAATATTATCCTCTACATTTAAAGTAGGAAGTAAATTATAGAACTGATATACAAGTCCTATGTTTCTTCTTCTAAAAATTGTCATCTTATCGGTCTTTAGTTTGGAAATATCTGTTCCGTTTATAAATGCTTTACCATCAGTAGGCTTGTCTATTCCGCCTATAATATGTAATAGTGTAGACTTTCCGCTTCCACTCGGTCCAACAATAGCAATAAACTCTCCTTGATTAACTGAAAAAGAAACATCATTTAAAGCATAAAGTAGCTTATCTCCATTTGCATAAGTTTTTATAATATGTTCTACCTTTAAAATTTCCATTTAAAGCACCACCCCTTTTATCTTCTTTATAGACTAAAATAAATTGTTTTTATAAAATGCATATATATTTTCCATTTTCATTATACAGTACAAAAGTGACTTTAAAATGACAATTGACTGGAAATTAAATAATGATTTTTTATTATACAATTTACCATATAATCAAATAACCTTATTTAATCCCCAATACATACCAGCTGTCGTTTTAAAGTCACTAATTTCTATATAATTTTACAATAAATTTAGAACCTATTCCTTCCTCACTCTCTACCTGTATTTCTCCATTTTGATTTTCTATTATACTTTTAGCTAAAGAAAGTCCAATTCCAAAACTATTATTACTTGCTCCCCTTCCTTTATAAAATTTATCAAAAATCTTAGGTAAATCTTCTTTGCTAATTCCATTTCCACTGTCTATTATTTCTATCTGTGTGTATATAGAATTTTGTGAGGCACTAACAATAATCTTCGAGTTTTCATTTGAATGTTCTATACAATTTTTTATAATATTTTCTATTGCCTCTGTTAACCATTTTGCATCTACAAATATTTCTATATTTTCATTAATATTCGTAATAAGTCTTTGATTCTTTAATTCCAAAAAGATGCTCAAGTTGTTTTCTATCTTATTTATAAAATCCTTCAGCCTAATGCTTTCTCTATTAAACTCAACAGTCTTAGTATCAAGTTGTGCCATCTTTAATAAATTATCTACTAGCCAATTTATTTGATTTAGTTGTCTAGAAATTTCATAAATAAACTTACGTGTGCTGTTATCTAAATTATTTTCGTTTTCAATTATTGCATCTACCATAGACGTTATTGCCATTAATGGAGTCCTTATCTGATGTGATATATCTGCTAAATAACTAGAAAGATTTTCTCTGTCAGTTGCAAGATTTTCAGCTTTTTCCTTTAATTCTAAAACTATTTTATAAATCTCATCCTTTAAGTTACTTATCTCACTTTCTGATAGGTTATTCAAATCAACTGTGTAATTTCTATTTGATATGTCTTTTACATATTCTCTCATTTGTTTTATCTCTTTCTCATTTTTGTTTAATGCTAAAAAGAAATAAACAACGACTAATATTAGTGCGCAAAATATACAGCCACAAGCTATATATAGAATTGTGCTTATATTTCCATTTATTTCTTGTAAAGCAAGACTCTCGCTTAAATTATGTACATTATACTTTGTAATTACCTGGTCAGCTATATTTCGATTTAAGAAAAATATAGCTGAATATATAACCACTGTACAAATTAACACTGTTATTACTGATAAAACTAAATATCTCTTCACATTTTTATTCTTTAAACTATTTATTATGTGCATTTTCCACTTTATACCCTATTCCTTTTATAGTTTTTATTATTTTAGGATTATTAATATCATCTTCTAATTTTTCGCGCAAGCGTTTGATATATACAGTAAGTGAATTATCATTAATAAAATTTCCACTTATATCATAAACAAGATTTAACAGCTTATCCCTTGTAACAATATTTCCTCTTGCATTTAACAAAGTAGCTAGAATCTTCCATTCTAAACTTGTAAGGATTATTTCTTTATTTCCTTTTTGTATACATTTATTATCCAAATCTATTTTTAAGTCGTCAATTTTTATTGTACTATCTTTTTTGTTATATTTTCTCATAGCATTATTAATCCTTGCTAAAAGCTCTCCTATTCTAAAAGGCTTTACTATATAGTCATCTGCACCGATATTCAATCCATTTACTATATCTTGTTCCTTATCTTTAGCAGTTAAAAATATAACTGGAATTTCATAATTAGACTTTATATCCCTACACAAGCTTACGCCATCTCCATCAGGTAACATTATATCTAAAATCACTAGAGAATACATATTATTAGCTATATTTTCTTTTGCAGTTTTTATGCTATTACTTATATCCACACTATAACTTTCACACTCTAAAGAATACTTTAAGCCCTCTGCAATTGTTTCATTATCTTCTACAACTAAAATCTTCATTTAATCCTCCAATTCTTAGTATGCTATAATATCCTGTCCTAGGTAAATCCAAGAGTAAGTAGCTTATTGTTATTATTATACACTATTAAACTACTACTAGCAACCAATTTTGTCGGATACCTATTAGTAAAATTTTGTCTGCACATATTTTATCAAATACCAGGACTGTCCCAAATGTTCAAAAACTTGAACAAAAAGGAGTGTCCCAAACGTTCAAAAACTTGAACGAAAAGGAGTGTCCCAGATGTTCACCTTTCTAATATAGACTTAACCACTCCCTTGTCAATTAAAGTACCATATATATTTTTAAGTATTATTAAAATGATTGGACCTAGTAGCAATCCCCAAACTCCAATAAATTTAAACCCTGTGTACATTGCAACAAGCGTAAATATTGGGTGTATACCTATTTGTCCACTTATTATTTTCGGCTCTACTAATTGTCTTACAACGCTCATCACACACCATAATGCAAATACGCCAATTGCTAACTTTATATCTCCAGTAAATGCTAAGAATCCTGCCCAAGGTATCATTACTGTACCAGAACCGAATATAGGAAGTGCATCAACAAATGCTATTCCAAGTGCAATAATTAAAGGAAACTGTATGTTCCAGCCTAAAAAATAAAAAATGTATAATCCTACTAATGAAATAAAGAATGATATTACAACTAAAATAAGCTCTGCTTTTAAATATCCGCCAATTGATTTTACTATTGCTTTTAAATGTATTCCTATTCTTTTTACCCACGTTTCTGGAAGGTGATGTTCAAGTTGGTCTATCATATATATTTTATCAACACAGATAAAATATAGGGCAATTAGGCTTATTCCGTATATATACGCCAAGTGTTGGTACAGAGGTAATAAAATTAATTGTATTAGTCAAAGCACCCTTTGCCCATTCTGTTGCCGTCTCTAAAAATTCTGTACCTGAATTTTGAATAATTCCCATTACTTCTTCTGGAATCTTAATTCTGCTTAAATCAAAATTAGATATAAAGTTGTTAAAAAAGCTGTATGCTGAATCTATATAAGTATTTATATTTTCTAACAAATTGCTTGCTTCTGAAATAAGGGTAGTAATTAGCCACGCAAGGAGCCCAACAATTATTGCAATAGCTACAATAAACACAATAATTGAACTTGCTTTTCTTGTGAGTTTTGTTTTTCTCATAATGAATTTTATTATTGGTTCGAGCATTAGAGATAAAACAAAAGCTATTAAAAAAGGCACATAAAAAACTGCTAATTTAAACGCAAAATATAAAGCCACTATACTAATTAGCAGTATTATTATATTTTTTATTACCTTGTTCCAATAGTTCATATCTATGACCATAATATCTCCCTATGCTTGTCTTATCTTTTATTATATTTTATGCTAGTATAATTTTTTTATTCATAAGAGTTTGGAGTTTTGTATGTAAGTTATAATGCACATTTTATAGAAATAATTGTGGCAATTTAATATATGCAAGTTAGATATATATTTTATATTTCTGTTTTGACACCTAACTTAAGTCAAAAATCAAAATAAAATATATATAATCTAACTTGCATATATTAAATTTTTACAATCCATAGATTGCAAAACATTAAGTTTTAATAATACTTGTTAAAATATAAATTTTAACATTCTGATTGCCTACTCAGCGTTGTTCTTATTACAATCACAAATATTTTCTAATGTTGCATATACTCCTTCAGGGTTTACTTCTTTATTTTTTGCTAAGTCACCTAATGTTAAAATTCCGACAACTTTGTTATTTTCCATAACAGGTATTCTTCTTATTTGATTTTCTGACATTGCTTTTTCAGCTACTTTTATATCTGTTTCTGGAGTACAACAAGTTACATTACAAGTCATTATTTCACTTACAGGTGTGTTTTTAATTTCTTTACCACAACCAATAGTTCTTAATAAAATATCACGGTCTGTAACTAATCCTACAACCTTATTAGAATCGTCACAAACTGGTACACAACCAATATGGTTTTCACACATTAATCTTGCACATTCCTCTGCATCACAATCTGGTTTTACAAAAACCACTTCATTACACATACAATCTTTAACTTTCATAACAACCTCCAATTTTATTAAGCTAGAATATGAATTTAATATTCTCTTCATAGTAGTTCCATAAAGAAGATGGAACTAACTTTTAATATAACATTTTAAAATTGTGAAATTTTAAAAATTCACATTCTATTTTTATTATCTTCAAAAAAAATAAAGATATGCAATTTATAATTACATATCTTAGAAAAATTTTCCAATTTTTTTATAATTAATAAGGTGGACGATTTGGTGGTGGCATTGGTCTTGGTGGTCTAGGAGGCATTGGTGGTCGTTGTGGTCTCCAATGTCCAGACTGATCTAAAAGTCTATTTAAAATTAAAATCTTTATTAAATCTCTTAGTGTGTTATTTCGACGTCTAATTTGCCTATTCTCCTGAACTCTTGCTATAGGTCTTTCGTTAGATGTCATTTTTAAATTTTTCTCTTGCAATGAATTTATACTATTATCCTTTTCTGTATTTCTATTGCTTGAGATAATTCTCGAGTCAGTTTTACAGTTCTTGTTTATACTAACATTGTTTCTTACATCTTCATTTTTAGTATTATAATTTCTTGTATTCATATTATTTCTTGAGCCTTTGTCTTGATTTTTTCTAGTTTCCGCGCTCAAATCCATACCTTGACTATTTAAAACATTCTTAGTTCTATCATTATTTACGTTTGTGTTATCATTGCCAATATTTACCTTTATATTAACAGTCTCGTCGCTACCATAATTCTCACTTTCCAAATTCATATAAATCTCGTCGGTCATTTGCTCGATTAATTCTTGTGTAATTGGTTTAGTATTTACTTCACATATCTTACATACCATTGGATTAACTATTTTATATATTTCTGGATATAAATCTAGAATTTCTGTACTATATCTCGGCCCTTGTTCAAACTGATAACTCGTATTTGAATAATTGCTGTATGTATCATTATAATTTGTGTTATTGCTATGCATATCATTGTATGCCGTGTAATTAGGATAGCCTAGAATACTCCTCATATAATCTTCATAATTTTGATAATACATTATACTCCCTCCTTAAGTTTTGTATATAATATGTATTATCAAAATTTTTGTGAATACTTACTTCAACGCGTTAACACACTCTTTAAATATTTTTCCCCTTTCTTCAAAATTTTTAAACATATCAAAACTTGCACTTGCTGGTGAAAATAAGACTATTTCACCAGGTTTAGCTAATGCTTTTGCCCTGTTAACAGCTTCTTCTACACTACGACATTTATATATAGGATATACAATATCAGTTCCAGCAATTTCTTTCATTATAGCATTTACAATTTTTGGACCAGTTTTTCCCATAACAATCAATTTAGTAACTTTATCTAAAATAGGCTTTGCAAGTGGTTGATAATCTAAGTTTTTGTCATATCCTCCTGCTATTAAAACAATTTTTTCGTCAAAAGAATTTAAACCTGCAATAGTTCTTGAAGGACTTGTTCCTATTGAATCATTGTACCATTTTACTCCATCAAGCTCTCTTACAAATTCAAGTCTATGCTCTACACCTTTAAAATTCTTTACTGCTTCTATTTGAGTCTCAGTGTCAACTAATTCAGCAGTTGCAGCAAGAGCAGCACAAATATTTTCGTAGTTATGTATACCTCTTAAATGTATGTCTTTAACTTCTAGTAAATGTTTTCTAATACCGTCGTGGCACTCTTTTATTTTTCCATAATCGCTATCATAAATAAATCCATCGTCAAGTTTTGTCTTACTGCTAAAGAATACTACCTTTCCCTCTGCTTCTTTTGCAAACTCTCTTGTAATATCATTATCATAATTTAAAACAACTCTTCCATCATTATCTTGATAAGCGAAAATTGCTTTTTTAGCTTCTATATATTCTTCGTAAGAACTGTGCTTATCTAGATGGTTTGGAGAAACATTTGTAACAACAGCAATATCTGGGCTGATTTCCATTTCCATTAGTTGAAAACTGCTAAGTTCAAGAACTACAATATCATCTTCTTTAAAATCTTTTACCTTGGTAAATAGCGGAACACCTATATTACCACCTAGGTGGCAATTGTATCCTCCTGCTTTTAAAATTTCATAAATGAGTGTTGTAGTTGTTGTTTTTCCATCACTTCCTGTAACTCCAATGATTTTACAAGGGCAAGTATTCATAAGCATTTCAATCTCAGAAGTAACAATAGCGCCTCTTTTTTGTTCAGATTTTAGTTGTAAAGTTGTAGGCAAGCAACTTGGAGAGCGGAAAATAATATTATATCCACGTAAAAAATGTAATGCGTTTTTCCCTGTGACTAAGTCAAATCCATAATTTTTAATTTTTTGTACAATTTCTGGTTCTAGCTTTTCTTCGTCCCTTTCGTCAAATACTGTTACCTTCGCTTTTAGGTCATAGAAATAATCTATTAATGGAATATTACTTACTCCTAAGCCTATTATAGCCACTCTTTTTCCTCTTATATTATTTTCAAATGCTTGTAATTTAACGTTTTCCATCTGTTTCCATCCTTATAATGTTATTTAGGTTTTTACTTGTAGGAATTACCTATAAACCTTGGTTTAATTTTTTATTACATCTATTAACATTTTCTATTTTACAGATAATATATATCAACTTATAATAATTACTATATTATAAGTTAAATATCAATTAAACTGTGAATATTTTTAAATAAAATTTTACAGTCTAAATTTAGCTGATTTTAAAACAATAAAAGCTCATTATTCTATATTATATCAAAATTTAATTTTTCTAAAACTTTTTTAGCAGATTCATTTGCAGACTTGCAATCTGTCACATCTATTTCGATGGTATTATTATAAATAGTATAATAGCCAGCCTCTTGCTGAATTTTGTCTCTTGCTACAATATTATTCTTTACCTCTTCATAATCAGAATTTTCACCATACTGAATCATTTTTCTTTTTATTCTTTCCTCAAGCGAAGCGGTTATGAAAAAATGATAATCCAATTCTGGATAAATTTTCATTAAGTCTCTTCCAGATACAATAATATTGGCTGTTTCTTTATATTTATCAATTAATTGATGTGCAAATTGGTAAAATTTTTCATTTTGAGCATTGGCACCAGCAATCGAAACAGCAATGGAGTTTTCCTCAGATTGTAATGCGTCTTCATCCATTTTTACTCCATCCACATAAACAATACTTTCTCTATTTTCTATTTCTATGTTTATTTTTAGTTTATCCATAATATTTTTTATATCAGCATTTTGTATATTTGACTTTAAATGTGCTAAATCAATTTTGTTGGAGTTTGACATTAGTGCATATACAATTCCTCTATATAAATTTCCTCCGTGTAGAATAATGCTGTTTGGAATATAATTTAACAGTTCTCTACAAATTGATGTTTTTCCACTTCCAACTAATCCTTCAATTCCTATTACAATATTACTCATATTTACATTTATCCTTTCTTGCCTTTTCTTTTACACACAAAATTATATCACATAAGTAAAAAAATACAATAGATTTTTTACTTATGTGATATATTTTCGTAGATAGTGTTATATTTTTACTTTATTCACTCCACACTAGCACTCTATCACCCTTTGGTGCTCCCCAAGGCGCTCCTGCTAAGTCTCCTTCTGCTTTGTTTATTTTAATCGTTTCCAAGTTAGCGCAATAAGAAAATGCATTTTCTCCTATTGTTTCTACACTGCTTGGGAGCTCTATCGCTGTTAGTCTCTCACAATATGTAAAAGCACTTCTTCCTATTTCTTTTAATGTATTGGGCAATCTTATTTCTGTTGCTATATCAAAATCTGTAAAAGCTGAATCTCTTATTTTTACTACATTTGTTGGTATCTCTTGAGTCTGCACATTTTTATCTACATATGTTACTACTTCTGTTCCATCCTTTGTTAGTATTAAATTATTTTCTACTTTATAATTTGGGTTATTTCCATCTATTTCTATTTGAAGTCCATTTGGTATATTAGACCAACTCTTAAACCCACTTGATAAATTACTTACTCCACTTCCTATATGTATCTTTACTAAATTAATTGTTCCAAGGAATATCTGTTCTTCTATTGTAGTTACTGTATTTGGTATATTTATTTCTGTTATATTTCTATTTTGAATTGCAAAAGTTTTTATTGTTTGTACATTTTCATTTATTTCAATTTGTCTTTTAGTTGGCACAACATAAATTAGTTCTGTTCCATTATTACCATATAAATATCCATCTTGTACTGTATAATTGTCATTTCCTTGTGGAAAACTTATGCTTTCCAGTAATCTAAGTTCGGAAAAAGCTTGTCCTGTGATACTTGATAAACTACTTGGTAATTCTAATGTTTTCATATTTGTACATATTGATAATGCTCCTCTATCTAAACTTGTTATTCCTTCACTAATTCTTACTGTTTCTTCATTTGCCATTGGCGCTAGCATTATTAATGATGTTCGTAGTCCATTTTCTTTTTTATATATTATTCCTGGTTGTTTTTCGTCTAGTTCATATACTTCATTTGCTGGATCTATTGTTAAATTTATTAGGTTTGTACAATTTCTAAATGCACTGCTAGAAATATCTGTCACTCCTGCTGGTATGGTTATATTATCTAAATTTTTACACATAATAAATGCATTAACCCCTATGCTTTGTAGATTTGTTGGTATATTTATTTCAGTTAAATTAATGCAACTATTGAACACTGCATAATTTAATGTTTCTATATTATTTGATAATTGCACTTTTATAAGGTTTGTGCATTCTCTAAACGCTTCTCTTCCAATTGTTGTTACACTATCTGGAATTGTTATTTCTTTCAAACTACTACATCCATAAAATGCATTTGTTCCTATACTTTCTACTCCATTTTGTATTGTTACTTTTTCTATTTCTGTATTATATGAAAATGCATCGTTTCTTATTTCTTGTACTGTTCCTGGGATTATTACCTCCTTTAGTCCCTTTACTCCCGAAAATGCTCCTGCTCCTATCGCCGTTACACTTCCTGGTATTGTTAATGTATTTGAACCTGTTTGCAATCCTAAGTTCTGATTTGCTGACATTAATACTCCATCTATTATTAAATACGGATTTACATTTAGCCCTAATGCTTGTGCTACTTGTATTTCTAAATCGTCAGCTGTGTTTACATATAGCTCTCCCTTTATTATCTCAAATTTATCTAAGTATCCATCTTTCATTGATGGAATTACCGTTGTTATATTTCCTTCTCTTAATACCTCACCATACGCTAAACTTCCTTTACTTGCGTTTAGAGTTTCTTCGTCATAGTTTAGGTCTTCTAACTTTTTGCCTGCATCAAACATTTCCTTTTCTTCTATGTAGGTTGAAAACTCTGACATCAGTGTTGCCATATTGGCTGATGTTACCAGCCCATTTTCTCCGAATAGCATATTTATGCTTACCGTTGCTAATATTATTAGCACTACTATAGTTAGTACTAATGCTAGTAATGTTATTCCTTTTGTCTTTTCTCTTTTCATTAACTTTTCCTCCTAATATTTATTTTTATACGCGCAAAAAGGATAGACTATCCTGTAAATAGAAGTTTTTCCTTCCTTCTATTCGCAATATAATCTACCCTTTTATGCTTATCTATTTTATTTATTATGCTTACATTTCTTGCATCACAAACAAGAGCACTTTTTTCTAATCTATTGCTCTCTCTCTCTCTCTCTCTCTCTTACAGTTCCAACGGTTTTATCCATTTTTCTTGTCTTTTTTGTCTCCATTTTTTGCCTTTTCTCCTTTGCTTTTTCTTTTGTATTTATATATTATCAATACTAACTTTCTTTGTCAAGTGGCACATAGCATATTTTTTCAGTTTTTATCATATCTTTTAAATGGTAAAAATTATTGATATTTGTATCTGCCTTCTATTGTTTATAATTTTTCTACCTCTTCTTTTGGTAAATCCGTAATTTCCATTATCTCTTCAATTGCTATTCCTTTATTTTTCAGCTTCTTGGCTATTTCGTATTGTTTTTTCTTTTCACCTTGTTCAAGTCCCTCTTTCAAGCCTTCTTCTCTACCTTGCGCTATGCCTTTATGTAACGCTGTATTTCTTGCCTCATTTTCTTCAATTATTGCAGACTCTCTATATTCTGCTAATCTTTGCATTATTACATCATTGCTCATTTCTTCTAATTTTTCTCTTGCTTCCCTTATTCCTTCATTTTCCTTCATTGCATCCATCACCCTCTTTGAATTTGGATCTTCTAAAAAATATAGCCAGTCTAGTAATTCTTTGTCTTGCTCTTCTTCTTTTAACCTATATATCTTTGGCAACTCTATTATAACAATCTCGATTGTATCTGTCAATATTACTTTTCTGCTCTCTGTTTCTATTAGCTTCCAATCTGTGTAATATCCTAGTTCCTTCAATCCTGGAATTTCAAAGTCTGCGATTAATATTGCAATGGTTCTTTTTAATACTTCATAATCTTCTTTTTTGTTTATATTACTTCCGTACACTCTTGCCCAATAATACAATATCCTCTTTATTATATTTTCTTGCTCTCCTACTTGCATCTCTATATCGCACATTTCTTTTTCGTTTAATTCTGCTATTACATCCAACACTCCCATTTTTCCTTTTATCTTTTGTCTTCTTAATATTGGATTTCTACTTAAATCTACTTTGTTGATTGGCTCTTTTAATATTGCTTTCAAAATCTTTTTGGTAATATTCTCGCTTCCTTTTTCGCCGAATAAGACTTGAAATACTACATCTAATTTTGGTGATAGTAATTTTCGTTTTTCTCCTTTATTTTCTTTTGTATTTGTAATTTTATTTTTTGGCATAACTCGTCCTCCATATGATTAAAATATTTTAATTTTGAAAATATCTTTTGAAATAAATTATTTTGATACAAATTTTATATTTTAGATTATGTTTAACATTGAGAAAATATTTTAGATATAACTTAATATGTAATTGATATAAACATAAAAAATTTGAAACAATTCATTTGAGTTCAAAAAACATTTTTGAATTAATGTGTTGACTATAACATATTTATATGCCATAGTCAACATAAATCGTTCGACATTTTTCGACATAGGCTTATACATATCTTTTAGATCGATTGAACATCCACAGGAAACCTGTGGATGTTTTTGATCCTTTTACCCTATAAATTTTATATTACAAATTTTCTGATTTTTTCGTGATATAAATTTTCTATTTAAAAAATAAATTTTTATCTTCTACTCACTCCACACAAGCACTCTATCACCCTTTGGTGCTCCCCAGGGTGCTCCTGCTAGGTCGCCTTTTGCTTTGTTTATTTTTATTGTTTCCAAATTAGAGCAATTATCGAATGCGTTATTTCCTATTGTTTCTACGCTACTTGGGATTTCTATTTGTGTTATTCCATCGCAATATCTAAAGGCATTACTTTCTATTTCTTTTAATGTATTTGGCAATATTATTTCTGTTGCTATATCAAAATCTGTAAAAGCAAAACTACTAATTTTTACTACATTTGTTGGTATTTCCTGAGTCTGTACATCTTTATTCACATAAGTTACTACCTCTGTTCCATCCTTTGTTAATATTAAATTATTTTCTACTTTATAATTTTGATTATCTCCATCTATTTCTATTTCAAGTCCATTTGGTATTTGCGACCATTCTTTAAATTGACTTGATAAACTACATACTCCACTTCCTATGTGTATTTTTGCTAATTTACTGGTACCATATAATGCTTGATTTTCTATTGTTGTTACATTATCTGGTATATTTAACTCTGTTATATTTCTATTTTGAATTGAATGACTCCCTATTATTTGTACTTTTTCATTTATTTCTATTTGAGTTTTAGTCGGAACCACATAGATTAATTCTGTTCCATTATTTCCATATAGATATCCATTTTCTACTGTGTAATTGCTATTGCCATAAGGAAAGCTTATATTTCCCAATAATCTAAGTCTGTCAAAAGTACTTCCTATGATACTTGACAAACTACTTGGTAATTCCAATGTTTTCATATTTGTACATATTGATAGTGCTCCTACTTCTAAGCTTGTTATTCCTTCACTAATTCTTACTGTTTCTTCATTTGCCATTGTTGCTAACATTATTAATGATGTTGGTTCTCCAGTAATTTCGTCTAATTTATATATTATGCCTGATTGATTTTCGTCTAGTTTATATGATTCATTTGATGGGTCTATTGTTAAATTTGTCAAACTTGTACAATCGCTAAATGCACTGCTTGCTATACTTGTTACTCCTGCTGGTATGGTTATATTATTTAATTTTGTACAATTAGTAAATACACTATCAGATATTTGGGTTAATTTTGTTGGTATGTTTATTTCGGTTAAGTTATTGCACCCATAAAAAACAGATGCATTTAATATAGATAGATTATTAGACAACTGTACTTTTTTTAAATTTGTACAAGCATAAAAAGCATACGTTCCAATTGTTGTTACACTATCCGGTATTATTATTTCCTGCAAACTACTACATTCTCTAAATGCATTTGCTCCTATGCTTTTTACTCCATTTTGTATTGTTACTTTTTCTATTTCTGTGTTATATGAAAATGCATCTGATTGTATTTCTTGCACTGTTCCTGGAATTATTACCTCTGTCAATCCTTTAACCCCTGAAAATGCTCCTGAACCTATTACCGTTACACTATCTGGGATTTTTAACACTCCGTTTGGTGCTTGCAAGCTTAAATTTTCATTTGAAGATGTTAGTACTCCATCTACTATATCATATGGATTTGATTGTATTCCTAATGCTCTGGCTACTTCTATTTCTGTAATATCTGCTGTATTTACTATTAGCTCTCCATTTATTATCTCAAATTTGTTTAAGTATTCGTCTCCCATTGATGGAATTACTATTTGTATATTCCCATCGGTTTCTTCACTTCCTTGTGTGTTATAGGATAGAACTGTTTTGCCTGCATTTAAACTTTCTTGCATATATTCCACATTTTCTGCTTTTTTATTTGCATCAAACATATTTTTCTCTTCCAAAAATGTTGAGAATTCTGACATTTTTACTGCCATATTGGCTGATGTTACTAATCCATTTTCTCCAAACAACATATTTATACTTACTGTTGCTAATATTATTAACACTACTATGGTTAGTACTAATGCTAGTAATGTTATTCCTTTTGTCTTTTCTCTTTTCATTGACTTTTTCCTCCTTAAATTTATTTTTAAACGCGCAAAAAGGATAGACTATCCTGTAAATAGAAGTTTTTCTTTCCTTCTATTTGCAATATAATCTATCCTTTTTTGCTTATCTATTTTATTATTTACACTTACATTTTTAGCATCACAAATTTGAGCAACTTTTTCTAATCTATTGCTCTCTCTCTCTCTCTCTCTCTTACAACGCCAACGGTTTTAATCATTTTTCTTATTCTTTTTGTTCCCATTTTTTGTCTTTTCTCCTTTGCTTTTTCTTCTCAAGTTATACAAAACTTATTGAAGAAATAATTTCTCCAACTTCTTTTTTTGCACAGCTAAATAATATCAATAATTCTTTTGCTTGTCAAGAAATTTTTCTTGTCTTTTACTTTATTTCTTGTCTTTTACTTTATTTCTCGTTTTTTAGTTACAAATACAGTTATATTTTTGGCTAATCAATATTATTTTAAATAGTACATATTATTACGTATTCAAAAATAAATTTCTGTATAATTTTATATTTTTTGTGCATAATTTTACTAGATTGGAGGTGCTTCTAATGGCAGAAAATAAAAATTCAAAAAAGAATAACAAAAAAAATAATGGAAAACAAAACGAAAATAACAATAACAACAATCAATAGTTAGGACATAAGAGTTAGATTTGCTTTTTGTGAGCAAGTCTAACTCTTATTATTCAAGCGAAGCAATGTTATTTTTAATTTTATGTTGGACCGCTTAAGATGGGGACCTACAAGTTATTAATTATTCCAAATATTTTTTCAAAAACTTACCTGTATAGCTTCTTTCATTCTTTACAATTTGCTCTGGAGAACCAACTGCAACTATTTCTCCTCCACCATCTCCACCTTCTGGTCCAAGGTCAATGATATAATCTGCCGTTTTAATTAAGTCTAAGTTGTGTTCAATTACAATAATGCTGTTTCCTGTATCAACTATTCTTTGCAATATATCAACCAATCTGTGAACATCTGCTATATGAAGTCCTGTTGTTGGTTCGTCTAAGATATACAATGTTTTTCCAGTAGCTCTTTTAGAAAGCTCTGTTGCAAGTTTTATACGTTGTGCTTCTCCTCCTGATAATGTTGTAGATGGTTGTCCTAATTTTATGTATCCAAGTCCAACATCATATAGGGTTTGTATTTTGTCTTTTATTCTAGGTATATTTTTAAAGAATTCTAATGCTTCTTCTACTGTCATATCTAATACATCTGATATAGTTTTGCCTTTATATTTTACCTCTAATGTTTCTTTGTTGTATCTTTTTCCCTTGCAAACTTCACAAGGTACATATATATCTGGCAAGAAGTGCATTTCTATTTTTAATATTCCATCTCCGTTACAAGCTTCACATCTTCCCCCCTGAACATTAAAGCTAAATCTTCCTTTGTCATATCCTCTCATTTTAGCTTCATTTGTTCCTGCAAACAAATCACGTATAAAATCAAATACACCTGTATATGTTGCTGGATTAGAACGTGGTGTTCTTCCTATTGGAGATTGGTCGATGTTAATTATTTTATCTATGTTTTCCAATCCTTTTACTTCTTTGCATTTTCCAGGTTTTTCATTTGAATCGTTCAAGTCTCTTGCAATTGTTTTGTATAATATTTCATTTACTAATGTACTTTTCCCTGAGCCAGAAACACCAGTAACACAAATAAATTGTCCAAGTGGAAATTTTACATTTATATTTTTTAAGTTATGCTCAGTAGCTCCTTTTACTTCAATAGACTTTCCATTAGATTTTCTACGTTTTTTTGGAACTAATATTTTCTTTCTGCCACTTAAATATTGCCCTGTAATAGAGTCTGGTACAAGTTTTACTTCTTCTGCTGTTCCCTGTGCCATAACGTTTCCTCCGTGCACGCCAGCCCCAGGCCCTATATCAATTATTTGGTCTGCTGCATACATAGTATCTTCGTCGTGTTCTACTACTAAAACAGTATTTCCTAAATCTCTCAAGTGCTTTAAAGTTGCAAGCAGTTTGTCGTTGTCCCTTTGATGTAGTCCTATGCTTGGCTCGTCTAAGATGTATAACACTCCTGTAAGTCCAGAACCAATTTGTGTTGCCAAACGTATACGTTGTGCTTCTCCTCCTGATAATGTTCCAGCACTTCTTGAAAGTGTTAAATATTCTAGTCCAACATCTATCAAAAATTGTAATCTTTTATTTAATTCTTTGAATATTTGGTCTGCAATCATTCTATCTTTAGCATTTAACTCTAAAGAATTTAAATAGTCCTTTATTTTATTTATTGACATATCTGTAAGTTCATTTATATTTTTATCTCCTACTTTTACAGATAGGCTTTCTTTTTTTAGTCTTGCACCGTGACATTCTGGACAAGGAGATTCACTCATATACATTTCATAAAAAGTACGCATTCCTTGAGATTTTGTCTCATTATGGCGTCTTTCTAGTGTTGGCAAAACTCCTTCGAATGGTGCTGTAAACCTTCTTGTTCCAGCTGCTGATGTATATTCAAAATTTATTTCTTCGTCACCTGTACCATATAGGATTTTATCTAGGAAGTCACGTGGTAATTTCTTTATAGGTACACCTTTTATTTCTACTCCATAATGTTTTGCAATGCTTTCAAAATACATCTTAGCCATAGTGTCTCCACGTTTCATAACACTAGAGCCAAAGGCTTTTACACCATCATATAGAGTTTTGTTTTTGTCAGGAATAATTAAGTCTTCGTCCATTTTCATTAAGTATCCAATACCTGTACAACTTGGGCAAGCCCCAAATGGATTGTTAAATGAGAACATTCTTGGTGTTAACTCTTCAAAACTAATTCCACAATCTGGGCAGGCATAGTTTTGGCTAAATAACATCTCATTTTTATGTGTCGCATCTTCTATGATAACTATGTTGTTAGCGTGCTTTAGAGCTGTTTCAACAGATTCTGTTAATCTACTTCTAATGTCTTCTTTTATAACTAATCTATCTACAATTAACTCTATATTGTGCTTTTTCTTTCTGTCTATTTGTAAATCGTCAGAAAGCTCTACCATCTCTCCATCTATTCTGGCTCTTACAAAGCCTTCTTTTTGGAAATTTTCTAAAAGCTTTGTAAACTCACCTTTTCTTCCTCTTACTATTGGTGCTAAAACTTGAATCCTTGTGCCTTCTTCTAGTTCTAATATATTGTCTATAATTTGATCTATTGTTTGCTTTTCAATTTTTTTACCACATTTAGGACAATATGGCACACCAATTCTTGCATATAAAAGACGTATATAGTCATAAATTTCTGTAACAGTACCAACAGTAGAACGTGGATTTTTAGAAGTAGTTTTTTGGTCTATTGAAATTGCTGGAGAAAGCCCGTCAATTGATTCTACATCTGGTTTCTCCATTAATCCTAAAAATTGTCTTGCATACGCAGATAAACTTTCTACATATCTTCTTTGTCCTTCTGCATATAGTGTATCAAATGCAAGAGAAGATTTACCCGAACCCGAAAGTCCTGTTATAACTACTAATTTATCTCTTGGAATTTCTATATTTATATTTTTAAGGTTATGCTCTTTTGCTCCTTTTATTACTATTTTATCATTCATAAAGTAGCCCCCTATTTCTTATTTTAGCAGATAATATTATACTACATAAATTGACAAAAAACAAGTGTTTTATGTTTTGTTCTAGTCTATATAATTGCGAATAGTTACAATTCACAGTTGATTTTTTGCAGGTGCAATGTATGTTTTAAATAGTAAGTGCGAATAATTAATTATATTATTCTTAACACTCAAAAAACAGCCCTGCCGAATTACGGTAGGGTTGCCAACATCTATCACTTGCTCTGTTACTTTGTGAGTTTTACCTCACGCTCATTTGCTTATTGAAATTGCATCTTGTGCAATTTCGTGAAAACGTTCAGCCAACCTGCCTTTTGGCTGGCTCCAATCCACATCGCACAGATGTAGATTCTCAATCCTTGCATTAGCTATTATTGTAACCTGAAAACCAGAATTTTTAAGGTTAGCAATTTCAGTTTTGCTCAATTCGAATGGAGCATGCATTTCGCCGTACTCGGCATAGCTCCTTAACCATTTTATTATTGGTAAACGAATTTCAATCATTACGTGTCCTCCTGTCGTCGAGTGATAAGTGATAGATGTTTTAAGATGTTAAGCATTGAATCCAACGCCAATAAAAATAACATCTTTAATATATTATAGCACTATTTACAGAAGATGTAAAATTTAAGTTGAATAAATCTTTTGTTTTAAAGTACTTTATCAATGTAGATGTTTATATAGAGCGTTGAGTTCAATGCTTAACATCTGAAGAAGTGTCCACCGTCTAACTAGCGTAGGAGGGATTTGCTATGATGGAAAAGATGACTGTTTTAAACTGGCTCGAGATGTATGCTGAAGCCGGATATACTGAGACAAGTAGATGGCTTCAATCCAAAGAAATTACTAAACTTGAAGAAGCTGGTTTCAAAGTCGACAGACTTAGACAAACTAGACGTTACGAATTTTACTGTAAGATAGACTGGAAACAGCCTAACACTGATGCACCTAAAGGGTACATCGCTCAAAATATGTTGGAGATTTCTCAAAAAGCGATCTCTGCACAATCTTGAGTAGTTGCTTGCGTCAAATCTACAACGAGATGGTAGTACAACCTATACCTATTTATAGGTAGATGCTTCACCCCCCTCACTGTTTTTCAGTGAGGGGGCTTTTCTTATAATTCATTGCTTATTATAAAAATATACATTACTTCGTTAAAAAGTATGGCGGTGAATTGTAACAAGTGTGAGCTGTAACTAATGATTGTCTAAGAACTTCTACTTTACTTTATAAAACTAATGTGCTACAATATCTTAAATGGATGTTTTATTGGCGTTGAATTCAATGCCTAACATCTTTGTAAACATTCACACCCTCGACAAATAATAGGAGGTTCGAAAGATTATGTCACCAGATGCATTTTTCTATGAACGCCGAAAAGTATTGTACGAATACGAAACGCTTTTTGGCAAAATGCTTAGGTATTCAGCCAAAAACGAAGAACCTGAAGGATTCTTTGAGATATGGGAATACCAATTTCCAATGGTCGAAAAAGCCCTCGGCTGTACAATTATAGCCAAGGGACCTACATTGCAGAAACATAAGTATATCTGCCTTGTAAGTTGGGCGGAGCCCAAGAATGAGTTTGCAAAGCTTTTGCTTGATGCAACTCAAAAATATCAAATCGTTAAGAAAAGAAGATTTACTGGATTTAAAAAGTCCATAACAAAGAAGGTGTAAATGTTAAAAACTCCCCGCTGAAATTCAGTGGGGAGTCTATTTATTATTACAATTCACAGTTTATTTTTTAGATAAGAAGTATCAATGTAGCTATTAATTGTAACTATTAATTACAATTGTTCTCTATAAATTACATTTTTACCTTCGTCTGCAAATGCTACTAAAGGTTGTGAATGTTCCTTTACACCATTTATATATTGGTCAACATTTTGTGCTGTAAATTCATTTGGTTTTACTTGTTTTGAAAAATTATCTGTTAAATCAAAAATATCCATTCTTTTTCTCCTCCTTCCTATTATTTATTACCTTGCCCCGGGTTGCAATTCACTTAATGTTCCATTTTTATATGCCTCAAGAAGTTTCTCCAAGTCGCTTATTTGTAGCATAAGTTCTTTTCCTTTGTCTGTATCTTTTATTCTTTTTCTTTCTACTTTTTCTACTATTTGTATTTCTGAATGTAAATCTGTTTCGTCCACTATTGCATTTTCTCTTGAAGTAAAAGGCTCGTGTGCAACCAATGTTAGCCCATAAGAACTATACCTTAGTGTATATCCTGCAATTCCTGTGGTTTTTTGATATGATTTAGATAGTCCCCCATCTATTATAAATAGCTTTCCACTAGCCTTTATAGGGCTTTCTCCTGCTTTAAATTTAACAGGTATATGTCCACATATTATATGTCCTATTTGTGGGTCTATTCCAAATTCTTTTAATACTTTTTCTGATATTCTTTCATCGTTTTCAAAATTGTAGAATGGATTTTTAACCTCTTCCCAAGTTTCCTTCTCTGCTAAATAGTATCTTTCAAAAGTTTTCATTTTATCTTTGCAAAAGATTGGTGAATTTTTTCCACACCACAAATACCACAAAAAGTCTTTTCCATTTTCTCTTTTTTCTGAGCCTTCTGGTTCAAAATATCCTTCTCTAGCAATTTTTTCTGTGTAGTCAAGAAGGTCTTTTCCTTTTAATTCTCTGCCATTTACATTGACAGATACAAATTCTCCAAAGACATTCATCGGTACGCAACCGTGTATTAATAAATTGTCATTATATACTTTGTACATATTTCCTTTTGAATATAGAAATTGTATATGTCTTTGTAATTTTTCGCTATTTTTAAATGATTTAACTAACTTCTTTACAACTTCCGCTTCCTTCTCGCTCAATTCATAAGGATTTTCTGGGTCAATTGTAGGAAAATATCCATCTATTAATTTATATACTTTACCATTTAATGTTATAGTATTGTCTTCATAATTTATTTTATCAAGTAATAGTCTGTCTTCCATAAAATATTCTGGATGTCTTTTTATTATTTGTCCTTCTAATTTAAGCTGTATTATAGCTGCCGCTTGCTGAGTTCTAGACATTACAGTTTGGTCAAACTTGCTATCTTTTTCGTCTACATTTTTAGGGTTAAATATATTTGTGTTAGAATTTGCATATTCTTCCATTGCAAATTCAGTTATATTACGTATGTTTATTCCATATCCTTCTTCTAGTATATCCAAATTGTTATATCTAGCACAAATCCTTATAACGTTAAATATGCACGCTTCACTACCTGCTGCTGCTCCCATCCAAATAATGTCGTGATTACCCCATTGAATATCAATAGAATGATATTTCATAAGTTCGTCTATAATTATATGTGGTCCAGGTCCTCTGTCGTATATATCCCCTATTATATGCAAATGGTCAACAGCAAGTTGCTGAATCAAATTTGAAATTGCTATTATAAAAGCATCAGCTCTTCCAAGAGAGATTATACTGTCTATAATTTTATCATAATATACATCTCTATCATAGCAGTTTTGATTTGCGTGAAGAAGCTCGTCAATAATGTATTGATACTCCTTTGGTATTGCTTTTCTTACTTTAGACCTACTATATTTAGAGCCTACAACTGTACATACTTTTACTAGTCTGTACAAAGTTATTCTATAATATTCCTCTATATTTGGAGTTTCTTTTTTTATTAATTCTAACTTCTCTTTTGGATAATAGATTAGTGTCGCCAATCTTCTCCTTTCTTCATTGGTCATAGTATTTTTAAATATTTCGTCAATCTTTGTTTTGATTGCTCCAGAAGCATTTTTCAAAATATGTAAAAAAGACTCATATTCTCCGTGTAAATCACTTAAAAAGTGTTCAGTTCCCTTTGGTAAATTTAATATTGCTTCAAGGTTTATTATCTCTGTACACACACTTTGTATTGTTGGAAACTTCTCAGATAAAATATTCAAATACTTTAATTCTTCCTTACTATATTCGCCCATTTAATCTTCTCCTATCCTTGAACGTTTGGGACACTCCTTTTTGTTCAAATTCTTGAACATTTGGGACACTCCTTCTTGTTCATTCATATTAATATTATATATTATTTTCTAATTCTTTAATCTTATCCCTAATTTCAGCAGCTTTTTCAAATTCCATACCAGCTGCATATTTAAGCATTTCATCTGTAAGTTTATTAATAACCTCTTCTGTGCTTTCGTTTTTACTAATATTATATTTTGTTTCCGCTTCTTCTATGATGCTTGCTTTGATAGAGTCTCTGACTGATTTTTGTATTGTCTTTGGAGTGATGCCGTGTTCTTCATTATATTCCTGCTGTATTTTTCTTCTTCTATTTGTTTCAGAAATTGCCTTTTCCATTGACTCTGTTAGTTCGTCAGCATACATTATAACTTTTCCATCAGTATTTCTTGCAGCACGTCCAATAGTTTGTATAAGCGAGCGTTCAGAACGAAGGAAACCTTCTTTATCTGCATCGAGTATTGCTACTAGCGAAACTTCTGGTATATCTAGTCCCTCTCTTAAAAGGTTTATACCAACTAACACATCAAATTCTCCAAGTCTTAAAGAACGAATAATTTCCATTCTTTCCAATGCCTTTATATCAGAGTGCATATATCTAACTTTTATATCAATACCGGCTAAATATGCAGTTAAATCTTCTGCCATTTTTTTAGTTAGTGTTGTAACTAGCACTCTTTCATTCTTCTCTACCCTTTCTCTTATTTGCTCAATTAAATCGTCAATTTGATTTTCAACAGGTTTTACTTCTATCTTTGGATCTAGCAATCCAGTAGGTCTTATAATTTGTTCTACAACGTTTTCTTTTGAATGTTCTTTTTCGTAATCTCCCGGTGTTGCACTAACAAATATAACTTGATTTATTCTTTCTTCAAATTCATTAAATTTAAGTGGTCTATTGTCAAAAGCAGAAGGAAGTCTAAATCCATACTTTACTAATGATTCTTTTCTTGCTCTATCTCCATTATACATAGCTCTTACCTGAGGAATTGTTGCGTGAGATTCGTCAATAAGTAATAGAAAATCCTTTGAAAAATAATCAAATAATGTATATGGTGCACTTCCAGGTGCACGTCCACTAATATGTCTTGAGTAATTTTCTATTTCTTGGCAAAATCCCGTTTCTTTCATCATTTCTATATCGAAGTTAGTTCTTTCTTCTATTCTTTGTGCTTCAATAAGTTTGCCATTATCCTTAAAATACTTTATTCTTTCTTGTAATTCCTCTTCTATTGTTGTAATGGCCCTCTCCATCTTATTTTTTGTTGTAACATAGTGTGAAGCAGGAGATATTAATATATGCTTTCTTGTAGCAATTGTCTTACCTGTTAAAGGGTTTATCTCTGATATTTTTTCTATCTCATCTCCCCAAAATTCAACTCTTATTGCTGATTCTGATTGGTCTGACGGATATATTTCAACTATGTCCCCCTTGGCTCTAAAAGTTCCTCTTTTAAAATCCAATTCATTTCTAGTATATTGCATTGTAATCAATTTTCTTAAGACATCGTCCCTGCTCTTTGCCATCCCTGGTCTTAAAGATAACATCATTTCTTGATAATCTTCTGGATCTCCTAAGCCATATATGCACGAAACAGATGCAACTATTATAACATCTCTTGTTTCAAATAAAGCTAAGGTTGCTGAATGTCTTAATTTATCAATCTCGTCATTTACAGAAGAATCTTTTTCTATGTATGTATCAGACGAAGGTATATATGCCTCTGGCTGATAATAGTCGTAGTATGACACAAAATACTCAACGTTGTTCTCCGGGAAAAACTCTTTAAATTCACTATATAATTGTCCTGCAAGCGTTTTATTATGTGCCAAAACCAATGTTGGTCTTTGCACTTGCTGTATGATATTTGCCATAGTAAAAGTTTTTCCAGAGCCCGTAACTCCTAGAAGTGTCTGGAATTTCTTTCCTTCTTTTATTCCATTAGATAGATATTCTATTGCCTTAGGTTGGTCACCTGTTGGCTTATAATCTGATACTAAATTGAACATATTTTGCCCCCTATATATAACATATTATTTATACCATATTTTTGGCAAAATTACAAGAATTTGTGTATTACTATGTTTTGTGATATAATATAAAGGACTAATTAATAAAATTGTTAGAGCTTAAATTAGCTCTGGATGGAGGCCAAAATGGATTTAAAAGATAGTATAAAATATAATGTTGATATAAATGAGGCTCTAGAAACTCTAAAAGAAAATGAGAAGGAGCTATTTAGTCAAAAGTTTGATGAATACAATAATAAGTTTCGTAACCCTAAGACTCAAGAATATTTTCATTTTTTGGTTGCAGCAATAATGCTTGAATATAATAAATATTTTGAAGGATATAGTATAGAATGTAATTACAGATTTAAATCGCCTAAATCTTTGGCTGATAAAATTGTTGATTATATTTCAAGACCAGAAAAGCACATCCCTGTTCCAAATTCTTCTTCATATGATATAAATTCTATAAATGATGTATTTGCTATGAACTTAGTTTTAGTAGATAGGCCTTCTGCTTTTCACTCTAAAGATAAAGAATTAAGTGAACTTATTCAAAAAAAGGTTGAAGATCATGAGTTCGTATCTAAAATGCAAGAGTTTAAATCTAAATTAATAGAAGACGAATTTTCTATCAAACCAGAATATATCTACGAAGTAACTAAGAGAGAATATTATGCAAAATGTATTGAGATTATTGATAGATTAATTACTTTGCTTCCACCAGAAGCGGAAAATTTAATTAATAAATATAAACAGCAAAGAAAATCAATTTCAAATTCTTTAGAATTTATTAAAGAAACAATGCCAGAAGATACATTAGTTGACGAAACTGATTATCCTTCAAATAATGGCAATGATATAGATTTTATGAAGCTTTTAGAAACTTTTTCTTCTAGAATTTATGATAAAGTTGATTTAGCTGTACTTACAAAGCAGGCTCAATCAATTTTTACAAATTCAGAATTGTTACAAAAATTCGGTGTTTCTTTTGTAAGTTCTAAGAAGAAAAGAGCTTCAAGTGGATATACAGCAAATTTTATATATTTAGACACTCCTCTTGGTAAAATAGAATGTCAACTTCAATCAAAAAATCAATTTAAAGATGGAAATATTGGAGAATCTGCTCATACTAAAATGAAAGGAAAAACTATTAAAGGCTTTAGGATTCCAGATCCAAATGATCCAGAAGATGTACAAAGATTCAAAAGTTCAGTTTTATATATAGCTCCAAAATTTTATGTTGCAAAGATGGATGAAGTAGAAGCTGACAAAGTTCTTATTCAGGGATATACCGATTATAAAAATTATAGAAAAGTATTGGGGCAAATTCAAAAGGGTTCTCTACAAGAAAAAACTTTACTCAGCTATTTTAGTAAGCTATATTCTTTAAGGGATGAGATTTTTGATTCAAGTGGAAGTCTTCAAGAATTTATTCCATTTGATATTGGTAAATACATAAAAAGTGACTCTTTAAATGAGGTAAAACATTTTTCAGAAGAGAATGAATATACAAAATAAAAAAAGAATGTTATAATATTTAAAGTTATTGATAATAAATAAAAGGAGATTTGGAAATGGATAAAGTAAGATTTAGTATTATAATTCCAACATATAATTCTGTTAATGAAATAGAAAGAGCTTTACAAAGCATAAGAGAACAAACTTTTAAAAATTATGAAATAATTGTTATTGACGATTGTTCAACAGATAACACTTATGATGTTCTAAAAAATTACAATGATATTACACTTATTAGAAATGCTACAAATTTAAAAGCTGGTGGATCTAGAAATAAAGGATTAGAAATAGCTATAGGAGAATATATCATTTTTCTTGATGCTGATGATTATTTGGCAGAAAAGGATACTCTTCAAAAAATAAATGATGTAATCGGAAATGAAAGAACAGATATTGTTTATTTAGGTTTTGAAACCGTTGGTAGAATGAATGAAAAATGGATACCTACTAAAGAAAATTCAACACTAACTCAAAGAGTTCATAATTGGACTTATGAAAATGTTTGGGATGTTTGTTGGAATAGTCAGTTTTTAAAAGAAAATAATATGTCTTTTATAGAAAAAAGATATTTTGAAGATTTTGTTTTTTATTACAAAGGTATTATGAGGGCTAAAAGTTACAAAGTTGCAAGTTTTGTAACGCATATCTATACAATGTATAAGTCAGACAGTATTACTTCAAATGTTTCTGAGGTTAAGTTGCAAGATTTATACATAAATGTAATAGAGTTTTTGGAAGAGCTTAAACCTACATCAGATAATGAGAAAAAGGCTGATATTATATATGCCATATATAGAGTTGTAGAATATTCTACAAGACTATTAAAACAATTTGAAGATGCACTAAGGAAAATGTAAAAAAAATTAAGCTAAATTGAAGACTACTGTTGTATATTGTAGTGTTGTTTACATTAAAAACGAATTTATATTTTTTATAACACATTTAATATACAAAGTTTATTACATTAGTCTTTAATTTAGCTTTTTATTATACGTTTTTTATTTGAAAGTACGAAACTTTTTCACGTAATCCTTTACTATTCTATTGGCAATATTATATTTTCTAACTCCATTTTTTCGGTAGAATTAAAATCGATTGCAATGCATACAAATTTATCTTCTACTTCATATAAGCAATTAAGTACTTCATAGGTTTGATTATTTTGTCCTGTATAACTTGTTCTAGTTACATAAAATAAATTATCTTCAATTGTTTGCTCTTCTATTTCTATATTTTCGTCCTTTAATCCCTCTTTTAAATATTCTTCTGGTGTATAGTCTTCTTTATCCACTTGGCTTACAATTGCCATTCTCTCAAAGTCCAAGCTTAGTGCTATGCAATCATATACTTCGGCATATTCTTTTCTCCAGTATGTTGATATTTCGTCTTTTGGCACTATATACATATCTTCTGGAACTTTTAGCATAATATTATTTCCTGGCAATTCATACATTTTTTCTGTATGAGTAGCTATAAACTCATTTATTACCTCTTGGTTATTTCTCTCTTGAATAGCAATCTGTATTGCAGATAGTACCACAGCAATTGCCAATATAATCAATACAGTTTTAAAATTTGTAAATCCATATCTATACCAAGGACTGTTTTGAGCTTTTACAGAAAAATAAAACTTTTTCTTTGACTTTTTAATTATTCTTTCAGTTCTTAAGTATTCAAATATTGCTTTTCCTTTTTCAATTCCTAACACAGTATTTATTTTTGGTAATATTACTTCTTTTTCTATTGCTCCCTTTTTGTCTAATGCATTCTTCTCTTCAAATAATTTCTTTACTTGATTAATATCTTCATTAGAAAAAACTTTATTACTAGCATCTGGTGCTATTATTTTGATTTGTTCTTGTGCAACATTATTTTTTAGTTGTTTGTTTAAGTTGACAATAATAACCACAACTACTATTAGCCCTACTAAAAGAGACATTGCATAACTATTAAATATAATTTCTCTATTATCATTTACTTGGTAAAGTGCTATTAAATTGTCCATACTTAATTGTGTTCCTTGGTTTAATAGTAATCCCATTGGGATTATTACTAGTACCGCAATTGTAATGCAAATAAATGAAATTATTGCAATTATAATTGGAAGTTTTTTGTCTATTTGGGCTTTTGTAAGTTTATATCCATAAAATCCACCTACAACTGTTAAAATCGCAAGTAATGTAAATATAGAGCTAACCATTATGCTAATTAATATAAATATAATTGTTCCTATAATTGCTCCTGCAAGAGCTCCTAAAATTCCTTTTAAGTATTTGTTTTCTTTCATCTTTTAATCTCATTCCTTTCCAAAGTGCAAATCTGGTTGTAAAAAGTAATAGCAAGCCCCTTCAAAAGACTTGCTATTACTTTTAAGAAGCGTACAAAATAATTGGCATAGAAGTATTTATGTTGTTATATATTGTCTGTGCTGCCGCATAAGGTAAGTTTACACAACCGTGTGAACCATTTGTCATATATATTCTTCCCCCAAAAGATGATCTCCAACTTGCGTCGTGAAAACCTATTCCCCCATTAAACGGCATCCAAAAGTTTACAAAAGATTTATATTTGCTTCCATCACTATTATAACCTTCCAAATATGTAGTTGTATCTTTATATGTTAAATGGAATATTCCTGGTGGTGTTGAGTACCCTCCTGCGACATTTCCTGTTACACAAGGTGTGTCCAATATACAATTTCCATTTACATACATCCACACTCTTTGTCTTGTAAGGTCAAGTTCTACATAGGTATCTATATTTGTGTAGTCTGGAAGCGGATTATATATTGCCTCCAAATCATAGCTTTTTTGTGTTCCAAGCATTTCTTTTATTCGCTCTATCTCTTTGTCTTGATTAATTTGTGCATAAGTCTTTCTTCCAAAACTTATTGATATCTTTCCTTTTCCTGTTGCATTAAAATCTGTTGAAGTAAGCAAATATTTGCCTTTCTTATTTAGCTCTTCTACAAACTCAGAAATTTTTGAATCCAAATCATAGGTATAATATCCGTCATCGTCTTGTTTAAACCAATCCTTCATTTTGTCTGCATTTAAAGTGTATGTTTCTCCATTATGCAAAGTATAATTTATAGTTGTGCTTAAAATTTTGTTAAGTTCATCTTGTTGAGAAATTAGTTTTTTATTAGTTGATACTATACTTGGTTCTATATCTGTAATTTCTGTAAAATCTATTACAGTTTCCCCTCTCTTTAGTTCTTCAACCATATAATTATAAGCATCCTCTAGTTTAAGATAGTTTCCAAGTTTCTCTGGTTCTATAATCATTTGTTTTTCTTCTTCGTCATATTTTAAATACGCATTTTCTGGTCTTGTTTGACTACTTTCTTTAAAAACTGTTAAAGAACTAATATATTCCTTTACTTTATCTTCATTTATGCTATATAAATTATCTATTTGATATGAACTCTCGCTTTCGTCTTTTTCTAGGTTTTGTTTAAACAAAATATCAGTTAAGGCATCGGTATTTTCTACTTTTATTTCAAAAAAAGCTCCTAAGCATACATATTCTTTGTTATCTGCAAACTTTAATGTTATCCCCGTTTTATTCATACTTTTTTCTAGTTTTTCTGATGTTGATTCTATATTTAAAAATGAGCAATCAACACCATTTATATATGTACCTATTCTAAATGTGTCATTTGACAATAACACAAACATTACTCCTACTAGTACAATTATTAGTGCGCATATTAGTATTACAATTTCTTGTATTTTTCCTACCCGATTAAGTCTCATTTATAATACCTCCTACCACTTTATTTTACAAATTAGTACATTATGTTTTATATTATACCATATAAAATTTAAAAATAAAGTGAATTTGCAATTTTTGTGGAGGAATTTTTTGTGGTAAATTTTGTAATTGCATTTACTTTACAGATTTGCATTTAACTTTTCACTTGACTAGAAATTTTATTATATATAACACTTCCAGATTTAAGCAAGTATATAGTTGTTGCTGTAACAGATAAGATGTATAGAGAAGAAAAAATAATATGAAAGCAAGGAAGGTAAAAATTTACTTTCCTTGCCAATTCAAATATTTATATGTTTATGCAAGTTTTTCTGACGACTTTTGTGTTCTGATTGCAAGTTTTTCTGACGACTTTTGTGTTCTGATTGCAAGTTTTTACGACGACTTTTGCTAACAAGTTAATAAAAAGTCAAAACATTACGCATTTTTTAAATGATAAAAGCGTTGAATATTAACACTTTTGCCATTTTACTGTCAAATGCAAAAGTTTTTCAAATTGTTCGAGTTCTTTCGAAAAAAGTTGACAAAAGGTAGTGTCCCTCTTGTCAACTTTTTTCGGAGTAAATCTATAAGCCGGGTTCTGTCGTGAATAGTCATTTATCTAGTGCATATATTGCTATATGCCTCTTGCCACCAAATTAAGAAGATGACGAGCAGTCTTAGCCTTCTTGTCTCGGTGTTGCTCCAGATGGGGTTTACACTGACCAAATATGTCACCATATTTGCGGTGAGCTCTTACCTCGCCTTTTCACCCTTACCAACTAAAAATTAGATTTTAACTATCTAACTTCTTATTGGCAGTTATTTTCTGTTGCACTTTCCTTAAGGTTGCCCTCACTGGACGTTATCCAGCATCATTGCTCTATGGAGCCCGGACTTTCCTCGTACGCAGCCTTTCGGCCTTGCCATACGCGACTATTCAATTTACTCCATTACTTATTTTACTACAAAATAGCCTCTTAGTCAATTGAATTTTTATAGCTAATTTATAGTTATCAAATTCTAGGTCAAAATTCTACATATTTTCCAACTCTTGCATTAAATTTTTATAATTAATGTAAAATACAGATCCGGTTTTATTAACAGCATCTTCTTTTAGCTCATTTATTAAAACATACGCTTTATTTATTGAATCAATATCATTTATATTGTTTACTTGATTATTCATAATATTTCCAAATTCACTAATAGCCGTCTGTATATAATTATTTACACTATCCCAATCTTTTGCATCAACTCTAGAATATGCATATAGTATATTAGATTTTACTTTATACAAGCTAATTAAATTACTATCTCCAAAAATATCTTGAATGTATGTTACAAGCAAGCTATATAAGTCTGCACCATTCTTTAAGCATTCCTCTTTCTTCTCTGCCTCTAGATTTCCTATCATCGTGTCCATTATTTGATTATATTTTAGCAAGTTATCTCTGTTAACATTTAAAGTCGTTAAGTCTATAAGTATTGTTGTCCAGCTCGTATACATATTTTCTACTCTTCCTCGTATATTTTGCCAATCTACTTTGTCTTTATCTTCGGTAATGATATTTTGAAACTCAACAACACTACTATCTATTGAATTTTCTGAAATTGTGTTGCTTTCTTCTTTGCTGACTTCTACTTCTTTATTTGTTATCTGAAAATTTTCATAAGAAATATTGTTTAATCCATTCATAATCTCAATTATTTCTATATTTAAATAATCAAGCTCAGATATGCATTTACTTTTTAGCGTATCTACACTATTTCCTTCATTGCTCTTAGCCTTTGAGTATAAAAAGTATCCTCCAATTGAAAGAATAATTATAGTGAAAAGAATAATAATTGTAACAATGTATTTTTTCATTTTTAAATAACTCCTTTTTATTTTTTGTTATTGTATTTCATAGCTTACTTAAAAGCTTTCTCTAAGCAGTTCCACGTGTTAGATATATATTTTGTTCGAATACTTGGAGAACACAATATATATCTAACAGCAAGATGGAACGGATTTTAAATAAAACATTTAAATATATGAATTATAAACTTTCTATCTATTATTCCCAATTTTTTTCCTTTTATTCTCAAGTATTTTTATTGTTCTTCTAAACATACTATTAGTAAATAAAATTAAATTTTAATAAAAAAGGAGCATATATGGCGACAATTGTAAGATTATATAGTTCAAAAAGAAATGAAATTAATTCTTTTTTAAATAGCTTTTTTAATACAAAAAATAATGATTTTATAAATTTATTGGAATGGGAAAAAAAGTACCAAAATCCTGTTGAAATTGCAGAAATTATTGGTACTTTTATAGATAATAATGATAAATATTCTATTAATATGTGGATTAGCTTGGATGAGGGTTTGTTCATAAATATTAATGACGGAAATGCTGACCAGGTAATAAGATATATTTATGAACGCTACCCTTGGTAAATTTTTCTTGTTTATATTAATATTTTATTTAAATCAAATTTTATACTGACTATTTAAATGTTGTTCCATTTTATTCACATTTCTTATCTCTTGTCATTAATAATGTTACAGCTTCTCGTGGTTTTAATCCGTTAAATAATACATCGTATACAGTGTTTACAATAGGCATATCAATATTATATTTTTTTGCTAACTTATAAGCCACTTCAATGTTATCTATACTTTCAATTGTCATTCCGACTTCTTTTTTTGTTTCTTCAACGGTTAATCCTCTTCCAATACATCTTCCAGCTCTTCTATTTCTACTGTGTTCACTTAAGCACGTTACTATCAAATCTCCTAAACCTGATAATCCGTAAAATGTATTGTGATTTCCTCCCATTGCTACTCCTAAGCGAGAAATTTCTGTTAATCCTCTTGTTATAAGTGCTGCTATTGTGTTATCTCCCATTTTTAGTTCCGCCACAATTCCAGCGCAAAAAGCTATAATGTTTTTTAGTGCTCCACCTAATTCTGCTCCTTTAACATCAGAGCTTGTGTAAATACGCATATTTTCATTCATTAATGTATCTTGAACCATATATTGAACATCTAAACTTTGTGATGCTATTACTATTGCTGTTGGTATTCCTATTGATACTTCTTCTGCGTGACTTGGTCCAGTAAACACTCCTATTTTTGCATCAGGTAGCTCCTCACGCACCACATCATTTAACGTGTATAATGTAGAAGATTCAAAACCTTTTGAACAAATAATAATTGGTTGGTTTTCTATGTATTCTTTATATTTTTTTACTGTATCTCTTGTAAATTTAGAAGGTGTTACGTGAAGTATCATATCACTTCCTTTTACAGCTTCTTCTATATTTGTTGTACATAGTATATTTTCTGGCATTGTAGCCATTGGTAAGAATTTGCATTTATGCTCATTGTTTATTATATCTGCTTCTTCTTGCGAAAAAGACCATATTTTTACATTATGTCCCATTTTTGCGCAATGTATTGCAAGAGCAGCTCCCCAACTACCACTACCTATTATGCTTATGTTTCTCATTTTAAATTCATTCCTTTCTCTTACTTAGTGCCTTTGAAACTAATTTTGTTTTCTGTTCCATTTAATAGTCTCTTTACATTCTCTCTATGGTTAAATACCACAAGTACTGCAAGTATTACACTGTAAATTAAATAATTTCCTGGAACAATATAATTTTCTGGAATGAATAGTGTAAGTACTGGGTATAAAATTGCTGCTGCTATTGAACCAACTGATACCATTTGTGTAAGTATAATAAGTATTAAAGCAAATACTAAACATATTAAACCAATTTGCCAGTTAGACATTATAAGTACTCCAAGAGATGTTGCAACTCCTTTTCCACCTTTGAACTTAAAAAATATTGGAAAAGTATGTCCTAAGATTACTGCAATTCCTGCTATTTGTACTAATAATGGTTTATTTGCTTCTTCTACAACGTTTCCTATAAACATTGCAATTAATATTGCAACTACACCTTTTAAAATATCGCACACAAGCGTTATTGCTGCTGCTTTTTTCCCAACTGCCCTTAACATATTTGTTGTTCCAGCATTTCCACTTCCCTTTTCTCTTACATCAAATCCTGCCATCTTTTTACTTAATATAACCGAAAAATTGATACTACCAATTAAATAAGCAATTATTGCAGTTACTACATTTACTACCATAAAAATTCCTCCTCTTTTTTTCTCACAATTTAAAATATGCTTAGGTTGGAAAAGAATTAAATTTTGACTAGGAAAACGAATTTAAAATTTATGAGACGTACTCTGTGTACGTTGATTAAATTTTAAACGAAGTTTGACAACGTCAAAATTGTAATTATTTTTCAACCTTCTCTCGTACAATCATTCTAACTGGCGTTCCAACCAATCCAAACTCTTTTCGTATTTGATTTATTAAATATCTTTCATACGAAAAATGAAATAAATCTTTATCATTTACAAATACAACAAATGTTGGTGGTTTTGTGCTTGCTTGAGTCATATAAAATATTCTTAGTCTTTTTCCTTTATCCGTCGGCGGCTGAACTATTGCAATTGCCTCGTTTAAAACTTGATTTAAAATTGAAGTTGAAACTCTTAATGAGTTTTGACTTGCTACACTGTTTATAAGTTCAAATAATTTATTTACTCTTTGTCCAGTTTTTGCTGAGATAAACAGGATTGGTGCATACGAAATATATGCTAATTTATTATATACATCTTTTTTATATTGTTCCATTGTGCCATTTTCTTTTTCGTACTCGTCCCATTTATTAACAACAATTATTATTCCCTTTCCAGCCTCGTGAGCTTCTCCAGCAATTTTAGTATCTTGCTCAGTCACACCTTCATTTGCATCTATCATAAGTAAGCATACGTCTGCTCTTTCTACTGCTAATAAACTTCTTAAAACACTATATTTTTCCAAGTCTTCTGATACTTTATTTTTTCTTCTAATTCCTGCTGTATCAATAAAAACATATTTTCCAAATTCATTTTCAAACTCAGAATCTATTGCATCTCTAGTAGTTCCAGCAATATTGCTAACAATAACCCTGTTTTCTCCTAAAATTTTATTTACTAGTGAAGACTTACCAACATTTGGTTTTCCTATTATTGCAACTTTTATAACATCTTCTTCGTTTTCTGTACCATCTGAGGTTGGTAATTTTTCATAAATTGCATCAAGTACATCACCAATTCCAATTGCATTAGCAGCAGATACTCTATAAGGATCTCCTAAACCTAAATTGTAAAACTCATATATTTCGTCAGGAGTCTTACCATAATTATCTGCCTTATTGCAAACTAATATAACAGGCTTTTTAGATTTTTTTAACATTAATGCAATATCACTGTCTGCCGCAGTAACGCCATCTTTTATATTTGTTACAAATACAATTACATCTGCCATTTCAATTGCCAAATTTGCTTGCTCACGCATTTGAGATAGTATAACATCATTTGACTTAGGTTCAATACCACCTGTATCTACTAATGTAAAACTTCTTCCACGCCAATTTGTTTCTGCATATACCCTATCCCTTGTAACGCCTGGTGTATCTGCTACAATAGAAATTCTTTTTCCAACTATATAATTAAAAAGTGTAGATTTACCAACATTTGGTCTTCCTACTATTGCAACTGTTGGCTTTGCCATTTCTCTCACATTCCTTTCTTTTTACCTCTTCTATTTTACACTAAGAATCTAAAAATAGCAAGATTTTTAAGGACTTTTTCTTTTTGGTTGTTACTGTAAGTGTTATAATTCACAGTTATATTTTGGCGAAGCAATGTATTAGCTGTGAATGGTAACACTACTCTATCTATTATCGTTTCCTTTATTAAGACGTGTTCTACGATTTTGCCTAATTTTGCTGACTACAAGCCATACCACAATTCCAACAAAAGTTATGGCTGAAATTGCATACGAAATCTTCATTAATACTGTGCCAGTATATTTTACAGTAACAGTTCCTACGTCAGCTGCCGAAACATCAAATGCAACAAATCCATTGCCTGACTCATAAGTTTCAAGTTCTTTTGTTTCTCCATTATCATTTGTTATTTCTACTGTATAACCTAAATAATATATATATGGTAATTCTAGTTTTACATTGTCTTCTATGCTTTCAATTTCAAATGTCATATTGGTTCCGTTTTTTTCTTCATTAGAAATAGTCTCATCCCCTTCTATGACATATACTTTATCTTCTCTGTGTTTTAAATAATCCAAATTTTCAAAAGCTTTACTTGGTAAATATTCAAATGTTGCACATCCGGCGTGAACTCTTTTAGTATTATCATTCACACCAACTGCTGGCCACAGCATATCTTCTGACCATCTTTTTTCGAAATTCAAATTCTTTTTTAGTGGAACTATAAGTAAAAACGCAACTATGCTTAGTATTACTGCGTCCCTCATATTAAAGTTTTTTATAACCAAAGCATAGTTATACGCTGCAAAAAATGCTAAAAAGAATGTTGAAAATTCCAATAATCTAAAAGTGAATTGTATCATTTTTAATATTGATGGAAGATTTTCAAAAGGGAAAAATTTTAGTGACATTATTATGCAAACAATTCCTGCAACAAATGAAAACCAATATATTTTTCGATTCCTTTTTTCCACCTTGTTAAAAGCTAACAGTGTAAGTACTATTCCAATTGTTGTAACTAGACCTATTTCAAAGCAAAATTGATTGTCTTCTGTATATACTAGATCTAATGGCTCTACTTTATTTCGTATTAATTCAGATGTTCTTTCCATTCTACCTGGAACAAACACTTCATAGTCTGCGCATAAATAGTGCTCTAGTAATGGTATGATGAAAAAGCTTGATAGTAAAATTATTAATAAAATGTTGAGTCCTAACGCTTTTAGTACCTGCTTATCTTTTAAAGATTTTATATTTAAAAGTAGATATATAAAGCAGAATATTGCCACATACATTGTAATAACTGTATGAGTAATTATTAGTCCAACAGCACCAAGAGTGAGCATTAAACTGCTTTTTATGCTTTTCTCCTCACTGTTAAAAATATTATACATTCCAAGAAATGTAATTGGGATAAATATAAATGATGCTAGCTCCGAAATGGCAACTCTCATATATGTGTCAGTTAGTCTATATGGAGCAAACACATAAATTGCTGCAGCAAGTAATCCTGCATACCTATTCTTTGATACTTTTTTTACAAATTCATACATTGCTATTCCAGAAAGAAAAGCAACTAGTATTATGAATAGTTTTAACATTAATTCAAATGAATTTGTAAAAATTGAAAAGATTAATGGTAAGTATGCTGTAAATGGGCTGTAAAATATATTCCAAGAATATCCAAATCCATTGCAGAAATTTAACATAATAACAGGAGGGAATTCTCCCTCTGTTATTGTTTGATATGTTCCCATTAGTCTTGCAATATGCTGAATGCCATCGTCTCCATAAATATTAAAATCTGCACTCATTAATGGTATAGAAATAACTATTGCAAATACTAATATGATTATGTAATCTATAATTCTATTTTTCATTGAATTCCTCTTCTTTGATATTTTTTGTTTTGCCTTTGAAAATTTTTCCTTTTAGTCGGAAACTCAAATCGGCACGAACAAAGAGCGACTTCGTCGCTTTGTTCTGGCTATTCTTCATTTTTATTTAGTCTTTTTCTGTACCAGACAATATAAGCCACAAACCCAATTACAGATATCGCTGAAATTATATAAGATGCTTTTTCTAAGGTTGTTCCTGTATAGTCGACTGTTATTTTTCCTTCCGAAATGTCTTCTGGTATTGTTACTTTTATAAAGCCGTGATCCGATTCTTCTGCTTCAAGCTTAATTATCTCATTTCCAGTATCTAATGTTATAGCATATCCTGGATAAAGGAAATATGGTAATTCAAGCTCAGTTCCCTTTTGTGCATTTTTGAAATCCATCACTAAATGTAATCCATCTTTTTCTTCGTATACAATTTCTATTTGTCCATTTATAACATAAGTCTCATCAGTTCTTGTTTTTAAATAATCTTGGTCGAGCATTGTTTTTACAGGTAGATTGTCTCGATTAACTCCAAAGCATGAAATTCTAGGATTGTTTTTTATAGATGACTCATACAATTCATCTATGCGCAAATTTTTATTAGGATATGCTTGTAACTCCATTACCGTGAATATTGCTAAAATTATAAATACAACTAGATAGACAATATTCCTAATCCATTCGTTTTTTATTAATTTCACTAGGTAATATACATTTATAGCACAAAGTGGAGTTAAGAAAAATAATCCAATTCCTAGCATTCTCCATGGATATTGTAATGTACATAAGAAATCTGGCATAATTCTCCAAGGAAAATATTTTGTACACATAAATAATGCTATCAATCCTAATATTAAATTAACAATATAAAAATCTTTCGTCTTTTTGTCTAGTTTTCCATAAACCAAAATTCCTATTACCAACATTGTTAAGAATGGTATTCCTATAATAAATGAAACTCCATTTTCTTCTCCAATATCTTTTAAAAATTGCCAAGGCTCAATAGCAGATTCGGACACTCTTGTACCATTTGTTCTCATCATTCTAGAATCAAAAATTGCATATTTCGCAGTACTTTCAAACTCTATAACTGGAATTAAATAGAGTGCTGAAATGAGCAATATGAATATAAGATTTATAAAGCATTTTTTTATTACATCTTTATTCCAGAATGATTTTATATTAAATAAAATATATACTACACAGAAAATTGCTGTGTATAATGTAGAAATCGTATGAGTTAGTATTAATCCTATCGCACCAATTGCAATGTAGTAATGCCTTTTTTTGTCTCCTTTTAATAAATTGTATAACCCCTGAAATACCAAAGGTATAAATACAAATGCTGTAAATTCACCGATTGCATATCTGTTAAATACGTTTTCAAATCTATATGGTAAAATCATATAGATAATAGCTGAAAGTAAAGCTATTCCTTTCTTCTTGGTCACTTCATTTACAAAGTTGTACATAAACACACCAGAAAGGATCACTGTAAGTGCCGAAAAGATTTTTAGTCCATTCATAAATGATCCCGCAATCAAGCCCAATATGTATGGTATATATGTTACAATTTGAGGATAGAATGTTGCCATACTATATCCCCAATCACTGCAGAAGAAAGGATATACTAGATATGGAAATTCTCCATTTTTTATTGCAAAATCAAGTCCTATTATTCTTAAAAAATGGTATGCTCCATCATCTGATGGACATATTTGCACCCAAAAGAATGGAATTGAAACTAATAATCCTATAATAATTATTATCACATAATGTATGCTTCTTTTTGTTTTTATTTTTTCTACTATGTTTGATAATACATTTTTCATTTACTATTTTCTCCCTTGTTATTTTTTATACACATTTTTTCTATTTTACTCCAAAAATATGATAAGCAGATTTTCCACTTGTGCGTTTTTCTTTACAAATACGCACGTTTCTAGGAAACTTAACCTTGTTGCTCCGTAGATTTCTAGTGAACATTTTTATGCCATAAAATTGCAAAATTCTTAATAAGTAATTTTACCTTGCAATAAATCGTCATTGTCTATCCACTCTTGTACATTAATTATTTTATAACCTGTCTCACTTTTATCTCTAACTACTACTTGTTCTATACCTGCATTAATAATAAGCTTTCTACACATTTGGCAGGAACTTGCACCTTCTTCGTATTCCCCAGTTTCTGGGTTATATAAAACCAAATACAAAGTTGCCCCTATCATATCTTTTCTTCTAGCACTTATTAACGCATTTTGCTCTGCATGAACAGACCTGCAAGCATCATATCCAGCGTGTCTTAAGTCTGGAAAATATTTCTTTTTTGAACAAAACCCTAATTCATTACAATTTTTTCTGCCTCTAGGTGCCCCATTATAACCAGTTGCGATTATTTCGTCATTATTTACTATAACACACCCAACATATTTTCTAAGGCACGTGCTTCGTTGTGCTACTGTTTTTGCTATATTTAAATAATAATTTATTTTATCAATTCTTTGTACCACTAATAGTCATTCCTTTATTTATTAATTTTTGCTACATTATATCATTTATGTTTGCTACTAGCAATGACTTTTTTATTTTTTATATAACCTTTTTGTTACTGAATAATAGCTTTTGTTTGTATCTAGTAGCGCAAAAAAAATTTACAAAAAGGATATACCTTTTTGTAAATTTTTTATTCAGCTTTTTTAGCTACTACTTCTTTTCCATCATAATATCCACAATTTGGACATACTGTATGTTGTCTAATTAATTCGTGGCAATGTGAACATTCTACTAAATTTTGATTTTCTAATTTCCAAGTTGATCTTTTTAGACCTGTTCTTGCTTTTGACCATCTTCTTTTTGGTTGTGCCATCTCTATTCCCTCCCTTGAACCATTATCTATTGTATATTAATTATACTTTCTCTCATTGTATGTAAGATTAGTCTTGACACACAACAAGGCTGTTTTCTTTATTAGATACTATAAGATTATACTAATTTTTTTAAAATTTGTCAATACTAGTTACATTTTTCTTAAAATATTCATATATTAGTTATATAATTGTGAAAGGAATTGGTATTATTCTATGTGTGGTTTTGTTGGAATTGTAAATTTAAAAAGCAATCTGAATTCAAAAAAAGATGTTTTAATTTCTATGAACAATACACTACTGAGAAGAGGTCCTGACGAATGTGGTTATTATGTCACCGATAATGCCCTATTAGGACATAGAAGATTAATTGTAATTGACCCTGAAGGTGGCAAACAACCTATGAGCTATAAATACAACGGAAATACTTATACAATTGTATATAATGGACAAATTTATAATACTAAAGAATTAAAACAAGCTTTAAATGATAATAATATTCCTCTTGAAAGTCATTCTGATACTGAAGTTTTGCTTAAATCGTATATATTATATAAAGAAGATGTCGTAAATAAACTAAATGGAATTTTTGCTTTTGCTATATGGGACGAAAAAGATAGAAATGTTTTTCTTGCTAGGGATCATTTTGGTGTTAAGCCATTATTTTACACAATTTATAATAATAATTTAATTTTTGCTTCTGAAGTAAAAGCAATATTGAAATATCCAGGTATTACCCCTACTTTAAATAAGCAAAGTATTTCTGAATTGTTTGGAATTGGCCCTGCTCATACAAATGGACTAACGGCATTTAATAATATTTATGAACTAAAACCTGCAAGCTTTATGATATATAATGATTCTGGAATTCATATAAAACGATATTGGAAGCTAAAAAGCAAGCCTCATACAGATAATTTTGAACAAACCTGTGATAAAGTTCAATATCTTTTGGAAGATGCCATTAAGAGACAACTAGTATCAGATGTACCATTATGTACTTTTTTGTCTGGTGGATTAGATTCTAGCATAATCACTCTATATGCTTCTGAATACTGCAATGAACATAACTTGCCTAAATTAAATACTTATTCAGTAGACTATGTTGATAATGATAAGAATTTTCAAAAAACTGATTTTCAACCCAACTCAGATAACTATTATATAAACCTAATGCAGTCAAAATTAGATACTAATCACCATACTGTAATGCTTGATACTCCGGAACTTGCGAAAGCTTTAGAAGATGCAATGATTGCCAGAGATTTTCCAGGTATGGCAGATGTTGATTCTTCTTTACTGCTTTTTTGCAAGAATGTTAAACCAGAAGCAACGGTTACTCTGACTGGCGAATGTGCAGACGAAATATTTGCAGGTTATCCATGGTTTTTTAGAGAAGATGCTTTAAATAGCGGAACTTTCCCTTGGTCAATTGCTATTAAAGAAAGACAAGAATTATTAAATCCTGAAATAGCAGAAAAAGTTGATTTAAAAGAATATATAGATTATAGATATAACGAAAGCTTGGAAGATGTTGAGATTCTAGACACAGATTCTACTGAGACTGCCGAAAAGCGAAAAATCTCTCACCTTACTTTAAATTGGTTTATGCAAACCCTATTAGATAGATCTGATAGAATGGGAATGTATAATGGTTTTGAAATAAGAGTTCCATTTTGCGATTATAGATTAGCAGAATATGTATGGAATATACCTTGGGAAATGAAGGCTTTAAATGGAAGAGAAAAAGGGCTACTTCGTTACATTATGAAAGATAAATTGCCAGCAGAGATAGTCGACAGAAAAAAGAGTCCATATCCAAAAACGTGGAATCCAACTTATTTAAGAGCTGTAAAAGAAATGCTAAGCAAAATAATGGAAGATAAAAATGCACCAATAAACACTTTATTAAATAGAGAATATATTATGCAAATATTAGAAACTGATGGCAAGGCATTTACCCGTCCTTGGTTTGGTCAGTTAATGACTGGTCCACAGCTTATGGCATATTTGTGCCAAGTAAACATGTGGCTTGAGAAGTATGCACCAAAGATTGAAATATAACATTATCTCTAACTTGAGGTTCCGATTTGGAACCTCAAGTTTTTTCCCTCACTTCTTTTCTCTTCCAATCACAACAAATCTTCCATCTGTTGTATGGTACGAACATGTAATTAAAGTCATTAGCTCGTCTCCATATTCTGTTGTTTCTTCTATATCATATAATGAGACTTTTTTTGCATTTTCCACAAATTCATTATATTCTTCTTCTGTTTCTGCATTGATAAAATTATAGTATCTAAATACATTTGTATCTGACTTATTGAAAACCTTTGACTTAAAAGCAGAAATTATCTCATACTCTCCATCATTCTCTTTAGTTGTAAAACGAATAACAGGATGTTCCTTGTAGAATTCCTCATTCGCATATTTGAGCAAATCTTTAAACATTAAATCATTCACTATGTTGTGACCATAAATTATCAAATTATTACTAGGTATACTCCAGTCATAATCTGCATCTAGAAATATAGAACCTTTTTGAGATTTTTCTTTTTTATAATTATGGTTTAAATAATACTCATTATCCTTCCCTTGCAAAACTGGATAACTAATATTGGTATCTTCTATTTCAATCCAACCAACAATATCTTCATTTTCTTCTTGTAACTTTTCTACTTTAAGCATTCTTTCTGTTGCTTCTATTTTTCTTTCTTTATTCTCGTTTTTTACATTCTCTTCTTTTTCATTTATTGCTTGATTTTCTTCATTATTATTACTTTCATTTTCTTCTCTATTTGCGTTTTTAATTTCTCCTATTTCGATCGAATCAAGAAGCTCACTTTCTATTTTAGCTTCTCGTCCTATATCCATAAATTTTGCTATATATATGCAAGCTAATATTAAGTTTACTACAATAAAAAAATAAATCAAACAATTTAAAATTTTTCTTTTTCTTTTTACATTTTTCTGCATTTTATCACCCTATGTATTCGTGAAACTAGGTGACAGATTAAAATCTGTCACTGCGTTTCACTTGCTTTGCAAAATTACGCCACTAGAATTAGTCTTTTTTAATTAAGAATATGCTTCCTAAAGAAACTACCATAGCTAGTACAGCAATTCCTAAATAATTCTCTACACCTGTTTTTGGCACATCATCTTTTTCGTTATTATCTGGTTTTGGCTCTTCTGGAATTGGTTCTTCCTCTGGCTCTTGTGGTGTTTCTGGTTCTTGTGAAATTTCGCCTATTCTTGCATAAATAGTTGCATCTGTATCTAAAGTTTTTGTAAAATCAAATTCATCTGTATATTCTTGATTTGTATAGAATCCAACTACTTCATAACCGTCAGCTACTGTAATATATCCTTTTAATAATTCTGCTGTAATTGTTGCACCTTTGTCAATTGTAATTTGTTTTACTGCTTCTCCCCCTACCATTAAAGTAATAATTACTTTTGTTTCATCGGTATTTGTTGTCACATTTTCTGGTACAGCAGATTCTGAAATAACAGTGTTGTTTTCATCTGTCAAAACTACTTTATCTCCTGCAATAACAACTTTATTTGTTGTATTTTCTGTATTAGTTATTGTAAATTCTGTAAGATGACCATTTCCTGCAGGTCTTACTACATTTTCGGTTGAATCAGATGTTAAAGTTCCATTCATTGTTAAAGTAGGATTATTAGTAGCAGCAGCTCCTTTATCTATTTCAATACCATTATTTGTTCCTGTTCCATTATAGCCCAAATGTAAGTCTATTACTTCTACATTACCACCATTAACTAATACTCCTCCATAACGAAATCCAGTAATAGATACGTTATTTAATATAATAGTACCACCGTCATAAGCTTGTACACCATATTTTGGTCCATTGTTTAAGTCAATATCCTTTAATGTAAGTTTACCAGCTGCAAATTGAGCAGTAAACATTGTTTGGTTTCCAGATGTTGATGTCCATTCTGTTGAACCTGCTATGGTATAACCATTACCATCTATTGTAAGCTCTTTTTGTATTACAATAGGTCCTGTTACTGTAATATTATTTTGAATTTCAACAGTTCCACCATCGTCTACATTTTCTATTGCACTTCTTAATGTACTCTCATCTGTTGCATTTTCTGTGCTTGCTGCATTACTTATGCTTGGAATGCACAATAATGCAAGAAGAATAAATGTTATAAATAACATTATTTTAATTGTGTTTTTCATTTTCAACCTCCTAATTTTTTTAGCAGAAGGAACCTCCTAAAAATTCAAGAACTTGGAAAGAAGAGACTACTACCTTTTGTCCAAGTTTTTGAACTTTTGGAACACTCCTTCTTAAATTTAAAGAAATTAACATATAAATTTAATTCTTTATTATTATATTTTCTCATTTTTGTTTTTTTATTTATGTTTTTATTGTTTTTTATGAATTAAATTTTTCCAATAATTTTTTCAAAAATTATTCAATTTTCTAGAATTTAAAAAAGTGTACAACAAATGTTAGTTATTTTCTAACTTTTGCGTACACTTTTAATCTGTTTTTTATTGTTTTTGTAATCTTTATGCTACTGTTCATATAGCACTAGAACAAGTGTCATATATATTTCCTTATTTTTTATCTTGGATATTTAATTGCTGCTTGTGCTGCTGCTAAACGAGCAATTGGTACTCTAAATGGTGAACAAGATACATAATTAAGTCCTATCTTATGGCAGTACTCAACTGAAGCAGGGTTTCCTCCGTGCTCTCCACAAATGCCAAGCTCAATATCTGGTCTTGTTTTTCTACCAAGCTCTGATGCCATCTCTACAAGCTTTCCTACTCCCTCTTCGTCAACTCTTGCAAATGGATCAAAGTCATAAATATTTTTAGAATAATATTCTCCTAAGAATTTACCAGCATCGTCACGACTAAATCCAAATGTCATTTGTGTTAAGTCATTTGTGCCAAATGAGAAGAATTCAGCTTCTTTTGCAATTTTATCTGCTATAAGTGCTGCTCTTGGAATTTCTATCATTGTTCCAACCATATATTTTATGTCCATATCTGCCTCTTTTAGCATTTCGTCAGCAGTTGAAGTAATAATATTTTTTACATATACAAGTTCTTTATAGTCACCAACAAGTGGAATCATTATTTCAGGTTTTACATCCATTCCCTCTTTTTTTACATTTATAGCTGCTCCAATAATTGCCTTCGTTTGCATTACTCCAATTTCAGGATATGTTACATCTAATCTACAACCTCTGTGTCCCATCATTGGATTGAATTCGTGTAGGCTTACTACCACATCTTTAAGCTCCTCAAAAGTCATATTCATATCTTTTGCTAAAGCTGCTATTTCGTCATCTGTATGTGGCAAGAACTCGTGTAATGGTGGGTCTAATAATCTTATAGTTACTGGAAGCCCGTTCATTTCTCTAAATAGACCTTCAAAATCTCCTCTTTGCATTGGAAGTATTTTATCTAAAGCTTTTTCTCTTTGTTCTTTTGTCTTAGACACTATCATTTCTCTAATTGCTGCAATTCTTTCTGGCGCAAAGAACATATGCTCTGTTCTACATAATCCAATTCCTTGTGCTCCAAATTCATAAGCTTGTTTTGCATCTTTTGGAGTATCTGCATTCGTTCTTACTTCCATTTGTCTATATCTATCTGCCCATTCCATAAATTTAGCAAAATTGCCTGTTACTTGTGCATCAACAGTATCTATTTTTTCTCCATATACATTTCCTGTACTTCCATCTAGTGAAATCCAATCCCCGTCGTGATATACATTGCCACCAACAGAAAATGTTCTTTCTTCTTCATTTACAGAAATTTCTGAACAACCAGATACGCAACAAGTTCCCATTCCACGTGCTACAACAGCTGCATGCGAAGTCATACCTCCTCTTACAGTAAGTATTCCGTGACATACGTGCATACCGTCTATATCTTCTGGTGATGTTTCAAGTCTTACTAATATTAAATCTTTTTCACCGTTTTTATGTTTTTCTAGTGCTTCTTCTGCTGTAAATACAACTTTACCTGTTGCTGCTCCTGGAGATGCAGCTAAGCCTTTTGCAATTGGTTTTGCAGCATTTAATTTTTCTTGGTCAAAATTTGGATGTAGCAATTGGTCTAATTGGTTTGGCTCAACTCTTAATACAGCTTCTTTTTCAGTTATCATTCCCTCATTTACTAAATCCACTGCAATTTGAAGTGCTGCTGTGGCTGTTCTTTTTCCATTTCTAGTTTGAAGGAAATATAGCTTTCCATTTTCTATTGTAAATTCCATATCTTGCATATCTTTGTAATGTTTCTCTAGTTTATTTGCATACATTACAAAGTCTTGATATGCTTCCATATCTGTTTCCTTTAATGTTTCTATTGGTTGTGGAGTACGAATACCTGCAACAACATCTTCACCTTGAGCATTCATTAGGTATTCTCCAAAAATTTTGTTTTCACCAGTTGCTGGATTACGAGAAAATGCAACGCCTGTACCACAATCTTCTCCCATATTTCCAAATACCATTTCTTGCACATTTACTGCTGTACCCCAACTACTTGGTATATCATTTAAACGTCTATATGTTATAGCTCTAGGATTATTCCAAGACCTGAATACTGCTGTTACTGCTTCTATTAATTGTTCTTCTGGATTGCTAGGAAATTCTGAGCCGTGTTCTTTTTTGTATATTCCTTTAAATATTTCTACTAATTCTTTTAAATCATTAGCGTCAAGCTCTGTATCTAACTTAACACCTTTTTTGTTTTTCATTTCGTCTATTGCATTTTCAAATAAAGGTTTTGGAATTTCCATTACAACATCACTAAACATTTGTATAAATCTTCTATAACTGTCGTATGCAAATCTCTCATTTTTCTTAGCAATTGATTCTACTACTTCTTTATTCAAACCAAGATTTAGTATAGTATCCATCATACCTGGCATAGATGCTCTAGCACCAGAACGAACTGATACTAAAAGTGGATTTTCTGGATTTCCAAACTTCTTTCCTGTTATATTTTCAAGTTCTCTTAAACTATTAAAAATTTGTGATTTTACAGTATCTGATACTGTTTCACTATTTTCGTAATATTCAATACACGCTTCTGTTGTTATTGTGAATCCCTGTGGAATTGGAAGCCCTAAGTTAGTCATTTCTGCCAAGTTAGCACCTTTTCCTCCAAGCAATTCACGCATATTCGCGTTTCCTTCTTTAAATAAATATACATACTTTTTATCCATATTCACACGTTCCTTTCTCTATTTGTATCTTTTGCATTTTTTTACTTTTTATACAGCTTTTGTATCTTTATTTGCAATTATTATATCTATAACTTTCGAAAAAGTAAATACGAATTGAATAAAAATTTGCTTTTTATTTTTAATTGTGTTAAAATGATTTTTGGGTTATTTTTTTGTAACCTAAAAAATGTTCAATTGAACAGGAGGATTATCAGTATGACATTCACCATTCACGAAATCTTGGACAACTTCTATTCTCGTTTGATTGCTTCCATTTGCCAGGACAGCACAATAGTATTAAGTTCTGGCAAAAAAATTGAGATTCATAAAACGCCAGGAAGTATAACTACGGTGTACGATTTGAATATGGATAGCTCAGAGGAACAGCAGTTCAAGAACGTGATGCTACTTCTGGGGTAATCTCCCAAACCACAAAGACACAACTGCAATTGCAATTGTGCTTTTGTGGTATTTATATTAATTATTGTATATTTCTATATTATTTATTCTATTGGTGATACACTCACTATTTCACCATTTTCATTAATCTCCGCTTTTACATTCCAAGCAGATTCAATTGCAGCTTCCATATTACTTGTTACTCCTACTGCATCAGCTTCAATTTCTACTACTGCTGAATTCCCATCATATTTATTTGCTAATGTTATATTTCCCCCATTACTACTAATATTAAATTGCTTTAATATATCAGAAGAAATGCTTATATTATCAATAACAGGATTTGTTTCTCCATCTGGTGGTACCATGTATTTATAGTAAGCAATTATTCTATTTTTGTCTTTTGTATTTGTATCTAATATCCAGCCATTTTCTTCCAAAATATCTATATTTATTTTGCTTGAATCAAGTTCTTGATTAATATTGTTTTCGGTATCTTGCCAATATTTATTTATAACTATTCTCGTATAAAAATATTGTCCCGTATTTCTTATCTTAATTTCTTCATTATACTTTTTTCCAATGCAAAAAACACTATCAGAATTTAGTATCTCTTGAAATAATGGAGTGGAAGAAGAAACTTCAGAAGAAGTACCATCATCATAATATCTTTTAGAAACCATTTTCCCATTTTCTATTATACCTATTCCCATTCCTTGAGCCGAACCTATTGCAAGTTTTCCATTTGCATTTGTAATTGATAAATTTTCTACTTTGTATTTTATAAATAAAGTGCAAACAAACAATATTATTGTTATGCTTGCTATAATTATTTCTTTCTTATTCCTTATTAAATTCATATACTGCACCATCCTTTCATATTAGGTTGTGTAAACTAAAATCAATATTTATTTACTAACAACCTTGATTTTTCAAGG
>CAKNRV010000003.1 GCA_930991035.1 uncultured Clostridium sp. | reverse complement strand
TTTGGGACATTTTCATATCCGATTACTTAAGACATTATCATAAACGAATGAGACAACAGAAAAGTAATCTAACAAAAATACTTGAAAAAAAACAAATTTTATAATATTATATATTTAAAATTTGTTTTTTTGGAGGTACTTATGGGAAATATTAAAGTTGATTTTAAAAATGCAAGAACATTTGAAAAAGATGTGATGTCTTATGCAAGTCAAGTAAAAGAAATACATAAAAAATTGCACGATAAAGCAGATGACGAAAATGAGTTTTGTGGATGGGTTAATCTGCCAACTGACTATGATAAGGTAGAGTTTGAGAATATAAAAAAAGCTGCTAAAAAAATCCAAGCAGATTCTGATATTTTATTAGTAATAGGAATTGGGGGTTCATATTTAGGGGCAAGAGCTGTAATTGAGTCTCTTACAAATACATTCTACAATTTACAAGATAAAACTGTAAGAAGAACACCACAAATTTTATACGTAGGCAATAATTTAAGCACAAACTATATAAACGATTTAATTGAATATATTGGAGACAAAGATATATCAATTAATGTTATTTCAAAATCTGGAACAACAACAGAGCCAGCTATTGCTTTTAGAATTTTTAGAGAAATAATGGAAACAAAATACAGCTTAAAAGAAGCAAGAGAAAGAATTTATGTTACAACAGATGCAAACAAAGGAGCTTTAAAAGAGCTTGCTAAAAAAGAAAAATATACAACATTTGTTATTCCAGACAATGTTGGTGGCAGATATTCTGTTTTAACAGCAGTAGGCTTGCTTCCAATAGCAGCAGCTGGTATAGATATAGACGAATTAATGGAAGGTGCAAGAATTGCACAAGATAAGTATTCTGACGACAACTTAAAATACAATGAATGCTATAAATATGCAGTATTAAGAAACATTTTATATAGCAAAGAAAAAGACATAGAAATATTAGTTACTTATGAGCCAAAGATGCACTATTTCATAGAATGGTGGAAGCAATTATTTGGAGAAAGCGAAGGAAAAGAGCAAAAAGGAATATATCCTTCTGGAGCAGAGTTTACAACAGATTTACACTCTTTAGGACAATACATCCAAGAAGGAAGAAGAAATTTATTTGAAACTGTAATAAATATAGAAAATGTTGATAGTACAATAACATTAAAAAGCGAAGAAGACGATTTAGATAAGCTAAACTATTTGGAAGGCAAAACATTGGATTTTGTTAACAAAAAAGCAATGGAAGGAACAATCGAAGCACACACAGAAGGAGACGTGCCTAATATATTAATAAATATAAATAAGTTAGATGCAAAAAATATAGGCGAACTAATTTACTTTTTTGAACTTGCGTGTGCTATGTCAGGTTCAATATTAGGAATAAATCCATTTAACCAACCAGGAGTAGAAAAATATAAAACAAATATGTTTAGATTATTAGGCAAACCTGGATATACAAAATAGCTTAATTAACGTAATAAATATATCATAGAAAGATATATTTGACTATAAAGGTTTATAGGTAACCTTTTTAAAACCTAAATATTATACAAGGAATGAATAAAATGGATTATTCTATAAAAAATACAACTAAAGAGCAAAGAAAAGACTTTGTAAAAAATGCTTTGGGAATTTCCATTTCTGGAACGGATGTGCCAACAGACGAAACCATAAAACTTGCAAAAGAGTACATTGATGGAAAAATTGAGCTAAAAGAGTTGCAGGCTAAGGTTATTGGTATGTATAAAAAATAAAACGGGAAAGGAATGAGAATAAAATTGAAAGACCCATATATTCAAGAAAATGGAACATTAAAAAATAAATTAGGCATAAAAGAGTATGACGAATTAAACCGTGCGGAAAGAGACATAGGCTTTGTAAAATTAATAGATATAGAAGAGACTTTTAAGCAGAAATATGATAAAGAATATTTGAAGACTGTTCATAAACATATTTTCGAGGACATATTTGATTGGGCTGGAGAATTTAGAACCGTGCCAATTGAAAAAGTTGAAGTGGTAATTCCTGGATTAAGTGTGCAATACTCTGAACTAAAAAGTATTGAAAGAGATTTGGATAAGATTTTTTCTGAATTAAACGATATATCTTGGCAAGGAAAAAGTGTTGATCAAATAGTTCCAGTGTTTACAAATAAGCTTGCTAAACTGTGGAGAGTACACCCTTTTAGAGATGGAAATACTAGAACAACTCTTGCGTTTGCAGAAATTTATTCGAGAGAAAACGGTTTTCCAATGGATATTGGAATGTTGCTGGACAATCTAAGTAGAAAAACAAATGAGCAGGGTAAGATAACTAGGTTTAGCATAAGGGATAAATTTGTGCTTGCATCATTGGATAAAAAAGATTATCCAGAACCAGAACATTTGGAAGCACTGATAAAACGTGCTATACAAATGGGCATAAAAAAAGAGCAAGAAAATCAAAATAAGATGTTAAACAATAAAGAAGCCGTAAGAGAAAGCTATGAAGAGGCTGAAAGATAGGCAGTGAGTTAGTTATTAAATGTGGTAAATTTCACAATTTACCCATTGACATAACATATTGAGAAGTTGTATAATAAAAAACATAGTGATACAGAAAAAACATAAATGAGACAAAGTAAAATAAAGGTTGTTTTAAGAGAGGAATGGTCAAAGGCTGTAAGCCATTCTAAATAAACGTATTTGAAAAACTACCTCATTGTTTCTGGCAAATTTCGAAAAATTAAGCAAAACTGCACTAAATATTTATTTGTTTAGAATGTGACTGAACTTAAATTCGAAGGAAACTAGACGTAAGCTTGCGTTAAAAGTAAATTAAGTAAAACAAAGGGTGGAACCGTGTTATATAAAAGCACCCCTCTGGCAGTTATTGTAATTGCTAGAGGGGTGCTAAATTTGTTTGTAATAAAGGTATGAAGTAACAATTTTAATAAAATGTTAACCATTTAAACACGGTGTAGTTTAAGAAAAATCTCATTATGTAGAAAAGTTAAAACAACAAAAAATCTTTGTTTAGGATTTAAACAAAGAGGAGTGTCCCAGATGTTCAAGAACTTGAACAAAAAGGAGTGTCCCAAACGTTCAAAAAAAGAAAGGAAGTTGATTTTTATGAAAATTACATTAAAAGATGGCTCTGTTAAAGAGGTTCAAAAAGGAATTAGTGTATTGGATTTAGCAAAAGAAATAAGCGAAGGGCTAGCAAGAAATGCTACTTGCGCTAAAGTAAATGGAGAGGTTAAGGATTTAAGATACAATATAGAGGAAGATTCAGAAGTAGAAATTCTTACTTTTGATAATAGTGAAGATGGTAAAAAGGCTTATTGGCATACTACTTCACACATTATGGCTCAAGCTATAAAACGAATTTATGGAAATGATGTAAAACTTACAATTGGCCCAGCAATTGCAAATGGTTTCTATTATGATTTTGATGTTAAGGAAAACATTTCTTCTGATGATTTTGAAAAAATAGAAGCAGAAATGAAAAAGATTATAAAAGAAGATTTACCAATTGAAAGATATACTCTTCCAAGAGAAGAAGCAATAAAGTTTATGAAAGAACAAGGAGAGGACTACAAGGTCGAGCTAATAGAAGAACTTCCAGAAGGCGAAGAAATCTCTTTCTATAAACAAGGCGAGTTTACAGATTTATGTGCTGGACCACACCTTATGAGCACAGGCAAAGTAAAAGCTGTAAAAATACTTTCTTCTTCAGGTGCTTACTGGAGAGGTGACGAGCATAATAAAATGTTACAAAGATTTTATGGCATCTCATATCCAAAGGCAAGTCAGCTTGAAGAATACCTAAATATGCTTGAAGAAGCAAAAAAACGTGACCACAAAAAATTAGGAAAAGAATTAGAGCTATTTATGATTGCTCCAGAAGGACCTGGTTTTCCATTCTTCTTACCAAAAGGAATGGTGTTAAGAAATGTTCTAGAAGATTTCTGGAGAGATATTCATAGAAAAAATGGTTATGTAGAAATAAAAACTCCTATGATTTTAAACGAAGAACTATGGCATCGTTCAGGACACTGGGACCACTACAAAGAAAATATGTATACAACAAAAATTGATGGTGTTGACTATGGTATAAAACCAATGAACTGCCCAGGTGGAATGATTGTATACAAAAGCAAAATGCGTTCATATAAAGATTTACCAATAAGAGCTGGAGAGCTAGGATTAGTTCATAGACACGAAAAATCTGGAGAATTAAATGGACTATTTAGAGTAAGATGCTTTACACAAGACGATGCACATATTTTCTGCTTGCCAGAACAAATTGAATCTGAAATAGAAGGAATAATAAAACTTGTAGATAAAGTATATAAAATATTTGGATTTGAATATACATTAGAATTATCTACAAGACCAGAGGATTCAATGGGAACTGACGAACAATGGAATATGGCAGAAGATGCTTTAAAGAAAGTCCTTAAAGACCTAGAGATGCCTTATGAATTAAATGAAGGAGACGGCGCTTTCTATGGACCAAAAATAGACTTCCATATTAAAGATTCTTTAGGACGTGAATGGCAATGTGGTACAATACAACTAGATTTCCAAATGCCAGAAAGATTTGACCTAACATACATTGGAGAAGATGGGGAAAAACATAGACCAGTTATGCTTCACAGAGTTATTTTTGGAAGTATAGAAAGATTTATAGGTGTATTAATAGAAAATTATGCAGGAGCATTCCCAACTTGGCTTGCACCAGTACAAGTAAAACTTTTACCAATTGCAGATGCGCACAAAGAATATGCAGAAAAAGTAAAAGAAGAGCTAGAAGAAGTTGGAATAAGAGTAGAAGTAGACGCTAGAAACGAAAAGATAGGATACAAAATAAGAGAAGCACAACTTGAAAAAGTTCCATATATGCTAGTACTTGGAGACAAGGAAAAAGAAGCTGGAACTGTTGGAGTTCGTTCAAGAAAAGACGGAGACATTGGAGCAATGCCAATTGACGAGTTCATTGCAAAAGTAGTTGAAGAAATTGACACTTATGCAAAATAGGGAGTAAATTGAAAATACTATGTTTTTTGAATATTTGCATTACAAAAAAGATAGAATAAATGATACTTTTTGAAAAAATAAATGAATAAAAAAATTTGACATATAATAAAAATGATGTTAAAATATATTTGACGTCAAAAATAACAGGTCAATCATAGAGAAAAGACTAGGAGTGCAATTCCTAGTCTTTTTTTATACTTTCCCATCTGTTTTATAATTAAATACAAAAAATAGAGTTGTAATAACTTTAACAGGTCTTTCATAGAGAGCTACCCTCCTTTCAATAAGAAAGACGGTGCATTTCCATAATAGCATAGAATATAGAAAATTGTCAACATACATAAAATCTATAATTTTTATAGAAAGTGAAAAAACGCAAATAAATGGATATAAAAAGCTCACAATTTGTCACAATTTGTCTACGAGTTTTGATTGAGAAATGTGTATAGCCGTGATATAATTTTTTAGTAACACATTTAAAAACTTCAAAAAGGAGGAAAGTAAGTAAAACGCTTTTTAACTAAACTGTACTTTAAGAAAGGGTGATATAAGAATGGCAAGAAAAGAAGTACGGTTTCCTGATGTTCAAGGAATACTTGAAAGGGCATTTACCATAGACGATGTATGGGAAATGCTAATTGAAGATTTCTCGAGCGATGAAGACGACTTGGATAGAATTGCTTGTGCAAATAAACTGATAGAACTCAATAATATGAGGTCATCAGAAATGATTAGGGCTCTTGACGACGATGTAAGAGAGATAAAAGGGTTAATCCGTAAAATTTCAAAAAAGCACAATGTATCAATAATTGTTAAACGTAGGCAAAAAGACCTGCTTGGTGTTTTAACAAAAATGATGCTTTTGCTAAAGAACAAGCCAGACAGTAAGCCGAGCTCTGAGGTGTTGAAGAGACTAAGAGATTTCTTTGGCATTCGAATTATTGTAATGGCAGAAGAGACAAAAGAAACTCAAGCTATTTGCTATGAGCTTATGAATGAAATTCTTCAGTTTTTAACAGTCAAGAAAAATAATACACTTGCTAATCTTGCATATTATGATAAAACTGAGAGAAAAATAGAAGGACTGCTTATACCAGAAAAGTCGCTAATAAGAGATACGTTCTCTAATTGTGTAAAAGACTATATTTGGCGTCCAAAAGAGAGAGGCTACCAATGTTTACACGCTGCTCCAACGAATCAAAATAAACAAACTATTGAGATTCAAGTTAGAACAATGGAGATGGACATTAGAGCTGAGGCTGGTAGAGCGAGTCACTTTGTTCATAAGAGCATACGTTATGAAGGTGTTGAAATTCCTGTGGACTTAACCAAAGTACACATAATTGGATTTAGAGTACTGGCGGACGAAGCTAGTCTCAACATTTATGACGAGGTTGGCCTTGCAAAAGCAATTGATCCTTTGAATTTATTAAGATAACACTTAGCTAAAATGTTATCAAAAAGAAGTACAAAACCTGGGAAGACTTTCTTGGGTTTTGTTTTTGTGCAATTGTTCAAGTTATTGCTTCACAAAAAATAGTCTAAATTTATTTTTAATAAGTATAGAATAATAACATAACTTATGGTATAATACTAAATGTAAAAATAAGGAAATAGAAAAGTTAAAGTAAATTAATTACAATTATATAAGGACATTTAATGTAGGAAGGAATGAGATTAAGTATGGCTAGAACTACAAAAGAAGCAGAAAAAACAATCGAAAAAAATTTAGAATATATTGGGCTAAAATTAAATAAGTTGCCAACTTTTTTAAAACAATATGAAAACCTAAATTTTAGACCTTCTAAATCGTATGACGATACAGTATATAAGGTATATAAATACATAAATATCAAAGATATAGAAGTATTAATAACTCCGTCAGATAGATTAATGGAACTAAAAGAAAGATATAAATTAGCAAGTCCTATTTGCGAATATTTAGATTCAAAAAGTGAAGAAAATATAGAAAAATTTGCAAATTTCTTAAAAATGTTATCAACGCTAGATAAAAATAGAATAGAGGAAATATCAAAGGAACAAGATAAATTAAATGATAGAATTCCGTATGAAGTAAAATATCCAAATAACTATATATGGCAAATATATTATTCAGATGTGGCAAAAAAATACTTTATGCTTGTTACAGTAAATGAACAAGATAATAATGCACTTTTTTATTTGTTAAAAGAACAAATTGCAAATACTAGAGCCAAAAAGGGTAGATTTATTTTTGCACCTGTAAGTTGTGAGGAGTATTCAGGAGCAATTTTAACAAAAAGTGAAATTGCAGATATAGAAAATTATTTATGGTATTTTACAAAAGATTGGCCAAATGTGTACGAAATATTTGATAAAAAAGGTAATCCTTTTATGAAAATTGTTGGAAAAACTAATGTATATCAAAAAATAAAAAGCACATATGTTATAAGTTTAGACAGTAAATCAGAGGCAATGGAATTATATAAAACTTTAAAAGCAATGTTTATATTATCTACTGGTGCAAAGGAAGAATACCAGTTTACAACAGCAATTAATAAAAGAGGAGATATAGAGTTTTGGCATAAAAATACAAAAATAGAGTATAGCGGACTTTCTGAATATATTAGATTAGAATATTTAGATAAAATAGATAGATTAAAGTGCGAAGAAAAAGAGCAAAAGGAATTAAAAAGAAAATTAAATAAGTTTAAAGTAATTGTAGAAGACCTTACACAAGATTATCTTTTAAGGCAAAAACAAATTGCCACTTTTTTGGAATGTAGAAAAAGCTTTTTTGGAAAGGTAAAATATTTCTTTAAAAAGAAAAAGGATGTAAAAGTGGCTCCAAAACCAATAAAAAAAGAAAGAGTAGAAGAAGAGAAAAAAGACGAGTCACTAGATGCTTTGTATGAATTAAAACAACAATATACAATAGAAGATTTAATAAATATTTGTACAAAGTTAGAAAGTGTAGTTAAGGAAAATACAAACCTAAATTTAGATATAAAAGCAATTGAAACCAAAAGTAATATTTTGTCTAAAAAGATTGATAATGCAGATTTATACATAAAAGAAATAGACAAACACAAAAAGAGTATTTTTGAGTTCTGGAAATTTACAAGCAAGGACGAAACTCAAACATTGCAAGAAGCGGAAGAGCAAGAACAAGAAGAAAAAGTTAAAATGAAAAAATTCTTTGATTTTGAGGACGATTTAGAAGATTTAGGCAAAAAAATGGACGAGATGCAAAGAAGAAAATTGTCGAAAAATGAAACAGATGCAATATTTGCAATAAAGCAGGTTCCAGATTCTTTTAAAGAATTAGAAAAAGAAAAGGAAAACGATACTGCAATTGAAGTATACGAGGAAAAAGAAGAGGAAGAAGTAAAAAATAAAAAAGGTGGCAAGGTTACTTCTTTGGAAAAGGATTTAGCAAGATTAAAAAAAGAATATGAAAAAAATAGCGAAGAAATTCAAGCTAAAGACTTTGACATATTTGGAGCAATGGTGGATGACCACACAAAAATAAAAGCTATAAATAATACTAAGCACAGAGAAGTAGAGAAAGACAAATACAAAATATTAAATATTAATATGGATACTGATATAAAAGTATATACAGAAAATCTAGAAAATTATATGAATTATATAAAAGAATCGCTTAACAAAATAAAGTCACCATTGGAAATGTCGGTATATTGCCTAACAAGCAAAAAAAGTATAGAAGGACTGAATATATTTAATATAAATCCACGAAATGAAATAGAAAAGGAATTATCAAGTAAAAAAACCAAAATTACTTTATGCAAGATAAATATAAAAGAAAATGCACCAGCAGTATTTTATACAAATATAATATTTTATGATAATTTCAACAAAACATTACCTGTTGGTATGGACTTATCTTCGGAAATGTTGATGGATGTGAATAAAATTAAAATTGAGTTTGAAAAGGAAGAGAGCTTTTACATAAATTATAAAGTGGATGAGTTTGAGTATGCAACTAAAGAAATTAGAATTTACGAGTACAATGAGTGCGAGTAAGTATATTTTTTGCGAAACAATATAACATTGTTTCGCTTTTACAAAGAACAAAGCGACGAAGTCGCTCTTTGTTCGTGCCGATTTGAGTTTCCGACTAAAAGGAGGAAATCTCAAAGGCGATAGCGATTTCAGCTGTTTTTTAAATTCAAGGAAATTGCATTTCCTTGAATTTAAAAAAACTCTTGACAAAACGAACAACTGGTTGTAGAATAATAGCGAACAATATTTTGGTTTATGGAGGTTCGCTATGATATCTACTTTGCATATAAAAAATATAGGAATTATAGAAGATTTAACAATAGATTTTAATGAAGGATTAAATGTACTTACTGGTGAAACAGGAGCAGGTAAAACTCTTATTATAGGGGCTCTTGGTGTAATTTCTGGAGGCAGATTTTCAAAAGATATGATTAGAAATGGAGAAAAATATTCTTTTGTAGAAGCTAGCTTATGGTGCCCTCAAAATAGTCAAGCAATAGATGGAAGTGTAATAGTTTCTAGAGAGATTTATTCAAATGGCAGAAACTCGTGTAAAATTAATGGAAGACTTGTAACAGTAAATGAACTAAAAGAGTTTATGGCTGATAATATAAACATTCACGGACAGCAAGATAATCAGAATCTGTTAAATCCAGCAAAACATATATATTATTTAGACGATTTTATAGGAAATAAAATATTAGATTTAAAGTTTGAGTATGTAGAATTGTTTAATAGATATAATGAAATAAATGCTGAATTGAAAAAGAATTATGGAGACGATAAGGAAAAAGAAAGAAGGTTAGATTTGCTAAACTATCAACTAAAAGAAATAAAAAATGCTAAACTAAAAATAGGAGAGGACATAAAACTGCAAGAAGAGCATAACCTTATGAAAAACTCTGAAAAGTTGCAGGAAAATTTGCAAGAGATAGACGATAGTTTAAATAATCAAGGAATAGAAAGTATATCTAATTCAATTAGATGCCTAGAAAGAATTGCAAGCTATGGAGAAAAATATGAAGAAAAACTTACAGAACTAAAAAGTGCGTATTATGAAATTCAGGAAATAGCTAGAGATATAGCAGATATGAAAGAAGAAATATATTTTGACGACCAAGAAAGAAACAATATAGAGCAAAGATTGGACGAAATATTTTCTTTAAAGAGAAAATATGGAAATAGCATAGAGGAAATTTTGGATTATAGTGAGAAACTAGAAAAAGAAATAGAAGAGATAGAAAATGTAGACGAAATTAATAATAGATTAAAACAAGAAAAAGACTCTGTAAAAAAGCAAATGCTAGAACTATGCCAAAAAATGAATTTGTACAGAAATGAATATGCAACTATTTTATCAGACAAAATTAATAGAGAATTAAAAGACTTAGAAATGAGCAATGCTAGATTACGTGTAAATGTGGAAAAAATATCTGAAGAAAAATTTAATAGCAATGGATTGGATAAAGTAGATTTTATGATTTGTACAAATAGAGGAGAAGAAGAAAAAGAGCTAGCTAAAATTGCGTCAGGTGGAGAAATGTCGAGAGTAATGCTTGCAATAAAAACAGTACTTGCTGATGTTGATAAAGTACATACATTAGTCTTTGACGAGATTGACACAGGTATAAGTGGAAAAGCAGCAAAAGCTGTTGGAGAAAAGCTAAAAACTATTTCGAACAATCACCAAGTTATGGTAGTAACTCATTCGGCAGCAATTGCAGCAAAAGGAAAATACAACTATTTTATAAGCAAATCAACAAAACAAGATAAAACATATACAGAAATAAGACAATTAAATGAGGAAGAGACAATAAAAGAAATTGCACGAATATCTTCAGGCGATGTTACAGATATTTCTATTGCTCACGCAAAAGAATTAAGAAAGGCGTCGTAAAAAATGGTTTACAAAAAAAATAAAATAGTATATAATATTAAACGTAAATTAATAATGTAAATTGAGATGCAAACAGAAAGGAATGAAAAATTTACTATGGAGAATAATCAAAACAATAATAATGTAAACGAATTAGACGAAAATCAATTAATGAAAGTAAGAAGAGAAAAATTAGATAAACTAAGAGCAGAAGGAAAAGATCCATATAAAATCACAAAATTTAATAGAACTCATACAAGTAAAGAAATAAAAGATAATTATGAAGAACTAGAAGGAAAAGATGTAACAATAGCTGGAAGAATTATGGCAAAAAGAATAATGGGTAAAGCTTCATTTTGTCATATTCAAGATAGTGAAGGAAAAATCCAAAGTTATGTTAGCATAAATGATTTAGGGGAGGAAAGCTATAAATCATTTAAAGAAGACGACATTGGAGATATTATTGGAATTACAGGTTTTGTATTTAAAACAAAAACTGGAGAAATTTCAATCCACGCAAAGGAACTTACTTTACTTTCAAAATCTTTAAGACCATTACCAGAAAAGTTCCACGGCTTAAAAGATACAGATTTAAGATACAGACAAAGATATGTAGATTTAATAGTAAATCCAGAAGTAAAAGATACATTTATAAAAAGAACAGAAATAATAAAAGAAATGAGAAGAATTTTAGACGAGAAGAAATTTACAGAAGTAGAAACACCAATATTAAATACAATCCCAGGTGGAGCGGCAGCAAGACCATTTATTACACATCATAATTCATTAGATATTGATATGTATCTTAGAATAGCAACAGAGCTATACCTAAAGAGACTTATAATTGGCGGATTTGATAGGGTTTATGAAATTGGAAGAATTTTTAGAAATGAAGGAATGGATATAAAGCATAATCCAGAATTTACAACAATAGAATTGTATCAATCTTATGCTAATTTAGAGGATATGATGGACTTAACAGAAGAATTGGTTTCTAAAATAGCTGAGAAAGTATTAGGTACAACTAAAATAACATATCAAGGAACTGAAATAGATTTAACACCTTCGTGGAGAAGAGTTACTATGATAGATGCTGTAAAAGAAGTAACTGGGGTTGATTTTAATTCTATTACAACTGACGAAGAAGCAATGGAAGCAGCTAAAAAAGCAGGAGTGCCAGTTGACCCTATAAAAAATACTAGAGGAGATATAATTGCTGCGTTTTTTGACGAGAAAGTAGAAGAAACTTTAATACAACCAACATTTGTATATGAGTATCCAATAGAAAATTCACCTCTTGCTAAAAAGTTAGATAATGACGAAAGAATGACTCAAAGATTTGAATTATTTATTGGTGGTAGAGAATATGCAAATGCTTTCTCAGAATTAAATGACCCAATTGACCAATATGAAAGATTTTTAGCTCAAGTTAAACAAAGAGAAGCAGGAGACGACGAAGCTAATATGATGGATACAGATTTTATAAATGCGCTTGAGTATGGTATGCCTCCAACAGGTGGAATGGGTATGGGAGTAGACAGATTAGTTATGCTTCTTACTGATGCTGCATCTATAAGAGATGTGCTATTATTCCCAACAATGAAACCTTTAAACTAGAAGTATATAAATAAAGGGGAGTGTACTTGAATTTATTTAGAAAAGGATTTTGGTATGTATATTGATAAAAGATTAATATTTTTAATTATAGCATTAATGCTATTTAGTGCAGGTATGTCGCTATTCTCGCAACAAGGAGCATTAAAAGCATTTGTAATTACAATTCCAGGAATACTGATTGCAATTACATTTCACGAGTTTGCTCATGCTTTTGCGGCAGATAAATTGGGAGACGATACTCCTAGAAGACAAGGCAGGCTTAGTTTAAATCCATTTACTCATTTAGATTTGTTTGGTACTATAATGCTTGTATTTGCTGGATTTGGATGGGGAAAACCTGTTGAAATAAATCCAAGAAATTTTAATAGAGATATTTCTTTAAATAAAGCAGAAGCAATAGTAGCAGCAGCTGGACCAATAATGAATTTTATTTTAGCAATTTTGTTTGAAATTGTGCTATGTTTAATGATAAAATTTGTACCAGATTTGTACGTGGTGGGTGGAGATATTTTTGCAACTAGTGAGATGTGGAGAGTGGTGGCTCAAATTGTTATGAGCATAATTTCAATAAATATAGGACTTGGCGTATTTAACTTAATTCCATTACCTCCACTTGATGGCTCAAAAATATTAAGTGGCTTTTTACCATATAATGCAAGAAACTGGCTTGACTCACATAGCCAAATATTTGAACTTATTTTTATTGCTTTATGGATTGTAGGAATACTAAGTTTAATAATCTCACCTTTAATTTCTATAATAAACAACGGAATTACGAACTTATTCTTGTCAATGTTTGGGTTAATGTAAAGGAGCAGAAATGAAACAAATAATTACATTAGGAATTGAATCAAGTTGTGACGAAACTTCTGTTGCGGTTGTGAAAGACGGAAGAGAAGTTTTGTCCAACGTAATAAATTCACAAATAAAAATACACGAAAAATTTGGTGGTGTCGTACCAGAAATAGCTTCTAGAAGACATATAGAAGCTATTTCTGATGTGACAAAATTGGCATTAGAAGAAGCTAAAATAACTTTTGAACAAATAGATAATATAGCAGTTACTTATGGACCTGGGCTAGTAGGAGCTTTATTGGTGGGAGTTTCGTATGCTAAGGCTTTAAGCTATGCACTAAATAAGCCTTTAACTGGAACAAACCATATTGAAGGACATATTGCTGCAAATTATATTTCACATAAAGATTTAAAGCCTCCATTTTTATGTTTAATAATATCAGGGGGGCACACGCATTTAGTAAAAATAGAGGATTATGATAAATTCGAAATTTTAGGAAAGACAAGGGATGATGCAATAGGAGAAGCTTTTGATAAAGTCGCAAGAGTAATTGGCTTGGGGTATCCAGGGGGACCAAAAGTAGACAAACTTGCAAAAGATGGACAAGCAAATATTGTACTTCCAAAAACTCATATAGATGGTCTAGATTTTAGCTTTAGTGGAGTAAAAACAGCTATAATAAATTTGCACCATAAAAATCCAGATATAAATAAAGCAGATCTATGTGCAAGCTTTGAAAAATATGTAACAGATATTTTATTAGAAAAAACTTTGATAGCTGCAAAAGAATTAAAAATACATACAATCGCATTAGCTGGTGGAGTATCTGCAAATTCATACATTAGAGCAAAATTTGAAGAGTTAAAAAAAGAAGGATACAATATTTGTTATCCAAATCCAATACTTTGCACAGATAATGCAGCAATGATTGCATCAGCAGGATATTACAGATACATATCAGGAATAATTTCAGACTTAAAATTAAATGCTGTTCCAAACTTGAAAATTAGTAATGAATGTAAACAAAAATAACTTCATAAAATTAAAAAAGTACAAAAGACGGTTGATCAAATTTGCTTAGACAAGAAAGGAATAGTTAAAATGGCAATTTATGTAATAGCTGATTTGCATTTATCTTTTCTGAATGATAAGCCTATGGACATATTTGGAAGCAATTGGGAAAATCACGCAGAAAAAATAAAAAATAATTGGATAAAAAAAGTAAAAAATGGTGACACAGTAATTTTACCAGGGGATTTTTCGTGGGCTATGTATTTGGAAGATACAAAACTGGACTTTGAATATTTGAATTCTCTACCAGGTAAGAAAATACTTCTTAAAGGCAATCACGACTACTGGTGGACGACTTTAAAAAAAATGCAGGAGTTTATAGAAGAAAATAAGTTTTCAAATATATATTTTCTGTATAATAATAGCTACTTAGTGGAAGACAAAATTATAGTGGGAACTAGAGGATGGAATATTCTTGATACAGAAGAAGATAGCAAAATGATAAAAAGGGAATGCGCAAGATTAGAATTATCAATTAATGACGGCTTAAAAAGATACGGTAATGATAAAGAAATAATAGCTTTTATGCATTATCCTCCAATAAATAAAAATGATGTAGCTTCAAATAACAAAAATGAATTTGTTAAATTACTTCAAAAATATAATATAACAAAGTGCTATTATGGCCATTTACACGGAACATCACATAATGATGCGATAGAAGGCGGAATAGATGGAATACAATACAAACTAATAAGTGCAGATTATTTAAAATTTGATTTAATAAATGTATAAAATGTTAGGAGATATAGGGATATATGAACTTAAAAAAAGAGATAGAATTAAATATACCTTTGTTTTTAGGAGTAATATTAATATTTGCAATTGCTACTACGCTTTTAGTTTATGGAGTTGAGCAAACAAAAGAATTAATCTTAAGGGAGAATCAAAAATTAGATCAAGAATTTGAAAGAGTAGAAAACTATTTTGTTAATAGATTCGACGAAACTAATGAAACAAATGAGATACTGGAAGAAAATACAAGTAACCTATTGCAAAATTAAAAAAATATGATATAATAAATAGGCTTTTAGAAAATTATCAGAAAGGATGAATAATATGAACGTAAAAGTAGAAAACACAGAAAACAAAAACGAAGTAAAATTAACATTTAATATTGAAGCAGAAAAATTTGAAGAAGCTATGAAAAAGGTATATGCAAAAACTGCAAAATACTTTAGCATACCTGGTTTTAGAAAAGGAAAGGCACCAATGCAATTGGTAGAAAGACAATATGGCTCAGCTATATTTTACGAAGATGCTTTTAATGAATTAGTACCAGATATATACGACGAAGCAATAAAAGAAAATAAAGTAGAAGCAGTAAGTAAGCCAAACATAGATATAGTACAAATGGAAAAAGGAAAAGAATTAATATTTACTGCAACAGTAGAAACAAAACCAGAAGTTGAACTTGGTAAATATAAAGGTATAGAAATCAAGAAAATTGAATATACTACATCTGACAAAGATATAGAACACGAGTTAGGACACCTAGCAGAGAGAAATGCAAGATTAGTTACTGTTGAAGACAGACCAGTAGAAAAAGGAGATATTGCAACAATAGATTTTGTTGGCTCTGTTGATGGAGTAGAGTTTGAAGGTGGAAAAGCAGAAAATCACGAATTAGAAATAGGAAGCAATACATTTATACCAGGATTTGAAGACCAAGTTATAGGAATAAAAATTGGAGAAGAAAAAGATATAAAAGTAAAATTCCCTGATGATTATTTCTCTAAAGATTTAGCTGGAAAAGATGCTGTATTTAAAGTAAAAGTAAATGCAATACAGAAAAAAGAATTACCAAAAATAGATGATGATTTTGCAAAAGATGTAAGTGAATTCGAAACTTTAGACGAATTGAAGAATAGTATAAAAGAAAAACTTGATACAGAAAACTCAAACAAAGCAAAATATGAGACAGAGGAAGAAGCCATAAAAGCAGTTTGCGATAATACTAAAATAGATATTCCAAACGGAATGATAGAAATGGAAATAGATGCTATGATAAGAGATCTTGAAACAAGATTATCATATCAAGGATTGAATTTACATCAATATGTTCAAATGATGGGAACATCAGAAGAAAATATTAGAAATAATTACAAAGAGCAAGCTGAAAAGTCTGTTAAATCTAGATTAGTATTAGAAGCTGTTGTTAAGGCAGAAAAAATAGAAGTGACACCAGAAGAGATAACAGACAAAATAAAAGAAATGGCAAAACAATATGGAAGAAAAGAAGAAGACTTATTAAATAATGAACAATTAAAAGAATATATTGAAGAAAACTTAAAGACAGAAAAGGCAATTGAGTTTATAGTAAAAAATGCTAAAAAGAAATAAGTTTGAAAAAATAATAAAAAGTAAAAAATAGAGTAAAAAAGAAAGCTAAAAATGAAAAAAGTTAGGGGGAAAAGTTGATTTAGTAAAATACATTTTGCCGCTAACTTTTTTGACTAAGAAAAGAATTGCTTAATTTAGTAGTGTTTTAAGTTTTAATTATATTATTAGAGTTTAAAAATTTTAATAACCTTCATTGAAGTTGACAAGTTGAAATTAAAATGTATATAATAGCAATGTGAATTTAAAGAAAATTCATAAAGGAGGAATTTTAATGGAAAGAAACAGTTTAGTACCTTATGTTATAGAACAAACAGCTAAAGGAGAAAGATCTTATGATATTTTCTCAAGATTATTAAAGGATAGAATTATATTTTTGGGTGAAGATGTAAATGCTACAACAGCAAGTTTAGTTATAGCTCAATTACTATTTTTGGAATCAGAAGATCCAGACAGAGAAATAAGCTTATATATTAATAGCCCAGGAGGTTCTATTACAGATGGAATGGGAATAGTAGATACTATGAATTATATAAAATGTCCTGTGTCTACAATATGTGTGGGATTGGCAGCAAGCTTTGGAGCAGTGTTACTTGCAAATGGCGAAAAAGGCAAAAGATTTGCAACACCAAATGCAGAAATATTAATTCACCAACCATTAATTGGAGGAAATGGTATTGCTGGACAAACAACAGAAATAAAAATACAGGCAGAGCATATGATTAAAACAAGAGAAAAATTAAATAAATTATTAAGTGATAGAACAGGTCAAAGTATTGAAACAATAGAAAAAGATACAGAAAGGGACCACTGGATGACAGCAGAAGAAGCTTTACAATATGGACTTATTGATGGAATAATGAACAAGAGACAATAAAAATCTTTATAAGAGAGGGAAAGAAAAATGTCAAGTAGCAAAAAAAGTATTAGATGTTCTTTCTGCGGAAAGTCGCAGGATGAGGTTGAAAGAATTATTGCTGGACCAGGAGTATATATTTGTAGTGATTGCGTAAAAATATGTTCTAACATAGTAGAAGATGATTTGTATGATGCAGCTGAAATGACTTATACAATAAATGAGCAAGAAGAATTACCAAACCCAGCAGAAATAAAAGAAGTATTGGATTCGTATGTAATAGGTCAAGAAGAGGCTAAAAAAACTTTAGCTGTTGCAGTATATAATCATTATAAAAGAATAAACAGCAAAGAAAAAGGCGAAAAAGATGATGTAGAGCTTCAAAAAAGTAATGTTCTATTACTTGGACCAACAGGTTGTGGAAAAACTTTACTTGCTCAAACTTTAGCTAAAATTTTAAAAGTGCCATTTGCAATAGCAGATGCGACTACATTAACTGAAGCTGGATATGTTGGAGAAGATGTTGAAAATATCTTACTTAAACTAATACAAGCAGCAGATTATGATATAGAAAAAGCAGAACGAGGAATTATTTATATAGACGAAATTGATAAAATTTCAAGAAAATCTGAAAACCCATCTATTACAAGAGATGTTAGTGGCGAAGGTGTACAACAAGCATTACTAAAAATTGTTGAGGGAACCGTAGCTTCAGTACCACCACAGGGAGGCAGAAAACATCCACATCAAGAATTTATACAAATAGATACATCAAATATTTTATTTATTTGTGGTGGAGCTTTTGAAGGATTGGAAAAAATAGTAAAAGATAGAATAGGTAAAAAGTCTATGGGATTTGGAGCTGTAATTGAAAGCAACAAAGATATAGATAAATATAAAGTATTTGAACAGTTACTTCCACAGGATTTATTAAAATTTGGTTTAATACCAGAATTTGTAGGACGTTTACCAATTATAGCAACATTAGAAGAATTGGATAGAGAAGCATTGATAAATATAGTAACTAAACCAAAAAATGCTTTAGTGAAACAATATCAAAAATTATTTAGAATGGATAATGTAGAACTTGAATTTGAAGACGAAGCACTGGGATTGATAGTTGATAAGGCAATAGAAAGAAAAACAGGAGCAAGAGGACTTCGTTCTATTATAGAAGAAATAATGAGAGATATTATGTTTGAGATACCATCAAACCCAAAAATAGAAAAATGTATTGTTACAAAAGAAACAGTACTAAATGGAGAACCACCTAAAATTATAATAAATAATAATAGGGAAGTTCATAAAAAAGCAAATAAAAGTAAAAGGGTTACAACAAAAAATAATGTGACAACAGCATAAATTAATCAAAGAATTATTATAAAGAATCTAGACTTGGGCACTAATTCTTTGTAATAATTCTTTTGTTTTTCAGAAAGGAATGTGATAAAAATGGATAAATTTTTAAAGAAAGCAGGCTGGACAAGCGTAATTACATCTATTATATTTGGAATAATTGGATTAATAATGATATACAATCCAGACACTACAATGCAATTTATATCAACTATATTAGGAATATTTTTTATAGTAATTGGAGTAATAAAAGTAATAAATTATTTTATTTCAAAAGGAAATTCTACATTTTTTACCAATGATATAGCTTGGGGATTAATCGCGGTAATAATAGGTTTAGTAACAATAGTATATAGTAGCACAATAGAGAGTATATTTAGAATAATGATTGGTATTTGGATAATATATAGTGGATTTACTAGATTTACTTTATCATATAGATTAAAAAACGTAAATGAAAAATTATGGATGATAGTTTTGGTTTTAGCAGTATTAATGGTTATTGGTGGACTATATGTAACTTTTTATCCAGGAGCATTAATTGTTACTCTAGGAGTAATTATCCTAATATATGCTATTATGGACTTAATTGAGAGCTTTATATTTATGAGAAATGTGAAAGATGTGTTATAAAACAGGAAAATTCTTAATTTTTCTTGTAAAGCTTTAATTTTTTTGTAATATAGTATATAATAAATGCGTAAATTAAAAAGGAAGGCTTAATGTTTCGGATAAGGAGGTTTATAATGGAAAAAGAAAATGATAAAACTAAAAATTATAATATAAATAATTCTAATGAAACAAATAAAACAAAAAATGAAGATAAACTGAAAAATCAAGAGACGCAAGTACTAAAAGAAAATGACAGTTCAAGAGAAACAAAAATAATAAAGCATAGTGACAATGACAGAGACACAAAAATACTTAGAACAAGTAATGATAGTTCGATTGATGATACAAAAATAATAAATAATGATAATTTAGAGGAAACAAAAATAATGAAAAGTGTAGATGATTCAAAGAAAACCAAAAAAAATAAAAAAGTAGAAGATAGTAAAAAGAAAGATAAAAAACAAAAGAAAAAACATTCAAAATTAAAAAAGTTTATAATAGCATTTATAATAATTATTATATTATTATGCTTAATAGGTGCAGGAGTATTTGCGGCAATTTTCTTTGGTGATACTTGGAATATGACAGAAGACGACTTGGTAATAAAAATGCAAAATTCTATTACTTATGATAGTGAAGGAAATGTTTTACATGAAATAAGAGGAGAAGAAAACCGTAAAATAATTCCTTTAAGTGAAATGGGTGAATACATACCAAAAGCATATGTGGCAATTGAGGACGAAAGATTTTACAAACATAGCGGAGTTGATATATACAGAACTGCAGGTGCCATAGTTACATATGTGCTTAATGGCGGAAGTTCTTCATTTGGAGGAAGCACAATAACACAACAATTGGTCAAAAACTTAATGGATGATGATGAAGATACCGTAGAGAGAAAAATAAGAGAGTGGTCTCGTGCATATAAAGTTGAACAAATGTTATCTAAAACTCAAATATTGGAATTATATTTAAATGAAATTTTTGTTGGTGGAAGCAATATACACGGCGTAGAAAGTGGTGCAAAATACTATTTTAATAAATCTGCAAAAGATTTAAGCTTAGCAGAAGCTGCATTTATGGCAGGTATAAATGACTCACCAAACTATTATAACCCATTTGGAGAAGAAGATAAAACAGAGATAATAAATGACAAAACTAAATTAGTTTTAGGTAAAATGCTAGAGGTTAAGGACGAAGATGGAAATACATTTATTACAGAAGAAGAATATGCAGAAGCAGTAGCTGAGGTTGATAACGGCCTAAAATTCGAGCAAGGTAAATTCTCAACACAATCAGATTTATCTTTCTTAGAAGTAGATGCTATTGATCAAGTTGTAGAAGATTTAATGGAAGAGTATGACATTGATAGAAAAGCAGCAGAGGATAGAGTATATAATAACGGATACAGAATATATACAACTCAAGATAGTGACATACAAGAAAGAATGGAAGAAGAATACTTAAAAGATAAGTATATAAAAGAAGCAACTGATGAAGATGCAGAAGAAGGAGCACATTCACAATCAGGAATGGTAATAATAGATCACACAAATGGTCAGGTAGTTGCAGAAGTAGGTGGACTTGGAGACGATTCACCAACTTATGGAACAAATAGAGCAACATCAATGGCAAATGGCGGAAGGCAAGCAGGTTCTTCAATAAAACCATTGGTAGCAGTAGCACCTGGGTTAGAACAAGGAATAATTACAGCTGCAACAGTGTATGATGACTCAGTGACTGTGTTTGGCGACTATGATCCAGAAAACTCTACTGGTTATCGAGGATTAATTACTGTAAGAGAAGCTATTAAACATTCTTCAAATATAGTAAATATAAAAATATTATCAAATGTTGGTGTAAGTAATGGTGTAGAGTTCTTAAATGAAGTCGGTATGACTCAATTTGACGAATCTGATTATGAATTGACATTAGCATTAGGAGGAACGGGTCATGGAACTACTCCACTGCAAATGGCAGCAGCTTATGCAATGATTGCAAATGGCGGAGAATATATTGAGCCTACATTCTATACTAAAGTAGAAGATGCAAATGGAAATGTAATATTAGAAGCAGAGCAAGAAACAAAAAGGGTAATGACAGAAGGTAATGCATATATTTTAACAAGTATATTAGAAGCACCAGTTACAAGTGGTGGAACAGCATCTTTATGTGCTATTTCAGGTATGGATGTAGCTGCAAAAACAGGAACAACAAATAGTATGTATGATAGATGGCTTTGCGGATTTACACCATATTATGCAGCAGCAACTTGGTTTGGATATGACCAACCAGAAGTAATCTCTTTTTACAATAGAAATATGTCAAACCCTGCAATGACAATTTGGGATGCAGTTATGACTGACATACACGAGGACTTAGAGTCAGCAAGTTTTGACAAACCAAATAATATAGTGAAAGCAACAATATGTTTAGATTCAGGAAGAGCTGCAACAGATGAATGTACTAGAACATATACAGAAGAATTTGTATCAGGAACAGTACCAGGAAAATGTGATGGACATAAAAAAGTAGAAATTTGTTCTGAAAGTGGAAAACTTGCAACAGAATATTGCCCAGAAACAGAAACAAAAACATATTTATCAACACCTGAAAAAGAAGTAAATCCAAATTGGAAAACAAACGTAGGTAATAAATATAAAGAAATAACAGAAACTTGTGATGTACATACAGCAGAAACTATGGCAATAACTGTACAAAATGTAGTAGGAATGACAGAAGCACAGGCAAGAGAAGCTTTAAGTGGATTAACTATACAAGTAGTTTATGAAAGTGATCCAAGTTCTGCAAATGGCACAGTATTAAAACAAAGTATAGAGGCTAACACTCAAGCTAAAAGAGGAGATAATATTACAATAACAGTAAATGAAATTCAATCAACAACTGTTCCAGAAGATCCAAACACAAATACAACAGTACCGCCAACACCAATTGATCCAGGAGGAACAAATGAAACTACGGATACAAACACAATAGTTGATCCGCCAGCAGATACGAATACAACAGTTTAAATGGAGGCGTAAATGATTAAATTATATAATACTTTAACAAAACAAAAAAGTGACTTCATTCCCTTAAATGGGAATGAAGTACGAATATATTCTTGTGGTCCAACTGTATACGGTTATGCTCATATTGGAAATTTTAGAGCATACACATTCGTAGATAATCTAAGAAGAACTTTAGAATACAATGGTTATACTTTAAAACACGTTATGAATATAACAGATGTTGGACATTTGGAATCGGATGCTGACGAAGGTGAAGACAAAATGGAAAAGGCAGCTAAAAAAGAAAATAAAGATCCTTATGAAATTGCAAAATTTTATACAGATGCATTTTTTAAAGATATGGGCAGATTAAATATAGAAAGACCAGAGATTATTGCAAAAGCAACTGACCACATAGAAGATATGCTAGAATTTGCAAAAGAAATTGTAAAAAATGGTTATGGCTATGAAACAAGTAAAGGAATTTATTTTGACATATCAAAATTAGATAAATATCCAGTACTTTCTAATAGAAATGTAGAAGACCAAATTGCAGGTGCAAGAGTAGATGTAGACCCAGAAAAGAGAAATCCTTATGATTTTGCTATTTGGATTAAAGCACCAGAAAATCACATAATGAAATGGGATAGTCCTTGGGGCTTATCATATCCGGGTTGGCATTTGGAATGTTCTGCTATGTCTAGAAAATATTTAGGTGAAGTATTTGATATTCATACAGGTGGCGTTGACCATATACCAACACATCACGAAAATGAAATAGCGCAAAGCAAAGGAGCATTTGGAAAAATACCTGCCAAGGTATGGATGCACGTAGAATTTTTACAAGTTGATGGCGGTAAAATGTCTAAAAGTTTAGGAAATGTATATACTTTAAATCAGTTACAAGAAAAAGGTATAGAACCATTGGCATTTAAACTATTTTGCTATACTGCACATTATAGAACAAAATTAAACTTTACCTTTGAAGGTGCTATGGCTTCTCAAAAAGCACTTAATAGATTAAGAGAAAGCTATATAAAACACAAAAATAGTGAAGAAGATATAGAAGAATATAAAATCGAAGAATATAAAGAAAAATTTTTGGAAGCAATTAATGACGATTTGAATTTTCCACTAGCAATGTCAATTATATGGGAGATTGCTAGAAACGAGAAACAATCTAATAAAATTGCTGAGTTATTACTACAATTTGATAGAGTTTTAGGATTGGATTTGAAAAATTCTGAAAAATATATAGAAAATCAAAAAAATATTGATTTACCAGAAGAGATAACAGAATTGCTAGAAAAAAGAAAACAAGCAAGAAATGAAAAAAACTGGGACTTGTCTGATAAATTAAGAGATGAATTAAATGAAAAAGGTTATATTGTAAAAGATACAAAGACAGGAATGACTATTGAAAAAATATAGTGAGGGGAGCAGAAGGTGGAACAAGGAAAACGTTCATTTTTTAGAAAACTAAAGACAAGTATATTTGATTTCGATGGATATCAAGATTTGGCAGCAGAAAAAATAATCAGAACAATTTTATACATAGTGTTGCTTATGATTATTTTTTCGGTTGTAATTTCTTTTGCGTATACTTGTAAGATGTTTCAAACTGTAAATCAAGCGGAGAAATTTATTAATAATAATATATCAGAAATAACTTTCGACAATTACACATTAACGGTAACTCCAAGCAATAACGAAGGTATTATAGATGTAAGTACAGACAATTTTGTAATAAATAGAGTCATTGTAAATACTAAAGACTTAGACGAAAATGAGATAAATGATGCAATTAGTGAAATAAGATCCGAAGAAAATGGTATATTAATTTTAAAAGATAGAATAATAATAAAAACAGTATTGTCTAGCAATACAATGCAATATTCATTAGAAGATATTTCTAAACAATATAATATAAATAATTTAAGCAAAGACGAAGTAATAAACATTTTAAATAGCAATGAATTAAAATTGTTTATTTTAACGCTTTTTGGCATAATAGCTATATACATTTTTGTGGTTTATTTCTTTAGTATATTAGTGGATATATTACTTTTTGCAGTCCTAGCATATATAGTTTCAAGATTAGCTAGACTTAGATTAAAATATAGTGCAATTTATAATATTGCAGCATATTCAATTACATTGCCAGTAATTCTAAATATGCTTTACATTGTAGCAAACATATTAACAGGATTTACAATGAAATATTTCCAAATTATGTACACATCAATTGCTTCAATTTATATTATAACAGCAATTTTAATGATAAAATCTGATGTAATACGTAAACAAATGGAATTAAATAGAATAATAGAAGAACAAGAAAGAGTAAAACAAGAATTAAAACAAAAAGAAGAAGAACGTAAAGCGAAAGAAGAACTAGAGAGAAGAGAAAAAAGAAGAAAAGAAAAAGAAAAACAGAAAGAAGAGAAAGAAAAAGAAGAAAATACAGGTAGTGAACCTGAAGGCAATAATGCTTAAATAGAATTGAAGGGAGAAAGCGAATGGACGAAAAACAAAAAAACAACGAAAAGAACAGCAAAAAACAGTATATTTTATTAGCAGTTCTAGTCTTTTTGATAATCATACTTGCAGTGGCTATCTATTTCTTATATGCAAATGGGGAAAGTGCCGAAGAAAAAGAACTAGCATATACAGAATTAATAACACAATTAAATGAAGGCAATGTAGAATCAATAGAAATGACTGTTGGAAGTTCTTCTATCAAAGTAAAACTACGTGACGAAGAAGAGGAAAAAAATGTAATAGTTCCGAGTACACAGGCATTTATGGAACTTATTAATCAAAAAGTGGAAGATGGAATTGAATTTGAGTTAATCCAAAATCCGACAAATGTTTTTGTATCAATTTCAAGTGCACTCTTCTCAGTATTGCCAACTATATTGCTAGTTGTACTTATCATACTATTCTTTAAAATGCAAGGATTAGGAGATAAAGGCAAGGTATATGATAGTGAAACTACAAAATCTAAAACAAAATTTGACGATGTAGCAGGATTAGACGAAGAAAAAAATGAAATGATAGAAATCGTGGATTTCTTAAAAAATCCAGAAAGATTTAATAAAATGGGTGCTAAAATTCCAAGAGGAGTTCTACTTTGTGGACAACCAGGAACTGGAAAAACATTAATAGCAAAAGCAATAGCAGGAGAGGCAAATGTTCCATTTATTTCTATGAGTGGTTCAGAATTTATAGAGATGTTTGCAGGACTAGGTGCTTCAAGAGTAAGAAAACTATTTGAAAAAGCGAAAAAAATCTCTCCTTGTATAGTATTCATAGACGAAATTGATGCAATAGGTTCAAGAAGAAATAGTAGTGGTGGAGCAGAGTCAGAAAACAACCAAACATTAAATCAGCTATTGGTAGAAATGGATGGATTTGACACAGACGAAACTGTAATTGTTTTAGCTGCAACTAATAGACCAGAAATGTTGGACAAGGCATTACTTCGTCCAGGAAGATTTGACAGAAGAATAACAATTGGACTTCCAGATATGAAAGGAAGAGAAGCAATATTAAAAATACACGCGAAAGGCAAACAATTTGCAGAAGATGTAAACTTAAAAAGCATTGCAGAAGATACAGCAGGGTTTACTGGAGCAGAGCTTGCAAATATTTTAAACGAAGCAGCAATTATAGCAACAATAAATGAACACGATGCAATAAACAATTCAGATATAGAAGAGGCTGTAAAGAAAGTTACAGTAGGACTTGAAAAACATAGTAGAGTTATATCTGAGAAGGATAAAAAATTAACTGCATATCACGAAGCTGGACATGCAATTGTAAGTAGTAGACTAGAAACACAAAAAGGCATAAAAGAAGTATCAATTATACCAAGAGGTGTAGCTGGTGGATACACAATGTATAAATCTGACGAGGATAAGTACTATATTTCAAAAACAGAAATGGAAGAAAAAATGATAGCACTTATGGGTGGTAGAGCAGCAGAAAAAATAGTATTAAATGATATTTCAACAGGAGCAAGTAATGATATAGAAGTTGCAACAGATATCGCTAAAAATATGATTACAAAATACGGAATGAGCGAAACGCTTCGGACCAATATCAATTGATACAGAAAAAGACCCTTACGAATTACAAATGTTAGGAGAAAAATTTGGTGATGCAATTGGTGCAGAGGTAAAAATACTTTTAGACAATGCTTATGCAACAGCACAAAAATTAATTAGAGAGAACAGAGACAAACTAGACAGAGTAGCAGAAGCTTTAATGCACAAAGAGGTTATCTCTGCTGAAGAATTCCAAGAATTAATTAAGTAAGAAAAAGTAAGAACTTGAACATTTGGGACACTCCTTTTTGTTCAAGTTGAAAAAGTATATTGAAAAGTTTGTGTAAGCTTTAAATTTTTTATGATAAAAGATTAAAATTTTAATAATTAATTGACAAAATGCAAATAGATGTATATTTTTTATTTTCTGTTTGAGAGCTTAAGTTGGGGCGCTCAAACAATAAAATAAAATTATACATCTATTTGCTAAAAATATAACTGCAATTGTAGAAAAATAGCACATTTGTGAACAATTATTTTAGTTGAACTTCTTTTCCATTTAAGTAATTCAAAATTCCAGCATCTGTTATGAAATTAAATTTCAACTTATAGCTACGAAGCTGTTGTGTTTTACAACCAAATTTTTTATTAATCTCATTTATTCCATATTTTCCATCACCGATTATTGGCAAGCCTATATGAGCTAAGTGAGCTCTAATCTGATGCGTTTTTCCTGTATGTAGCTCAACATCTAGTAAATAATAATTTTCTTTCTTATGTTTTTCTAATACAGTAAAAGAAGTTACAATTTTTACATAACCTTTTTTTGGCGTATCAGAAATATATACTAGGGATTTTTTATTATCTTTAAATAAATATGCTGTTAATGTTTGAGGAGCTCCTTCTTTTATGAGCGGAGGAGTATTATACTGCTTGAAATTTACATTTGTATTTGAAAGATTTTCATAAGCATTGTAAATCTTAGCTAAATAATGTTTTTCAATTTCTTTATTTCTAAACTTATCAAGCAATATATTTAATGTTTCTTTATTTTTTGCAAATAAAAGCAAGCCAGTTGTATTTCTATCTAATCTGTGACAAGGGGAAATAAACGAATATTCTTTTTCAAAAATACTAGTTACGGAATCTGAACCAACTACTTCTATATCACTTGGTTTATCCACAATTAAAATATTATCATCCTCATAAACTTTTGGAATTTCTATATTTTTATATAATAAATCGTCTACTATATATATAGTTATTACATCATTTAAGTGTACAGCCATATCTTCACTAATTTTTACATTGTTAATTCTAATATCCTTTTTTCGAAAAGCTTTATATAATGTGTTTTTTGTAAGCCCGTTGAACTTAGAAAAAAGGAATTCACTTACTTTTTTATTATTAAACTTTTTATCAACTATAAGCTTTTGCATTTTAATCACATTCCTTTTTAATATGAGCCAATAATAGCATAAATTAGATAATATTGCAATAAATCCATTTCAAGATAATTTAAAAATTTTTTGTAAAAAAAATATCATAAAGTATTGCGAAAGAAACAAATGTTTTGTATACTTAATGGGTAAATTAACAAAAAATAAAAAAGAATTGAATAATTGCTTTTTTTATGATATAAAATTATTGTTGAATACAAGGAGTATATGTATATATGGAAAGAGAAAAAAGGATATCTTATTTTGAAAAAATATATAAGAAATTAGTAAAAACAGATGTTGAAATAATAGAAGAAAGCCTAATTGAATATATAAAAGTAAATGCAGGAATGATTACTTTAGAAGATACTAGTACAGATAAAAAAATATATAGTATATTTATTGAAGAAAAATTTCCAATAGATATAGAATATATAATAGAATTTTTTGAGTTTTTATTAGATAAAGAAAAAAAGGACGAAAATGGAATTGTCTTTACTCCAAAATATATTTCTGATTTTATTATTAACGATTGTTTCAAAAACATAAAAGTATGGGATAAAAATATAAGAATAATTGATCCAGGGTGTGGCTGTGGAATATTTCTTATATCAGCAATAGAATATATTCATAATCACTTTAAAGTTGATGTACAGACAATAATAGAAGAGAATATTTATGGTATTGACATAATGGAAGATAATATCAGAAGATGTAAATATGTAATAGAGTTATATTGTATAATCAATAAACTAAAGTTGAAAGAAGACATCAAACTTAATTTGGTAACTGCAGACAGTTTAAAAGAAAACTGGAATAATATTTTTAACGTAAAAAAGTTTGATTACATAATAGGAAATCCACCTTATGTAAATCCACATAATATGGATAAGAATACTGTAAAATTCTTAAAAGAAAATTTTGAAACAACTAAGAAAGGGACATTTAATATTTGCTATGCATTTATAGAGAATGGACTAAAATATTTAAATAAAAATGGAGCGCTTGAATATATTATTCCTAATAATGTATTGACTATAAAATCAGCAAATAGATTAAGAGAACTTTTACAAGCAGGAAAGAATATCGAATCTATAATTGATTTTGCAGACAATATGATATTTAAACCGATTAGGACATATAATTGCATAATAAAATTAAATAAAAAAATAAATAAAAAATTTAAGTATGTCGTTTTGAATAAATGTGATAATATTGAGAAAGAGCTAGAAAATCTAAATTATCAGAGTATGGACATCTCGGCATTAGATAAAAATGGGTGGAAGTTGGTTAATAAAGTTACGCTTGAAAATATAAAAAAAATAGAGAGACAAAAAATGCCAATAAAAGAATTTATTAGAACAGGTATTGCAACATTAAAAGATGGGGTTTATATAGTTGAAAATAATGCAAATGAGTTTTATAAAAATGTTGATGGTATAAAATTTAATATTGAACCAGAAATTGTAAAGCCAATATACAAGATTCCAGAACTAAAAAATTGTGAAAATGAAAAAGATGCAATGCAATATATTATATTTCCATATTACAAATGCAAAGGAACGTATAAATTGATAGAAGAACAAGAATTAAAAAACAAATATCCAGACACATATAAGTATTTAGAATATATGAAGAGTAAACTAGATAAGAGAGATAATGGAAAGAAAAATCCTTATGGATGGTATGCTTATGGTAGGACGCAAGGATTAAATAAATATGGTAAAAAGATCTTGTTTCCAACTTTTTCAAAAGATCCTAAGTTTAAATACATAGAAAATGAAAATGCATTATTTTGTAATGGATATGCAATCTTTGAAAATGATAAAATTTCACTAAAAGTATTAGGAAAAATATTAAATTCAGATCTGATGAAGTATTATATTAGAAATACTAGTTATACAATAGAAGGAGGATATTATTGCTATCAAAAAAAATATGTAGAAAGATTTTCCATTCCAGAATTTAATAATAATGAACTGAAAATTTTAGAGAGTAATAATAAACAAGAGATAAATAAAATGTTGATTCATAAGTATAATATAAATATATAAAAATTGATAGTACATAGACTTTGTAATACCAAAAATAAAATATAAAAGAGAAAGTTGGAGTAATAAATGGAATTTATAGAAGAACAATTAATTAAATTTAAACAAATGATAGAAAATGCAATCTTAGCAGGTGGAGCAAAAGGGAAAACATCAGTAATAAGATCATCAGCTCTAATTAATTTGATACATGATGCTGTTAAGTATGAACTAATAAAGCAAGGTGTTAATAAAGATAAAATTTTTCCACCATTTAGAAAAAAGAGCCCAGAAATAAAATTAGCAGGTTTTTTAAAACAAAAAAATCAAGACATTTGTGTGTTACCAACCAATATGCGAGAAAGACCTATTATTATAAATTGGGGACCTTTAGCTTTTGAAAATAAGATTGACCAGTATGGTTATGAGTTTTCAGAAAATTCATTAGTGATAAATGTTCGTAGTCAAATGAGTAGTTTAGCAAAAAATGCAGATACATTATTCGAAAGAACATTTGCCGAAGCATACAATTTACATATAAGATATAATGAGATAGTTTTAGGTGAGGTATATCTAATACCAACTTATGAGTATGATAATGATTTAGCAAAAAAGAACATAGTTGGGTTTAAAACACATCATACTAATATAGAAAAATATATAAGCTTTTTTAATTCGATCAATAATAGAAAATTGGGACAAGAAAGCTACTTATATGAAAGATGTACGTTATTAATTGTTGATTTTAATAAAAAAATTCCAAAACTATATAAAAATAGTCAGGAATTAAAAAAAGATGGATTAATTTCAGAACAGTTCCCAATCGAATATGCTACACTAGCTTTTGATACTTTCGCAAAAGATATTTTAAAAGTTTATTCAGAAAGACACAATATAAGTAATTTGCAATAAAAATTCACATAGAATTCACATAAAATTTTATGAACTTGCATTTACAATGCTCAAAAAAAAGCATATAATATATATCTCGAGAGTAGCTAGTACTTAATAGTATAAGTATTAATAACAGAAAATAAAATTTAAAAAGGAGAAAATATGCTAAAAGTATTAAAAAATCTAAAAAATTCTTGGGTATCTGTATTAATAATCGTAATTCTTTTATGTATTCAGGCAACTGCAGATTTAGCTCTTCCAGATTATACTTCTAGGATTGTAAATGTAGGTATACAAAATGGCGGAATTAAAGCAGCAGCACCAGAAGTTATTTCAGAACAAGATATGGAAAATATTTTATTTTTCACGGATGCAGACGAACAAATACTAGAGAACTACGATATAGTAGAGGAAAATCCAACGAAAGAGCAAGAGAAAAAAATTAATAAGTATGTTAGTGAAGAACTTAAAAATGGAGAAAATAGACTCTATGTTATTAAAGACTTAGAAGAAGAGCAACTAAGTTCTTTGGTTAATTTGATATCTGGTCCACTTGTAGAGTATAGTGCAGTTACAAATGAAGAAACAGAAAATCAAATTAAAGATCAAATATTGCAAAATATGACTCAAAATGTAGCAAATGACGGAGAATCTATTGGTCAAACACAAAATGTTAATAATAATGTTACATTAGAGAATCAAGCAAATTTAGAATCTATAAGTGTAATGGATATGTTAAAACAAATGCCAGAAGCACAAAGAGAAGCAGTATTAGAAGAGTTTACAAGTTATGTATCTCAGATGGCTGATTCTATTAAAGAACAAGCAGCGATTAGTAGTGTAAAAACAATATATTCAAATTTAGGAGCTGACACAGATAAACTACAAAATGATTACATTCTTTTATCCGGTTTCCAAATGTTAGGTGTTGCATTAGTTAGTATGGTATCAGCAGTTTCAATTATGCTATTGTCATCAAGAGTAGCAGCAAAACTTGGAAAAACTTTAAGAGACAAAGTATTCAAAAAAGTTTTAAACTTTTCAACAGCGGAACTTCGAGAATTTTCAACAGCATCTCTTATTACTCGTAGCACAAACGATATACAACAAATACAGCAACTTATAACATTTTTATTTAGAGTAGTAGTGTATGCACCAATTATTGGTATTGGAGGTTTTGTAAAAGTACTTACAACTAGTGATAATGCAATGGCATGGATTATTGGTGTAGCAATACTTGCAATTCTATTTGTAGTAGGAACTCTATTTATAGTTGCAATGCCTAAATTTAAGAAATTGCAAGATTTAATAGATAAATTAAATCAAGTTTCAAGAGAAATTTTAACGGGACTTCCTGTTATTAGGGCATTCAACAAAGAAAAGAAAGAAGAAGAACGCTTTGAAGAGTCAAATAAAGTTTTAATGAAGACAAATGTATTTGTAAATAGAGCAATGTCAATGATGATGCCACTTTTAATGTTTATTATGAGTTCTATTACAGTTCTTATTGTATGGGTAGGTGCACATAATATAGATAGTGGAATTTTACAAGTCGGAGATATGATGGCATTTATCCAATATACAATGCAAATAGTTATGGCATTTTTAATGATTTCTATGATTTCAATAATACTTCCAAGAGCTGCAGTGTCTGCAAAACGTATTAATGAGGTAGTTGATACAGAACCAAGTATAAGAGATAAGAAAGAAACAAAGCCATTCAATCCAGAAAAGAAGGGATTAGTAGAATTTAAGAATGTATCATTTAGATATCCAGATGCAGATACAGAGATACTAGAAGACATTAACTTTACAGCAGAGCCAGGAAAGACTACAGCTTTAATAGGAAGCACTGGTAGTGGTAAATCCACAGTAGTAAATTTAATTCCAAGGTTTTATGATGTTACAGGAGGAGAACTTTGGGTAGATGGAGTTAATGTTAAGGATGTTTCGCAAAAAGACTTAAGAGATATTATAGGATTTGTACCTCAAAAGGGTGTTCTTTTCTCTGGAACAATAGAGTCAAATATTAAATATGCAGACGACAATATGTCAGATGAGCAAATGGTAAAAGCTGCTGAAATAGCACAAGCAACTGAATTTATTGAATCAAAGCCAGAAAAATACAAAGACCCAATAGCTCAAGGTGGAAGCAATGTGTCTGGAGGACAAAAACAACGTTTATCTATTGCAAGAGCTATTGCAAAAGACCCAGAAATATTTATATTTGACGATAGTTTTTCTGCGCTAGATTTTAAAACAGATAGCAAACTACGTGAAGCTTTAGCAGAAAAAACAGAAAATAAGACAGTAATTATAGTTGCACAAAGAATTAGCACAATACTTAACGCTGATAAGATAATTGTATTAGAAGAAGGCAAAATAGTGGGGCAAGGCACACACGAAGAACTATTACAAAACAACGAAACATATAAGCAAATAGCTCTATCACAATTATCAGAAGAAGAATTGAATGGGAAAGGAGGAAAATAGATGCCAGGACCAATGGGAGGACCTATGGGAAGAGGTCAAAGAGCAACAGAGAAACCAAAAGATTTTAAAAAGACTACAAAAAAATTACTAGATTCATATTTGTCAAAATATAAAATAGGGTTAATAGTAGTTATTATCTTTGCAATCGGTAGTACTATATTTACTATTGTAGGACCAAAAATATTGGGTAATGCTACAACAGAAATATATAATGGAATTATAAGCAAATTATCTGGTGGAAGCGGAATAGATTTTGGAAAAATAGCAGAAATTGCAATTCTACTATTGGGATTATATTTATTAAGTGCAATATTTTCCTTCGTTCAAGGTTTTACAATGACTGGTATAGTCCAAAAACTCACATATAAAATACGTAATGATATTATTGCTAAGATTAATAAACTTCCAATGAACTATTTTGATAAAAGAACAAATGGAGAAGTTCTATCAATTATTACAAACGATATTGATACTTTAAGTATGAATATAAGCCAAAGCATTACACAAATTATAACTTCGGTTTGTACTATAATAGGAATACTAATTATGATGTTTTCAATTAGTTGGCAAATGACATTAATATCACTTGTAATACTTCCTATTGCAGGGATAGTTGTAAAAAACATTGTTGGAAAGTCTCAAAAATACTTTGTAAGACAACAAGAATATTTAGGACACGTAAATGGTCAGGTAGAGGAAATTTATGGAGGACTTACTGTTGTAAAAGCTTTTAATGCAGAAGATAAAGTAGTAAATACTTTTGATAAAGCAAATGACGAGTTGTACCATTCAGCGTGGAAAGCACAATTCTTATCAGGTTTAATGCATCCAGTAATGAACTTTATATCTAATATTGGATATGTAGGAGTTGCAGTAGCAGGTGGATATTTGGCAATTAGAGGAACAATTACAGTTGGTAATATACAAAGTTTTATACAATATAACAAACAATTCACTCAGCCAATAAATCAGATTGCTCAAATTTCAAGCACATTACAATCTATGGTAGCAGCAGCAGAAAGAGTATTTGAATTCCTAGAAGAGCCAGAAGAGGTGGTTACAGCAAAAGGAAACATAGATACAAGCAAATTAAAAGGAAATGTAGAATTTAATCACGTAAAATTTGGATATAATCCAGATAAAATAATTATAAAAGATTTTAGTGCAAAAGTTAAAGAAGGACAAAAAATTGCAATTGTTGGACCAACGGGTGCTGGTAAAACAACAATGGTAAAACTTTTAATGCGTTTCTACGATGTAACAGATGGTGCAATATTAGTGGATGGGCATAATATAAAAGATTTTGATAGAGGCGAACTTCGTAAAATGTTCGGTATGGTGCTTCAAGATACTTGGCTATTTGGAGGAACTGTAAAAGATAATATAAAATACAGCAAAGAAGATGCAACAGACGACGAAGTAATAGAAGCTGCAAAGGCAGCACACGTGCATCATTACATTAAAACATTGCCAAAAGGATATAACTCAATGATAAACGAGGAGTCTTCAAATATATCTGCAGGACAGAAACAATTACTTACAATTGCAAGGGTAATTTTAGCAGATCCAAAAATACTAATACTTGATGAAGCAACAAGTTCAATAGATACAAGAACAGAAATACAAATACAAGCTGCAATGGATAACCTGATGAAAGGTAGAACAAGCTTTGTTATAGCACATAGATTATCTACAATTAAAAATTCTGACTTGATTTTAGTTATGAATGGGGGAGATATTGTCGAGCAAGGAACACACGAAGAGTTACTCGCAAAAGGTGGATTCTATGCTGATTTGTATAATTCACAATTTGACGAGGAAGAAGAGTAGGCTGAAAAATATATGTATAAATACAAAAGATTTATGAAATTTACATATTGCAATCTTTGTCGAAATATGTTACAATATTTTTGTTAAAACTAACGGAGAGGAAGAATATAATGGCATTAGAAGTTATAAACATTACTTGTCCAGGATGTGGTGCACCAGTCGATACATCTGCTAAAAATTGTAAATCATGTGGTAGACCAGTAGTAATAACTACATTTAATAGTGTATATGGTATGGATATGAAAGATCTTAATCAATACAAAGGGACATATCAAAAAACACTTGAAGAACACCCTGATAATCCAGAAATTAATCTATCAATGGGTATGTGCTTATTAAAATTAAATGCATACGATAAGGCAGAAGAAAAATTCAATAAAGCTATTGAAGAAAGTATAGATAATCCAGAAGCTTATTTCTGGGATGCAGTATGTCTGCTAAAAGGTAAAAGACCATTTATCCAAACAAGGCAGATTGTTGACCAAGCAATAGATTTAACTAATACTGCTAGAATGTTAGAAGATAGAGGAATATTTAGCTATTTTATTGCATATTTAAAATATGATTACTATCAATTAAAAAGATTAAAACAAGAACCAAGTTATGAAGAGGAACTACAAAGAGCATCAAGCTCAGTAACACAAGAAGATATTAGAATGCTTGCAGAAATTCTAAAAATAGATGGATTTGACCCTAATTTAGCTATTTAGATAATGCTTAAAGATTAAATGTATTGAAACCTAAAACATAGTACTTTTAATAAAAATTAGAATTTTTGAATTAGAAATATTCATTACCTAAAAAACACAAAAACTAATAATTTGTAATAGTTAAATAATTAAACTAGATATTAATTTAAAATATTAATTTAAGTTACTAAAATTAATATTTTAAGTAATATAAAAAATAAATAAAAGGAAGGATGTAATAAAAATGCAAGAAAATTTTAATCGTAGTAACATTAGACCATACTTTGGAGGTAAAAAATCAGTAGTACCATTGCTAGTACTTATTATTGGTATAGTATGTTTCTTTGTACCATTAGGTTTCTTTAGATTTTTAGGAGTTGTAGCTGTAATTGCTGCAATAGTTTTATGGATAAAAAACAAATTCTTTAGTGATTTTACACATGAAGAAGATGTTGATAAGGCAATGGCTTATGAAGCAGAGCAAGCAAAAACAAGAGCATTAGAAAGATTAGGAATTGTTAAAGAGCAAGTTTCTTTAATAGACCCAATAGCAACATCTGGTATGGCACCAAGAACTATAACAGCATCAGATAAAATTCGATTTGAGCAAAACACTAAAGGATTATTTGGTAAATTGCTAAACAAAAAGAATACTAAAAAACAATTAATGGAAAATGATGATGATCCAAAATACTTTGTAAAAGTTGGCTCTGACGACAAATTAAGATACACATTATTACATAACACTGTTTATTATTTCAGTGATTCTCAATTATATATTTATTGGGAAAATGTAGATATAGCAACAGGATTAGTATATGAATCTGGAACAAGTGAATACTTCTACAAAGATATAGAAGCTGTATCAACATCTCAAGTATGTGATAAGCAATTTGCTCCAAAGAAGAAAAAATATGTAAGATACATTAATGAATATGTTTCTGTTATTTTAGCTGGAACACGTTATAGTGGAGCATTTAGAACTTATACAGAAGGTTCTGTTGATAAAAAAGAAATCGCTGACCAAATTTTTGCAATGCGTAATTTAATTAGAGACAAAAAAATGCAATAAAATGTTTGCCAAAATATTAAAAAAGAAAATGGAAACAAATTTGCCAATATTATAAAATATATTGTTTTAGAGAAAAAGTATATATTTTTATCTTTAAAAGAAAAAATATATACTTTTTCTCAGTATTAAAATTAGCTATGAATGGTAACGAAAACTTATTAATTAGTAAAAGCTCGTATAATTCCAACTATAACACCAATAACTGCGCCAGCAACCCAAAACCAAAAGTACCATTTAAGCACTCTACCTATGCCGTGTGAAAAAAAGCCTTTGTTTTTAGATGCTTTTTTGTAATAATTTTTAATATCTTCGATATCTGTTATGCGTGCTTTATATTCTTCATCTAGTTGATTATATAAATTCATAATAGTTTGATATTCCTCGTTAACTGAATAAAAACTATAATAATCTGTTGAAGAAAAACTATGCTTTTTTAAATTTTTTGTATTGTCTTTTAAAGTCTTTATATGACTTATTAGATTATCATATAATGCTGTGTTTTTTTCTAAACTTGCTTGCTTATCAAAATATGCCGTAAAAGTTGTAACAAAATCAATATTTTCAGATTTTGTGTCTAATTTTTTTATATAATCTAAGTATGTATTGAATAAACCAGAATAATTGCTAGGATATGCCTCTTGAGGATCACCAAGACGAGTCATATTGTGAGAAACAGCTATTAAAGCTCCTTTATATGCTGGAATTTCTTCTGGATTGTTATCAACAATTGAGACATAAGTATTAAAAGCACTATCAAAATCTTGTAATTTCATATAACTTTCAGCATTTTTATATAGTTTGCTAACTGAATTAATTCCATCTACTTCTACGCTTCCAGAAAGTTCAAGTTTTAATTTTTCAACAGATTCTTCAACACTAATTTTACTACCACAATATGAACAAAATGCACTTGTTTGTTCACTATCAAGTTGTAAAGCAGCCCCACAATTAGGGCATTTTCCTGAAACAAATTTTTTCATTATAATACTCTCCTTCTTAGATATGGAATTTGGCAAAACAACAATAATTATTTTACTATTTTAATATAACATAGAGAACTTTAATTTTCAATAAAATATGACAAATTAGTTAAAAATACTACACAAAAAAACAAAAAAGTGATAAAATAAAAGTGTAGTCGTTCTATTGTGTTTTATAAGTATTTAAATAATATCCGTTCACATAGAACTAAATGAGAGAATATTGTTTATGCGTACAAAATATAATAAACTGAGAATTTAAACAAATTATAATATAAAATAAGGGGAGAAGAAATGGAAAGCAATAGATGCCTAATAACTGAATTAGCAGATGGGGAATTTAATGGAATTGATATATTTGAAATAAAAGAAATTCCAGATATATCTATACTTGTAAAAGAGCCATCAGAAGAAAAAGAATTTTCTCAAAAAAATAAAAAAGAATTTGAAACATTGCTAACAGAATTTTTTTTCGGTTGTAAACAGGATTTTGTAAGTCAATATCAGAATCAAGACTATTCAATTGAACTAGTATTTAAATCTGAAGAAGTAAAAAATCAAACATATAGAGCAAACGTAAAAATATATATTGTATTAAGGGGTATTTCTGGAGATAAGGAATATCTTAACTCTAGATTACAAGAATTAAAAAATGCTATTAAGTCAGTTCTAGCAATTAATAAATATACTTTAGCAGAAGTAGAAGATAAAGAAAATTTATTAAATGACATTATGAATATTGAGTGTAAAGAGAAAAGAGTGATAACCAAAGATTATAGATTGGAAAATATACAAAGTGCTTATTTACCTCAATGCTTTACATTTGATAAATTACCAGTACAGGATTGTAACTTTACAAAAATAGTAACTACTTTAATGCAATATCCAGATTCAGCAATCATAATTGATTTAATACCAACTTTATTTAGTCAAAATGAAATTAATAATTTGGAACAATACAGTAGTACGTTAGATATAATCAGCAAAGGAGTACCAGGCCCAGAGGGAACACCTCCAAATGTATTAGCAGAAAAGCCATCAGCTATATGTCAATATTATGAGTCAAATAAATATGGTGTGCTATTTGCGTATAATATCTTAATATGCTCAGACTACAATAACATAAATAATATTACAAACAGAATAAGTGGAGAATTAAGTATTGGTGGAAATAAAGAAAAAAGAGAATATGCCAAGTTAAGAAATTATGAGATTGGAAATTATGAACTTGATGTAAAAGAATATTTTTCTTCATTACCTTGGGTAATAAATGAAATTTTAATGGACAAAAACGCAGAAAACCCAGTCTTTGCAAATTCACCACTTGGAAGACTTCCATTTGTAGTAACAAGTGAAGAAGCAAGCGAATTTTTTAGAATCCCTTATGGAGATAATGAACTTGCGGCTGGAGTAAATATAAGTAAAGCGGACAAAGGTGCAAAAAAATACAATAAAAAAGTGATAAACAATGGAGATATAATGGTAGGAACTCTAAAAAGTTCTTCTAATGGAGACCAAATAGGATTTTCTCTAGGAGATTTAACAAAACATATGTTAATTGTAGGTACTCCTGGATGTGGTAAAACAACATTTTCTGTAAGCTTATTAGATAGAATATGGAAAGAGCATCATATTCCATTTTTGGTAATAGAGCCAGCAAAAAATGAATATAGAGCTATGGTTGATAGTATACCGGACTTACAAGTATTTACACCAGGAAAAGATTTTATATCTCCTTACATACTAAACCCATTTATACCACCTAAAAATGTTAAATTACAAAGTTATAAAACTGTTTTAAAAACGGCTTTTTCTGCAGCAGTGTCGATGGTAACACCACTGGATAAAATATTTGAAGATACATTGGACGAGTGCTATGCAAAAGCTGGATGGTTACCACATTATACAACGGACGATGGAGCAGATATCTTTACAATGGAAGACTTTTTAAAAACATTTATGGAAGTATTTGAAAGGATTGGTTATAGAGGGGATGCAGCAAATATTGGTAAAGCTGGATATGTCAGATTTAAAAGTTTAGTACGACTATTTGGAAATTATAACACAATACCAATAGAAGATTTACTAAAAAAGCCAACAGTTATAGAACTTGCAGCAATAGAAAATGAAGAGCAAAAATCATTGATAATTGCATTATTGTTGTTAAGTATTCAGTCATATGTAAATAGCAATTTCATTGGAACAGGTGAGCTAAAAAATCTATTGTTATTAGAAGAAGCACACGTACTATTAGCAGCTTCTAGCGATATGGTAGAAGGGCAAGCAAATCCAAGTGCGGTAGCTAAAAAATTGTTAACAAGAATGCTTGCAGAAATCAGGTCTTTAGGTGTTGGAATAGTAATTGCAGACCAATCACCTGAAAAAGTTACAAACGATGTTGTAAAACTTACAAATATAAAATTAGCATTTAACTTAGTTGAGAAAAATGATAGAACAATATTAGGTAACTGCACAGATATGAAAGATGTTCAAGTTGAAAGGCTTGCTAAATTAAGACCAGGTGAAGCATTTTTCTATATGAATGGTTTAGAAGAGCCAGAAGAATTAGTTACAGAAGATTATAGAAAGAAAGTAAGTATTAGAACAACAATTAGTGACGAAGAAATTGCAGAAAAATCAACATATTGGAATGACAAAAAAGATATGCTTAGACCATACTTACAATGCAAATGTGCAAGTTGCTGTAATGATGGATGTGATTATAAATTAAAGGCAGAATCGGAAGAATATGCTAGAAGAATTTATGTGTCAGCTTTTAATGAAGATAGTAATGATAGAAATAAATTAAATGAAATATACAAACAAATTCCTGAAATGATAAAAGAATATACAGGAGAAAGAATAAGCACTAAATTGGAGTGCTGTACAAAAATACACTTCTTAAGAAGAATAATGTATAACACAAAAATACCATTTTCTAAAATAGCAGCACAAAAAACAATTAGTGCAGAATTTAATAAATAAGATAGAATAATATAAAAAATATAAAAGGTACAGAAAAGGTAGAGTGACGATTGTAAGTAATTTATTTGTAGCTCTACTTTAGTGCCTCAAGAAGGAAAGGAGAAAATAATGGGGGATGAATTTTCAGACACAAGCACAGATATGAGTTCTGATACAAGTATGGATACAAGCTCTGATGTGAGTTCAGATGTTGGAATGGATACTAATTCAGATGTAGATACAGGAGCCGATGTGAGTGCAGACGAAGGGCTAGATACTAGCTCAGAAATGGATACAGAAGCAGACGTAAGTGTAGACGAAGGGCTAGACACTAGCTCGGATATGGACACAGAAGTAGACGAAGGAGCAGATGAAGGGCTAGACACTGGCTCGGATATAGACACAGAAACTGACGAAGAGTTAGATGCCGGTTCAGATGTAGACACAGAAACTGACGAGGGTGCAGACGAAGGATTAGATACAGAACCGGATGCAGACACTGGTGAAGATGTAACTGAGGACGAAGGATTGGATACAGGTTCAGAAACAGATACTAGCACAGAGATAAATGAAGATGAAGGAATAAATACTGATGTGGGAACAGATACGGAACCAGATGTTGAAGAAGACGAGGCACTTGATACAGGTGCAGACGCGGACGAAGAAAATGATACAAATGAAGTGCCAGAAGAGGAAGACAGCGAAAACAAAGAAGTAGAAGAAGATGCAGACGAAGTGCCAGAAGAGGAAGACAGCGAGAATAAAGAAGTAGAAGAAGACACGGACGAGGTGCCAGAAGAGGAAGACAGTGAAAATAAAGAAGTAGAAGAAGACACGAACGAAGTGCCAGAAGACGAAAATGGTGAAACGAGTGAAACACCAGAACAAGACGAATTAGATGGACCAGAAAAAAGTAATGACACAGATGATGTAGCAAATGGAGATGACAGCAATTTAGACGACGAAGGAGGCAATGGAGATATACCTGAGACTCCAGAAGAAGATGATGCTGAAGGAGCAGATGGTCCGTCAGAAGAATACACTGGAGAGATACCAGAAGAAAAAGACGAGAATCTAGAGGCAGACAATGACGTTTATGACGATGCAGATAAAGTAATAGAAAGAGATAGAGAGATAGTCCCTGACAAAGAATTATACAATGATACAGAAATAAGGGATAATATTAATGATATTAATATAGATAAGCCTCAAATGTCTGATACACCTATTTATGATACGCCTATTTTTGTAACAGGTTTTAGGAGTAATGATGTAAAGAGTGAAGCCAAGGTTAATAATAATACTGACATAAAGAATTCAAATGAAACAAGTAATAAAAAAGGCTTTAAGGATAGAATAAAAGGAATTTTTGGTGGAAAGAAAAAGGAAAAGCCAGAAGATGCTCCAATAAACGTAAAAAATGATGTAGGAGAAGATGATCCTAAGAACTTTAGAAACTATCTAGCTGGAATGAGAGATACTACACCAAAACCAGACGATATAAATTATGACCCAAATAAAAAACCAAAACCTATGGACCACGGTCAAAGGGAAATAGGTAATGATGATCCAAAATGGAAAGATGCAATCAGTGATACAGAAAATGCAAATACTAAAATAAATGCAAATAATATAAATAGAGCAGAAACTATTACAGAAAAACAGGAAATAGTGCAACCAGATGCTTCACAAGAAGTAAATGAAGGTATCTTTGGAGGAATATTCTTAAGTAAAGAAGAAAGAGAAGCAAAAGAATTGCAAGAAAAAATTAACGATAGTAATGAAAATTTAAAAGATACACAAGAGACTATAAATCAATTTTTTGAAGAAGAAAACATTATGAACTATTTAAGTAATACAGATAGGTTTAAACAAAAAATGGAAAGGCCATTATCTGATACTGTTAAAAATATGGGATACCAAGAAGCGGAGGAAACATATAATAGTATGTCAAGGGATGAATACTCTAGAAACATATTGGGATTTAATAATGGTAAGAAAAGCTATATTATAGTAGAAGGAAAAGATGCAAGAGAAATAAAACATACTACAATACACGAGAATATACATCAAATGTCAGCTAATGATGTATATTTGGGTGAAAATGATATTATAACAAGAAGAGGTATTTCAATAGAAGGAAAAGATACTCAAGTAAATGAAGGAATAACTGAATTTTACGCAAAGAGAGCTATGAAAGACGAATATCAAGAAGATAATGTGGCATATTCTCCTAATGTTAGAAGAACAGAACAATTAGAAAGAATTGTAGGAAAAGGTAATTTATATAAAGCATATTTTGAAAATCAACCAGGAATTATAATAAATGAATTTGAGCAAAATTTTGGACCATCAGGTAAAGAAATATGGGAAAAGTATAGTAAATTTTGCGATTTGGCAGTAGAGTCTAATGACGAATATGTAAGAACAGTAGCAAATCAAGAAGCAGACAAAATATTACAAAAATTAGAAACATTAAAGATTGTAAATGCAAATAAAAATATACATTAAAGGTTGAAAATTAACCAGATTTATACCTTAAGGAAGGAGTGATATTAACTATGGAAAATATAAACGCTGAAATAGAAGAACTTAATAAATTATTAGAAACTAGTGGACCGATGGAGAATGAAAAAGAAGTAGACGAAGAAAAAGTAAATAAAAAAATGGCGGAATTAATTGAAAAAGTAACTTCAGAAGCAACAAAAGATGTAAGCCAAGACGAAAAAGAAGAAATGCGAAGCAAACTAGAAAAACAATTAAACTATGTGTATAGAGACAGCATTGAAAGTTATGTAGCAGCAGGAATGGAAGATAAAGTAAATGACATAATGGAAGAACAGACAAACCTATGGAAAGACAAATCTTTGGAGCAAAGAAAATCTGAATTACTAAGGGACGAAGCAAAAGAAAACATAATTTCTGCTTCAAATACTGCCTTAGAAATGGCAAAAGAAAGAATAAAAGAAGGAAAAATACAAACAGATGAAGAATTATATAATAAATTGAAAAATGTATTAAAAGATACAACAAAAGTAAAAGAATTTAATAAGAAAAAAATAGAAGAAGACGTATCAGAAGGCTTAGTAGATTTAGATTTTGCATTTGGATTTACGGAATGTACTAGCCTTAGAATAGGAAGATATAGGTAATAAAATAGAGTAAATAATTTGTAGGAGGTACAATATGTTTGGTTTTGGAAACAAAGAAAATAATGAAGAAGGGAAAAAAGGTATGGAACTTTATAGTGTAATAAAAAATGACAGACCTATTGACGATTTACTTGTGTGGAAACACACAAAAGAAGATTTTAATACTAATTCGCAAATAATTGTTATGGAATCGGAAGAAGCACTATTTGTGAAAGATGGAGTAGTAGTAGGAACAATTACAGCAGGTAAGCATACTTTAAACACACAGAACTTTCCTTTTATTAATGGCTTAAGAAAAATGGTTACAGGAGGAGAAAGCCCATTTAGCTGTAAGATTTACTTTATTGATAAAGCACACAAACTAGAAATGCTATGGGGTACGGATTCTCCAATTCAAATGAGAGATGCTGAATATGGATTTGCTGTTGGAGTAAGAGCAAGAGGAAGTTATGCAATTCAAATAAAAGATTCTAAAAAGTTCTTTGTAAAATTAGTTGGAAATACAGAATTCTTTACAAAAGAGCAAATACAAGAACAATTTAGGTCTGCATTTCAATCTAAAATAAAAGTTACAATAGCTAAAACAATGAAAGAATGCAAGTACACTATCCTAGATATGAATACAGAATTAGAGACAATAGGAAAGAGTGTAGAAAATGATTTGGCAGAAATATTGGATGAATATGGAATAAGACTTGTAAACTTCTATGTATCAGACATATCAATTCCAGAAGATGATCCAAATTATAGAACAATTAATGAAGCGTATGCAAGAGCCCATGCTGGAAAGATAGAGTTAAATGTTCAAGGCGATGAGTGGGGTAGATTAACAGCAAAGGAATTGTTAAAAGATGTTGCTAATAACCCTGGAGCTGGAGGAATGGCAGCTATGGGAGCAGGTATAGGAATGGGAGCAGCTTCAGCAGGGGTATTTAGTAGTTTAGCAAACCAATTATTTACTCCAATGCAAAATGAGCAAGTAAGTCAACAACAAACTCAACAAAATGCTGGAACAAGTAGAGTATCTAGATTTGCACCAAAATCAGCTACAACAGAACAAGAAAGTAAAAATATAAAATGTCCAAAATGCGGAAGTGAAATTCCTGCAAATAGTAAATTCTGTGGAAATTGTGGAGCAAAAATAGAAGAAAGTGTATGCAAAAACTGCGGAGAAAAACTTGCATCAGGAGCTAAATTCTGTGGAAATTGCGGAACTAGGAGGGAAGATTAATGAAAAATAATAAAGTGTTATATGGAATAATTGGAATTGTTGCATTAGCAATAGTTAATGTAGTAGTATTTTTATCTTTAAAAGAATACACAACAGCTAGATGGATAAATATTGCAGGATTAAATTTATCAATCATAGTATTCTGGGGAGCTGGAATAATAACAGGAGATAAAAGTGAGAAATTTTTAGGATATGCAAGATTCCCAATAGTAGCAGTATATTCAGTGCTAACATTTATAATCAGTGCACTATTTATACTAATCAATGTAAAAAGTGTTACATTATCTGTAATTGTTCAAGTAATCTTACTAGGATCATTTGCAATAGTTATGTGTACTAATACAATGGCTAACAACGCATCGAAAAATATAACTAATATTGATAAAGCAAATTATAACAAAGTAACTGATATGGCAAAGAGAATAGAATTAATTATGCAATCGGTAGACGACAGAGAAGTATATAAGAAAATAGAAAAAGCTTATGACTCTGTAAAAAATGCAAATGTAACATTACAAGAAGATTCAACACAAATTGATAATGACATAATGCAAGCAATAGGAGTGCTTGAAGTAGCAGTTCAAAGCAAAAATTATGATATGGCAGAAGAGCAAGTAAGTAAGATTAATAATTTGATTGCTAGAAGAAATCAAATGTAGTGCTAAATGTCTAAAATCCTTTACAATTACCGATAAATGTAATATAATGGTATAGTAGAAAAGGAGAGATTTATGAATTATAGAAAATTAAAAGGGGTAGCAATTTTCTTAGTGTGCTTAATAATTATAGGACTATTAAGTATTATCTTTTTGTTTTTGCTAACTAATCAATCAAATAGTTATAGATACGATTTTGAAAATGTAGCAGATAACACAAATGTGAACCAAGAGATAGGTTCACAACAGCAAAATAACGTATCAAATAATTCCACAGATTCAAATGCAAGTGGTAGCCTTATAGATTTAAATGAATTGGACAAGACGTATATTCCAGATTACGATTTCTATTTTGAATTGCCTATAAATGGTGCTACTGGTTATGCATCAATAAATTCTAATATTAGAGCAAGTAATAGTTCAGAGTCTACAATAGTAAAAAAGATAAATGCAGGTACAGGATTTAAAATATTAGAAGAAAATGGAAATTGGTTAAAAGTTGATGTAAATGGAACAGTTGGATGGATAAGTACTTTATATTGTATGGTAAATTTACCAGATATTATACCATCAATAGTATATGACGATACAAATAGTTATAGCTCGCTATTTAAATCTTCTGAAATAGATATTCCAAATGTTACAGGAAAACAGTTATACAATAATAAGGCGTATAATGAAAGATTAGAAAAAAACGAGTATATGATGCCGGTTATATATGCTATGGCTAAAAAAATAATGAAAGCTCAAGAATTAGCTTTAGAAGAAGGATATTCTTTAAAAATATATGAAACATATAGACCTTATGAAGCACAAGTTGCAGTTTCTACAAACTTAAATAAATTAATGAATGAAAATAAAACCGTGTATAATGGCATAAATGGTGGCGGATGGAATGAAGGATGGTTTATAGCACAAGTTCTTTCAAACCATCAAAGAGGAATTGCTATGGATGTAAGTTTGGTTAAAGTAAATAATTACAAAGTAAAAACTTGCGGAAATTATAAATATATGTCTATTACAGATTATACAGAAGAACAAATGCCTACACAAATGCACGAGTTAAGTAATAAAGCAATAAGTATGAAATATGGTGTAGATAGTAATTCTAAAACAGCGTGGGAAGATGTACCAATGGCAAGTGGAATGACAGACGGAGCAAAAAGATTACGTAATTATTGTGTGGAAGCGGGACTTACTCCACTATGTTCTGAATGGTGGCATTTTAATGATTTAGATGCAAGAAAAGAAATTGGAAACAATTATAGTACAGGTAGATACTATATTACAGAGTGTTGTAGTGCTATTCCGGAGTAAAAGGCTGAAAAGGATTACAATGAGGGCATTGTTAAACTTCACTTAAAATCTAATCAACGAACAATTTAGTAGAAAGTAATAAAGAGGGGAAAACAAATGGATGAAACAAAAGTAGAAAATGAAGAAGGCACAGTAAAATTAGAAACTGAGAATAACAATGAGAATGCTGAGAATAATGGCAATATTAGCAAAGACCAAAGTGATAGCAAAAAAGAAACTGTAAATATAAATGATAAAAAAGGCAAACGTTTTAAAGAAAATAAGATAGAAAAAAAGCAAGCTAAAATAGACAGTAAACAAAAAAATAATGCAAAAACTCAAAAGAATGAAAAAAACAAGAAAAGGGCTAAACACGCAGAAGAAGATATAACAATAGAATATATAGAAGAAAATGAGCGAAAAACACGCAAACTTAGAAGTGAGGAAAATGAGAACAACAAGAAAAAAGGTAAGAAGAAAGCAATTTGCGTTGTTATAATTGTGCTTCTAGTAGTCATTATTGGTGTTGCAGGATATTTGGCATATTTAAGATTTAGTCCAAAATTTCAAGATGTAAATATTGAATTGGGAACAGAAAGCGTAACATTGGATCAATTCTTAAAAGATAGTCAATATAAAGAAAAAGCTAGTTTTGTGACAGATATTTCTACAATTGACTTTTCAAAAGCTGGAAGCTATACAGTAGAATTAATGTGGGACGGAATAACACAAACTGTAAACTTAAATATAGTTGACACAGTAGCACCAGTTGTAGAATTCCAAAACCTAGATAAATATGTGGATTATGAATTAAATGCGGACGATTTTATAAAGTCTAAAACAGATTTGGCAGAAATGACAACAAGCATAGTAAATCCACCAGAAATAAATGAAATAGGAACTTATCAAATAACAGTAGAGGTAAAAGATGCATCAGGAAACACAACAACAAACGTATGTGATTTAAACGTCTCAAGAGTAAAAAAATCAGTTACATTAGAGCTTGGAGACGAATTAGAAAAAAAGGATATTTTATTAAATTATAAAGAAGATAAAGATTCAATCAAGCAATCTGATATAGATAAAATAAATAAAGAAGAAGTAGGAGAGTACGAAATTGTATCTGAAATAAATGGTGCTAAAGAAACTGTAACAATAGTTATAAAAGATACAAAAGCACCAGACTTAAAACTAAAGAAAGTTACCATATATGACGACGAAAAAGTGGATGGAAAAAATGATTTTATTGAATCTGTAAAAGATGCGTCAGGAGATGTAAAGACCACTTTAAAAACTGAAATCGATTATTCTAAAATAGGGACACAAGATATTGTAATAGAAGCAGAAGATAAATACGGAAATAAAGTTGAAAAAACAACTACTCTTACGATTAGAAAAGATACAGATGGTCCAGTTTTTTATGGAGTAAGCAGTATGAGTGTAACTAAAAATTCGAGTGTGAACTTTAAAAGGGGAGTTAGTGCAGTAGATGCACGAGATGGCTCTTGTAGTTTTACAGTTGATACAAGCAACGTAAATTTATCTAAGGCAGGTACATATTATGCCAAATATACTGCCAAAGATAAAAAGGGAAATACTACAACTGTAAATAGAAAAGTTACAGTAAACCACAACCAAGAAGATACAAATAACAAATTTAATGAGTTCTATAACAGCTATTTAGCAGGACAAAGTGTTCAAGGAATGGTATCAACTATAAAAAATAAAATTGGATATAACTCTAGTTGGGGTGGAGATGACCCAGTTTGGTATGGCTTAACAAACTATTCTGGAAACTGTTATGTACACGCATTACTTGTACAAAAAGCTTTGAATAAAGCAGGAATAAGGAATCAATTAATATATACAACAGATAGAACACATTACTGGAACTTAGTATATCAAAATGGAGTTTGGAGACATTATGATGCAACTCCAGCAGGAGGACACGAAACAGGTCCATTAACTGACGAGCAAAAATTAAATAGTTCTGCAATGCACGGAAGAACCTGGGCAGATTCTTTCCCAAAAGCTGAATAATAAGAAAAGATACAACAAACTAAAACAAACTTAGGAGGAAGCAATGAACGTACTACTCTTACTAGCAAGTATTATAATATATGCAAGCTTTGGAATTCAAAGCTTGCTTTACGTGTTTTTTAGCATAATAACAACATTTATAGCAGCAAAATATCTAAAAACAAAACACAAAAAACTAATATTATCTGGAACAATCATAGTAAATTTGGCGATTTTAGTGTTTATGAAGTTTTTACCATATACTAACCTTTCAATCTTAGCACCACTTGGAATTTCATATTACACACTACAAATTATTTCATATTTAGTTGATGTATATAAAGGAAAATACGAGCCAGAAACTAATTTCTATAATTTTACGTTATTCATTATGTATATACCACATCTATTTATAGGACCTATAAGCAGATATGACGATATGAAAAAAACTTTATTAGCAAAAAGAAAAATTACAGCTAACAATATTTTTGATGGACTTTTAAGAATCTGCTGGGGGCTTATTAAAAAATTTGTAATTGCTGGAAGAACAGCAATACTTATTTCTACTATATCTGGAAGCACAGAATATAGCGGTGGATATGCCTTACTTGCAATGATAATTTATTCTATAAATCTATATGCAGACTTCAGTGGAGGAATAGATATTGTACTTGGAGTATCAAAAATGCTTGGAATAGACTTAGTAGAAAATTTTGATGCACCATATTTTTCTCAAAGCATAAAAGAGTTCTGGAGAAGATGGCATATTAGCTTAAGCTCGTGGTTAAAAGATTATGTATATATTCCACTTGAAGGTAATAGAAAAGGAACACTTAGAAAAAATATTAATTTACTTATAACATTTACGGTATCTGGATTGTGGCACGGCGTAAACTATATAGTTTGGGGCATTTTAAATGGAATATTTGTGATGTTTGGAGAAAAATTTAAAACAAAATCTAAAATATTTAATAGATTAGTGACATTTATAATAATATCATTCTTATGGGCATTCTTTATTTGGCAAGACCAATTAACTGCATTAAAAATGATGGGTTCAGTATTTACAACATTTAATTACTCAGAAGTTGCAGCTCAAATATTAAACTTAGGATTAACTCTAGCAGATTGGATAGTTTTAGCAGTATTTACAATAATATTGTTCATATTTGACGGAAACAAAGACAAGCTAATTCCTAAATTGCAAAACTCAAAATTAGAGACGAAAACTATACTTATAGGAGTTATGATATTAATTGTAGCAATTCTAGGAATATACGGAATTGGATTTAATGTAAACAATTTTATTTATAGTAAATTTTAAAAGAAGGAACAAATTGAAAAATGAGAAAAATAAGAATTATACTAATAATATTAATTTTTGTACTAATATTTATATTTTTTAATAGATTACTAAGCCCTAAATATGCCACAAGCCTAGTAGAAGGAAGTATGATTTCGCAATATTATAACGAATCAAAAGACCACGAAGTAATATTTATAGGAGACTGCGAAGTATATGCAAACTTTTCACCAATGGTAATGTACGAAGAAGAAGGAATAAAGGCGTATGTTAGAGGATCGTCTCAACAACTAGTTTGGCAGTCATATTCAATTTTAGAAGAAACACTAAAATACGAAACACCAAAAGTTGTAGTATTTAATGTAAATGCTTTAAGATACTCAGAGCCGGTTAGTGAAGAATACAACAGACTTACAATAGACTATATGAAATGGTCAAAACAAAAAATGGATATTATAAAAGCTTCTATGACAGAAGACGAAAACATTTGGTATTACATATTTCCAATACTTAGATACCACTCAAGATATGATAAACTTACAGAAGAAGATTTTGAATATTTGTTTAAAAGAAAAGATAATACATTTAATGGATTCTTAGTAAACAAAAACATAAAACCAGCAGGTGACTTACCAGTACAAAGAAAACTTGCAAGTTATCAATTTGAAGATATCTGTTATGATTATTTAGATAAAATAACAAAATTATGTAAAGACAACGGAATACAATTAGTACTAATAAAAGCACCAAGTTTATATCCATACTGGTATGACGAATATGACGAACAAATGCAAAAATACGCAGAAGAAAACAATGTAGATTACTATAACCTAAAAAATTATGTGGACGAAATAGGAATAGATTATTCAGTAGATACTTATGATGGAGGCTTACATTTAAACCTTACTGGAGCAACAAAGCTATCTGAATTTTTTGCAAATATATTAATGGAAAATTATGATTTAACAAATTACAAGGGCGACCCATTGTATGAACAAAAATTAAAAGAATATAAGGAATATGTATCAGAGTAAGTGCAAAAATAATGAAAAAATTGCTTTTTACACTTGAACAATAGCGAAACTTCTGATATTATAAGAAAAAACAAAAGGAGGAGTTTTAATGAAAAAATCAGTTATTGTAGTTATTTTATTAATAATAGTTGTTGCAGTAGGTGTAGTAATATATTTTAATGTTAATAAAGAAGCAGAACCTACATCTGGAGAAAATGCTGTAAACCAAGAAAGCAGTGTGCAAGAGACACAATACAAATTAGAAGTTGAAGGAAAAGATATGACTCCAAGTACAGTATTTACACAAGAAACATTTGGAGAGCCAAATCAACTTTCTGAAATACCAAGTTGTGCATTTGAAGGAACAGACAAAGTTTATACATATACTTCTTACGAGATAACAACATATCAAGATGGTGACCAAGAAAGAATTTATTCAGTATATTTTATAGACGACCAAATTACAACAAATGAAGGTGTAAAAATAGCTGACAATATTTCTGCAATGACAAATGCTTATGGAGAAAACTATGAGCAAGTTGGAAATCAATACACTTATGTTAGTGGAAATGTAGAGCTAGCATTTATAGTGGAAAATGATGTGATTACAAGTATTACTTATACACTTGTTACAGAATAAGTTTAAAAAGCAAGATATTCTTATTTATAATTTATATTTTCGAAAATAAAATATATAAGAACATCTTGCTAATAGAATAATTAATAGAAAAGAAGAGTGAATTTCGTCACTCTTCTTTTTGTGATAAATGGGGGAGCATCCAATTTATCAATTCCTATGCTTCTCCTGGTAAAAAGTAATCTACAACACCGTAAATTAATGCACCTACTATTGCTGCTATCCAAGATATAGTATATCCTGCAACAAAATATTGAGTAACATATAGAACAACTGCTGCTAAAACAAATCCTACAAATCCTTTACCAAAAGCACTTGCATGTAAACCAGTGAATTTAGTAATTAGAAAATCTATAACAGTAAGAACTACCGCAGCAGCGGCTAAAGCCCATATATTGCTTATTTGAAAACCAGGTGTAAAAAAGGCTGTTATTGCTAAAACTATTGCAGCTGTAACAAGTCTTCCTACAATTTGCCAAACTGTTGAGGTGTTGCCTCTTGCTTGAGCTTGATTATTTTCCATATAAACCTCCTTTAATCCATTTAAACAGATTATTGCAAATGTATATAATGTAATAGGTTATAAAAATTAATATCAAAGATTATTTTTATTATAAAAAACAAAAGAAAACGAAAGTAAGGTAAAACTTTTTATTTAATTATTTAATAGCGGAATTACAATTTATAAAAACGCAGTTTTTCTAGTAAAAAAAACAAATTTAAAAATAATCTTTGATATTAGTAGTATTATGAACGAAAAAAAATTTTTTATACAATTTCTTTTGAATAAATAAAAAAAATTTGCAAAAACTAAAAATAAATTGATAAAAAGCAAATTTATTTAGAAAGGAAAAAATATATGCTTATTACATTTATTAGATCAGTCCTTCTCTATATAATTGTTTTAATTGTAATGAGATTAATGGGAAAAAGAGAAATTGGACAGCTTCAACCATTTGAACTTGCAATCTCCATAATGATAGCGGACTTGGCATCTACACCAATGGCAGATGCAGGAATACCAATAACAAATGGAATAATACCAATCTTAGCATTACTGGTAATGCATTTAACAATTTCACTACTTAATATAAAAAGTATTAAAGCAAGACAAATACTCTGTGGAAAACCCTCTATATTAATATATAGAGGAAAAATAGACGAAAAAACATTAAAAAAAGAAAGATTTACTGTAAATGAATTAGAGGAAAGATTAAGAGCAAACAATGTAGTAAATATAGGAGATGTGGAATATGCAATATTAGAAACAAGTGGACAAATTACGGTAATTTTAAAGCCAGGTAAGAAAAATGTCACAGTAGAAGACTTAAAATTAGAAGAAACTTACGAAGGATTGGCGTATGACTTGGTTTTAGATGGCAAAGTTATGGTTGATAATTTAAAAATATTAAAAAAGGATTATGACTGGTTAAAAAAACAAGTTAACAAGTTTGGAATAGAACCTGAACAGGCGTTGCTTGTAACAATAGATGGAAAGGGAAACTTTTTCTGCCAAGAAAAGCAGAAGAAAAGAAAGGATTGCTAAAAATGAAAAAAGAATTAATTATTTGTATATTAATAATTTCAATTATAGTAATAGCTAATGTTATTACACAAAATTATACAAAACAATGTGTTGCTTCAATGAACGAAAATTTAGAAGTTTTAAAAGAAGCAAGTTTATCAGAAGATGTCGATAAAGAAAAGATATCTAACAGATTACAAAAGATAGAAGATAATTGGAATGAATTCCAACAAAAATTAGCATATTATATAGAACACGACGAATTAGAAAAGGTTGAAACGCAAATATATGCAATGAAAGGTTTTAGTGAGATAGAAAAATATGACGAAGTGGTACCAGAATTGGAAAAATGTATGTTTATTTTGGAGCATATACAAGATAAGACAAAGTTGAATGTGAAAAATATTTTCTAATAACAAAAATTTACCATAAAAATGTAATAAAATCTCTTGAAAAGTACATTTTTATATGATACAATATAATACGTTATATACGAAACGGATAAATAAAAGGAAGGAATTGAATAAAATGGTTGAAATAATAAGAAATGTAGTTTTAGTTATATATGTTTTAGTTTGTATAATATTAATAGTACTTGCTACTATCCAAACAAGAGAAAATAGTGGAGCATCTCAGACAGTTACAGGTGCAGGAGCAAATAATTTCTATGAGCAAAACAAAGGTAGAACAAGAGAGGGAAGACTAAAAAGATTTACTGTAATCTTTGGAGTATTATTTGTAATTTTTGCAATTGCACTTTCAATATTGTTTGTAATGTAATATTATATTAGATAAAATTAAGGAACATATATAAATATAAAATTTGTATATGTTCTTTTTGTTGACATGATTTTTGGGTTATAACCAAAAAAGAAAGAAGGTAAAAATTTGAAGTATAAAAATCATAAATATTTTCATACAAAAAACAATAATAAAAAAGCTTATATGAATAAGCAAAAAATTGACATAATAAAAAATAAAGCAAGTAATCCTAATAAAACAAGCAAAGACGAAAACACATTAAGTGAAAACATTCTAAAACTAAAAGACACTGTTGTTGGAACTTTTAAAAAGAGCAGAAATTTTGGCTTTGTAGTACCAGATAATAAAAAGCTAGGAACGGATATATTTGTGTCTAAGAAACATTTTATGAAAGCAAAAAATAATCAAAAGGTTGTTGTACAAATTACAAAATTGCCTCAAAAAGGAATGAAGATGGAAGGAAAGATTGTAGAGATTATAGGTAACATTAATCAGGCAGGCGTTGATATGATGTCACTAATCAAAGAATACAATTTGCCTTATGAGTTTCCAGAACCTGTAATAAAACAAGCTAAAAGTATAAAACAACAGCTTGACGACACTGATATAAAAAATAGAAAAGATTTACGAAATGAAGAGATTTTTACAATAGATGGAGAAGATGCAAAGGATTTAGACGATGCTGTAAATGTTACAAAACTAGATAATGGAAATTATATTTTAGGTGTTCATATTGCAGATGTTAGCCATTATGTAAAAGAAGGAACTTTTTTAGACCAAGAGGCTATTTTAAGAGGAACGAGTGTGTATATGCTAGATAGGGTTATTCCAATGCTTCCAGTAGAGCTTTCAAATGGAATTTGTAGCTTAAATGCTGGTAAAGACAGACTTGCAATATCAGTAATAATGGAAATTAATCCAAAAGGACAAGTTGTATCTTCTGATATTTTTAAAAGTGTGATAAATGTCACAGAAAGAATGAATTATAACGATGTTCAAAAAATATTAGACAACTCAGATAAAGAAGTAGTTAAAAAATATGATAAATATGTAGAACATTTTAAAAGAATGGAAGAATTGGCACATATTTTAAAGGCAAGGAGAGAAAAAGAAGGAAGTTTAAACTTGGATATTCCAGAAACTAAAGTTATTTTAGATAAAAATGGAGTAGCAGTAGATATACAAAAGTACGAGATGCATTTTTCTAACGAAATAATAGAGCAATTTATGCTTACAGCAAATGAAACTGTTGCAGAAAAATTTTTCTGGCTAGAAGCGCCATTTATTTATAGAGTGCACGAAGCTCCAGATATAGAGAAGGTGACTGAGCTTAATAAATTTTTATTTAATTTAGGCTACAGAGTAAAATGTGGCAAAGAAGAGGTGCATCCAACAGCTTTTGCAGATGTGCTAAACAAAATAAAAGGAAAGCCAGAGGAAATGGTTATATCAAATTTGGTTTTAAGAACATTAAAAGTTGCAAGGTATGAGAGTGAAAATAAAGGACATTTTGGAATTGCAAGCAAATACTATTGCCATTTTACATCTCCTATAAGAAGATATCCTGATTTGTTTATTCATAGAATAATTTCAAAATATTTAAGTCAGGGCTATAATTTGTCTGAAGAAGAAAAAGCTATATATGGTTCTCAAACAACCAAATATGCAGAGACTTCTTCTGAAAGAGAGAAAATAGCTCAAAAGGTTGAAAGAGAGAGTGTAGACCTAAAAATGGCAGAGTATATGGAGCAACATATTGGGGAAGAATACGACGGAATTATATCAAGCATCACATCTTTTGGAATATTCGTAGAATTGGAAAATACAGTAGAGGGTATGATTAGATTTGATAAATTAGGTGACGAGTACTTTATTTACGACGGTGACAGAAAAACTTTAGTGGGAGAAAAGACAAAGGTTACTTATCATATTGGAGATAAAATGAAAATCAGAGTTATTAGAGCAGATAAACAAAGTAGGCAGATTGACTTTGAAAAGGTAGTTACTGAACAATAGTTTTTAATTTGTTATCTAGGCAATATTTACAACATACATATTGCCTAGATTTTATTGTTAAATTGGAATTAAATTTGGAACTATTAAACAAAAAATAGCTAAGATGTATAAAATAATTCCAACTTTTTTATTATTATCTTTATATTCAACATATCCAGTTATAGCGGTTTCTAAAAAAACGTAGATTGAAGCTAAGAAAATTACAATTCCCATTTAAACCTCCATCAGAGCAAATTTACACTCTTAAAAAATTATTATTTAGTAACCTCTATCAAAATTCGTAAGAAGGGTAGAGGTTAAATTCAAGCCATCTCAAAATTCGTAAGAATTTTGATGGTAATATCAGTTGAAGTCGCAAGTAGTGAAGAACTTGAACAAAGAGGAGTGTCCCAAATGTTCAAGAACTTGAACAAAAAGGAGTGTCCCAGATGTTCAAGGCCTAGGTGTCAACTAGCAAATAGCTTGACCTTAAGTTTACACTGATGTCTAAATTGAAGAATGCATCTTTATAGCGGTGAAGCCAGTTATATTCTTCCCATTCTTCGGTAGTTGAAAAGTATTTTAAAGCATATAGCCCAAAGCTATCAACATCTGCATATAAATCCTTAGAAGTTTTGTATAAATATGATAGAATCTGTTCCTGCAAATATTCTTTTGTAGCTTGCTCAATTTTACTTGTTATGGTTTCATCACTTAAATCTATATTTCCATTCATAGACAGCATTTTGGCAGATATTTTAGGTCTGCAAGTTATATATGGTGAGCCATTGACTAGATAAACAGAATTTTTTGTCGAGTTTTCTAACTCTATATACAAATCGATATGCTCCAGCTCTTCAATTGGGCTTGGAATTTTAATTTGTGCATTTTTAAGTTTGTTAGACACTATCAAATGACATATAGACTCAATTCCATTTAATTCACCTACTAGAGTATCTCCATTAAATACAGCAAGTCCCATTGTTTCTACTCCAACGTCTCCAGAAATAGGAGTTTCTCCAGCTGTGTAATAATTACTATCACTAGAAGAATCAGAATCCGAATTGTGCGTGTTTTCAGTATTTACTGAGCCTAAAATTGCAATTGGCTGTGCAAAAGAATCGACTGTTGCAGAAAGAAATTCATTACAAGTTATACTCTCTGTGTAGCCTGTATATTCACTTGAACTTGGAGCAATTTCATAATACCTAGCAGAAACTTTATCTAAAACAGGAGCAGAAGATTCAAGAAATACATTAGCATCACATTTGCTAATTATTATATTTGAATCTGTTCTAAATTGAATATTATTCATTAAAGTATATAAAAATTCACTTATACCATCAGAAGCAAGTTCTTCGGATATTACTAATACTTTGCAATGTGACAAATTGACTTCTTTTCCTAAATGACTATTGAATAAATTTATACCAGTATTTATAGAAGAACATTCAATAGAGTTAGTTACCATAGAAGAAGATTGAGAAGAGCTACTTGAGCTTTCGCCATTACTACCTCCCGGAAGAGATATTTGTAGGCTTAACTTTAGCTGTTCATTGTCACCTTTATCAATGCCTATTGCTACAACATAAGCTAAGTTATCAATTCCTTTAATACCATAGTAGTTTGCACTTGAAATTATAATTAGTATTGTTAAAATCACGATTGCAAATACTTTTCTTGCTTTATTGTTCATTTTTTTACACCTCTTATGAAATTTTTTTTAAGAATCTTTAAAATAGAATTGCTATATCTGAACAAAAAGGAGTGTCCCAAGTGTTCAAGTTTTTGAACGAAAAGGAGTGTCCAAAACGTTCAAGAGTATTATCAACTTTTTCTTTTCCCCTCTAAAACTCGTTTTTTGATGTTGGCGAATATTAGCACAAGTGTAAATACTCCAAAAATTAGTATCAGAGAGCTATATTTATAAAATGCATTAGCATATGTTTCTAAAGTAAAAACATTATCAATAAGCATAGACAGAACAAAAATGATAGTTGCAATAGCAGCTGATAAAGGCTTTACTTCTTTCATATTAGAAAGCTTTTGAAAGATATTTAAACAAAACATTATTGCTATACTAATAAATGACATAAGAGCCAGAGTCCAAATAAATATAAAAATTGCTTCAGGTCTTTCCAAAAAAACACTAAATCTACTATTAATTAGTATAAAATACATTGGTGAGAATCTATTAATAGTGTAAATATCAGAAAATGCATATACTAATGTTGAGATTGATAAAATTAAAAATATTCCACATATTAAAATAGAAGAGAAAGCAACTTTAGAAGTAGATTCTTTTTTATTTAGCATAGGGGATATGAAAAATAAAAAGAATAACCCATTAAATGCAAAAATATTACTAGCACCAGTTAAAAAAATTTTATCAGCTCCATTTCCTAATATTGGTAAAGAACGTTCTGCTCTAAATAAATCTATAACAAAAATAGATGTAAGAAGTATACTTAGTAAGGCTATTGGGACTAGTATAGTGTTTGTTTTTATGATGGACTTTTTACTAATTAAATTTGCTACTACTCCAACAAATAAAAACAAAAATACTATAAAAGTTATAGGATAATTTTCAAAATAAACTAATAATAGATTTTTAGAAAACATTCTGGTTAAAAAAGCTGTTTCAATTACTAGGAATGCTATACATAAAATTCCAATTAAGATTTTTAAAAACTTACCACCTAAATATTCAGAAATATCAATTATATCAAGTCCTGTAAACCTTTTTAAAAGTTTTGCCACAAGTATTGCAAATATTAAAACCAAAATCAAAATGTAAACACAATTAAGTATTGATGCAGTACCAGAATTATCAATAATCATTTGTGGCAAATTTAATACAATGTGATTTATAAACAATATTACAATTAAGCAAATTGCTTCAAAATTACCAAGTTTTGTGTAGTTCATATTACTAATGGCTGTATAAAACCATATACTCCTTACATAATATTTAGGTTTTTAGTTGGGTGCCTATAAACCAAAAATAGATAGTATATATATAAATTTTTAATTGCATACTTTCTAGTAGAAAAATATATAAACTTTATTGATTAGGATACTTCCATTTCATACTAATTTTTTCTTGCCTGTTTTCTCTTTTGGTATCTAAAAAGTCAGACCTTTTTTCTTTTTTCCAAGTAGGAGAATTAAAAATGCCATTAAAAATCTTTCCTTTAGATGGTATATACGGATCTAAATACGAAACTCCAAAAGATTTTATTTTTGTAGCAATAAGTAAGTGAATAAAACCACCAAATGCAATGCCAAGAAGACCTGCAAAAGCTCCTAGAATAATGTAGGTGAAGCGGCTTACTCTGCAATGAAACGCCAAATAGTAATCTGGAATTGCAAAAGAAGTAATACCAGTTAGAGCAACAATAATTATTAGGATAGGACTAACTATACCAGCATCAACCGCTGCTTGACCTATTATCAGGGCACCAATTATACCAATTGTAGGACCGTATAGGAGTAGGGACCCTTAGCCCAGCTTCTCTAATAAGTTCAAAAGAAAGTTCCATAATAATAATTTCAAAAATAATAGAAAATGGAACAGAAGCACGAGATGCAACTATTGCAAACAATAGCTCTGTTGGTATAAACTCTTGGTGAAAACTTGTTATTGCAACATATATTCCAGGCAAAAGTAAAGTAATTAAAAAGGAAGCAATTCTGATAAGTTTTAATAAGTTAGCAAACTGAAACTTAATATTATTGTCCTCTGGAGACTCCAAAAAATCTATAAAAACAGCAGGAACAATTAGTGCATATGGGCTACCATTTACCAAAATAACAACTCTTCCTTCAAGTAGATGTGTAGCGGTTTTATCAGGCCTTTCTGTTGCAATTACTTGAGGCAGACTATATTTGCTGTTATCTTCAAACAATTGCTCTAACTGACCAGAAGAAATAAGGTAATCAATATTTATATTATTAAGTCTGTACTTTGCTTCGGCTACTAAATCGTCATTAGCAATATTCTTCATATAACATAAAGCACAATTAGTTTGGCTAACTTTACCAATTTTAATATTTTCAATTATCAAGTTCTCATTATTAATAATACGTCTTAGCAAAGAGGTATTTACACGTATATTTTCTATAAAAGCCTCTTGAGGGCCTCTAAGAACAACCTCGTTTTCTGGCTTTGAAATACTTCTTGATTGAAATCCCTTAACATCAATATCAAAAGAAATATTTAGAGTATCAACAAAAAGAGCGCAGTTACCAGCGTTTACACTAGCAAAAATATCTTTAAACTCTTTTTGAATTTTAATATTATTCTGTGGAAGTAGTGAATTTAAAATGTAATCTTTAATATCAAACTTTTTAACCTTTCTTACAGTAATATTGTTGGTCACAGCCTCAGAAATTATTTGGTTTTGATTTCCATCAAAAGAATTAGCTTGATTTTTTAGCATCAAAGGTTTTAATACATAATTATTTATTAAATCTGTGCTAACCATACCATCAATAAAAAATAAAAATGCTCTATACTGCTTATTTCTGGCTGTTAAAATAAATTCACGAAGAATAATATCACTGTTTATAAGTAAATTGTATTTAACTTTGATGTACTCAATATTTACGTCCAAGCTGGGAAAAATATCTTTTACATCATCAAGTTTATCAATCTCTTCTGGCGTACTTGGAATTACTTCGCTACTGCTGGGCATAGTAAAATCGTGTGATGGCTCTTCTTCTGCTGGAAAGAAAAACTTTTTGAAAGTATCTGCAATTTTCAATCTTTATTCACTGTCCTTTCTAGAAAATGTTTGTAATCTTAGTATATATTTTCCTAAAATGAAGAAATTATGTATAAATTTTTTGTTTTAATAAAAAATGTTACAATTTACAGGTATATACTTCTTCTATAAAAATAAACTGTGAAATGTAACAAAAAAATCTTGCAACAATTTATATTTATGATATACTAGTTGTAAATAAAAAAGGAGGAAATCTTATGAAAAAAAGTAATTTAATTATTTTTATTTTGGTTGTTATAGTAATAATAGCAATATTTGGCTTTGCAATATGGCAAGGTAGAAATTCTTTAGAAAATGAAGGTGCTCTAGGAGGACAGCAGAGTAACACAGAAAATACAGAGCAACAAAATGATAATACAAATATAGTAAATAATCAAAATACAAATGTGTCAGCAAACGAAACAACAAATAATGCAACAACAAATGAAATAACAACTAATAATAATACTAATGGAAATAATACAACAAATTTAAGAAATTATGTAGGACATTGGTACATTAGCGAAGAAGCTTACCGCAATGCAGAAAGAATAGATGAGATACTTGATAGAAGAGAAGATAATCTTATTACAGACGAGGAGTTTGAACGTGAAATGAGCGATGCTTCAAACACAAGCATTGCAGAATTGGACATTGACGATTATTTTCAAAACAGAATAAAATTTGACTTTGAACTTACAAGTCCTGCGCCAACTCAAAGAGAAGGAAAAATTGAAGACATTACAGTAGACCTTGTAGATAATATAGGAACATTCACATATACAGATAACTGGGGTACAAGTGGAAACGGAACTATAACTTTAAAGGACAATCAAATAGAGCTAAGACTAGAAACAACAAGTGCTGCACAAGGCGCATTATGGGGAGTAGAAGGAATATATACTTTTTCATATAAAAGAGCGGAATAATAGGTAATAGAACGATAAATTGAATTAAAAAATAAAGCAAAAGATAGAAAGCAAAATGAGTAAGTAAAAAAAGCTTTCTATCTTTTTATAAAATAAACAAATAAAGGGGAAAGTTATGCAAACAAAAAAATTATTAGTCAGAATACTAATTATAATAATGTTTTTAATAATAATTGTATTATCAGTTATAATAATTAAATATAATGCTAGTTACAAAAAAATATATGAGGATTTAAAAGAACCAAGATTTGGATATTACCTAGATAGAGAATCACAAATAACAAATTTGGATTTGATTAATCATAATAGTATTTATATGGCTTTCTTTGAAGGAAAACATACAAGTGAAGAAATAATTAAATTATTAACTTTTTTACAGGATGTTAATGAATATAATAAGGATAATGAATATTTATATGTTACAGTTTATTATAATAGCAATGAATATCAAGTGAACAAAAATGAACAGTATGAGACTTTGTGTGATTTGATATTAGAAGCTAAAAATTATTCTGTTGAACTAAAATATAATGAAAATAGCGGATTTATTAATTATATTATAATAAATAAAATTTGATTTTTGATGTTAACACAATATGGTAGAAATAGGATATGCATATTATATATTTTAATGTAGTTAAAATAAAAGGAGAGCCAATAAAGTGAAAAAAATAACTATAATATTTTCAATTATATGTCTTTTACTAATACTATGTGGAATATATTTTTACTTTGAAAACACTACATTAGAAGTAAGTACATATCAAATTGCAAGTAACAAAATTCCAAATGAATTTAATAATTATAAAATAATACAAATATCAGATTTTCATAATAATACTTCAAGTAAGCTTACAAAAAAAATAGTAGAGAAGATAAAAAATCAGAAACCTAATATTATTGTGATAACTGGAGATTTAATTGATTCTACTAAAACAAATGTGGACATTGCAATAGATATGATTAAAGAAATTATTGAAATTGCACCAATTTATTATGTTACGGGAAATCACGAAGCTAGAACTAATGAATATGACAATTTAAAAAGTCAAATGATTGAATTAGGTGTAAAAATACTAGAAAATGAGGCACAAGAGATACAATTAAATAATTCAACAATAAATATATTAGGAATAAATGATCCAAGCTTTTATAAAGAAAGTGATATTCTTGATAGTAAGATAGTAAAAAACAATATGGAAAATATACAATATAATGAAGATAATTTTACGATATTATTATCACACAGACCCGAGGTATTTAAAATTTATGTGGAGAAAAACATAGATTTAGTATTTACAGGACATGCACATGGAGGACAGATTCGACTGCCATTTATTGGCGGAATTATTGCACCTAACCAAGGAACATTTCCTGAATATACTGATGGAATTTACAGAGAGAAAGATACTACAATGGTAGTAAGCAGAGGAATAGGAAACAGCATAATTCCTTTTAGAGTTAATAACAGACCAGAGTTAATGATTGTTGAATTGAAAAGTAACTAGGTATCGAAAAAAAGTATAATAAAAGAAGTATAAAGAATAGCATTAGGATTAATCTTTTGGTATTAAACAAAATATATGCATAATATTAACATAAATACAATACTGATAAATTGGGAACAATCCCCAATTTATCAGTTCCATAATTTATAATATAATGCAAATCAATCCACCACTGCCTTCGTTTACAATTCTTTCTAGTGTTTCTTGTAATTTTGCTTGTGCATCTACTGGCATTTTAGCAAGTTTAGTTTGTAAGCCTTCATTTACAAGTTCATGCAAGCTTCTTCCAAAAATATTTGATTCCCAAATTTTTGTAGGATCGTCTTCAAAATTAGAAAGTAAGTAGTTTACTAATTCTTCAGATTGTTTTTCACTTCCAACTATAGGAGATACTTCTGTTTCAATTTCTGCTTTTATCAAGTGTATGCTTGGGGCTTTCGCGCGCAATTTTACGCCAAATCTGGTACCTTGCTTAATAATCTCAGGCTCTTCCAAAATTAGTTCGTCTATTGAAGGAGTAACAATTCCATATCCAGTAGCTTTTACTTCATCCAATGCATTTGCTACTTTGTCATAAGCCTTTTTAGTATTTGCCAATTCAGTAATAGTAGAGAATAGGTCTCCTTCATTTTTTATATCTACGCCAGAGATTTCAGTTAAAATCTTATAGAACAATTCCTCATAAAGTGATATAGAAATATTTATAGTTCCTTCTCCTAGTTTGATTTCGTCAATGACAGTTTTTTCAATTATTTGAGTACTTTGTAATTTAGTCAAACTATTATCCACTTGCTTTAGAATATGTATATTTGAAAAAGCATCTTTAATCTCTGAATATAATTCTTCTTTTAGCCAATGCGAATCAGATAAACCATCAACCCATTTAGGAAAGTTAATATTCATTTTTTCAATAGGAAATTCATATAGAATTTTTCCAAAAATGTTATCAATATCTTCCATATCTAACCTAGAGCAATCAACAGGAATTACAGCTGCTTGATATTTATCCTCCAATGTAGCGGCCAAATTTTTAGTGTAATCAGAGAATGGATCGTCAGAGTTTAGAACTATTACAAAAGGTTTGTTAAGGTCTTTTAATTCTTTTACAACCCTTTCTTCAGCAGAAACATAATCCTCTCTAGGAATATCTGTTATGCTTCCATCTGTTGTAACTAAAATTCCAATGGTAGAATGTTCTTGAATAACTTTTTTTGTACCAATTTCAGCTGCTTGCTCAAAAGGTATTTCTTCGTCAAACCAAGGAGTTTTAACCATTCTAGGCATATCGTCCTCTAAATAACCGATTGCATTGTTTACTAAATATCCAACACAGTCTACAAGACGAGTTTTTAATTTTAAATTGTCTCCAATTGTTATCTCAACAGCTTCATTTGGAACAAATTTTGGCTCTGTTGTCATTATTGTTCTGCCACCAGCACTTTGTGGTAGTTCGTCTCTGGCACGTTCTCTTTTATATTCATTGTCAATATTAGGGATAACCAATAAATCCATAAATCTTTTTATAAAGGTAGATTTACCAGTTCTTACAGGTCCAACAACTCCTACATAAATATCCCCTTGAGTACGATTAGCTATATCTTGATATAATTTTAAATTCTCTTCCATTAATCAAATAACCCCCTTAAAAAATGTTTGTACTAAACTTTATTTAATGTATATTAGGTGAATTTCAAAGTTATGACTAAAATATAAAAAATTTGCTAAATTAGATTTTTTGTGATAAAATAATGACGTTCGCTAAATAATTACATATTATTTAGTAAGAAAAGTAAAAAGGAGAAGTGAGTTTAATGGAAGATAACATTATGGCAATTGTTATGGCTGCTGGAAAAGGAACAAGAATGAAATCAAAAAAATCTAAATTAGTTCAAAAAATTTATGGAAAAGAAGTTGTAAAAAGAGCAGTGGAAAATGCCAAAAAAGCAGGAGTTAATGAAATAGTAGCAGTAGTAGGATATATGAAAGAAGAAGTTATGGCAGTACTTGGCGATGATGTAAAATATGCTTATCAAGAAGAAATGCTTGGAACAGGTCACGCAGTAATGCAAGCAAAAGAATACTTACAAGGAAAGAAAGGAAAAGTTCTAGTGCTTAATGGAGACGTACCATTAATAAGACCTGAAACATTAAACAAACTATTAGAAAAAAGTATAGAAAACAAAGAATATGCTACACTTTTAACAGCAATTTATGATAATCCAACAGGTTATGGAAGAATTGTAAGAGACGAAGGTGGAAATATTTCTGCAATAGTAGAAGAAAAAGACACAACAGAAGAACAAAAAGAGATAAAAGAAATAAATGCTGGAATTTATTGCTTTGATATAGAGGAATTGTTATCAGCATTAGATAAAATTAGTCCAAATAATGCACAAGGGGAATACTATTTAACAGATGTTATTCAAATAATGAACGAAAAGGGATTAAAAACAGGTGCAGTAATAGTAGAAGATAATACAGAAATATTAGGAATAAATGATAGAGTACAACTAGAAATGTTAACAAAAGTATTACAAATGAGAATAAATACAGAGCAAATGAAAAAAGGTGTTACAATAGAAGATATAAATACTACATATATTTATGACGATGTAGAAATTGGAATGGATACAGTAATACATCCAAACACAACTATAAAGTCTGGAGTACAAATAGGAGAAGATTGTGAAATAGGACCAAATGCATATATTCGTGAAGGATGTAAATTAGCTAATAATGTAAAAATAGGAAATTTTGTAGAAATAAAAAAGGCTATAATAGGGGAAGGCACAAAAGTTCCACACTTTATATACTTGGGAGATTGCGAAGTAGGAGAAAAATGTAATATAGGATGTGGTACAATTACTTGTAACTATGACGGATTCCATAAGAGTAAAACAATAATAGGAAATCATGCATTTATTGGCTCTAATACAAATTTAGTAGCGCCAGTAACAATAGGTGACGAAACATTTATTGCAGCAGGTTCAACAATAACTGAAGATGTACCTGATTATGCACTTGCAATAGCAAGACAAAGACAAACAAATAAAGAAGAATGGAATAAGAAATAAACTGATATAAACAAAAAACTTGAACAAAAGGGACACTCCTTTTTGTTCAAGCTTTTGAACGTTTGGGACACTCCTTTCTGTTCAAGCTTTTGAACGTTTGGGACACTCCTTTCTGTTCAAGCTTTTGAACAAATGGAACACTCATATTTCAGTGTACTTTAGAACCCAAATTTAGAAATTAAAAAAATTTTAAAAAAAGTATTGACAAAGATTAAAAAATCTAGTATACTAAACAAGTCGAAGGAAATGGGCGCATAGCTCAGCTGGGAGAGCATCTGCCTTACAAGCAGGAGGTCATAGGTTCGAGCCCTATTGCGCCCACCATTTTTTTGTAAAACATTTCCTATACGGCCTGGTAGTTCAGTTGGTTAGAACGCTAGCCTGTCACGCTAGAGGTCGACGGTTCGAGCCCGTTCCAGGTCGCCATTTTTTTATTTTAAGGAAATAGAAAAAATTATATTTTGCAGAATTAAATTTTCCTATTGTAATAATAATTATATAAGAAAAACAATTCACATATTAATGGCTTGATAGCTCAGTTGGTAGAGCAAGGGACTGAAAATCCCTGTGTCAGTGGTTCGATTCCACTTCAAGCCACCAGAAAAAGTAGAGCTAATTAAATTAGCTCTTTTTTTATTTTATGTAGAGAATATAATGTGGAATCGAAAAGGAGGAAAAAGAAAACAGCCCTGTGGACTGTTTTCCCGACGCGGGTCGCAATTCCACTTCAAGCCACCAAGACGAGTTTTTGTCGAACTTTTTGAAAGCTCTGATACAGCTTGAATTCAAGACTTTCAAAAAGTTTAATGAACACAAAAATCTTAAACCGTTTCAAGAGAAATGGTCAACTGTAAAAGTAAATTCTATTTGGAAAAAGTAACTTCTAATTACCGAGAA